>CAYZLI010000137.1:0-10607 GCA_964479195.1 uncultured Rhodocyclaceae bacterium
TCGTGCTCTCCGTCTACTTCTTCCCCAGCGGCATCGTCGGCAAGCTGCGCGGAGTCAAGAAGAAATGAGCCTGGTCCGGGCCGATCGGGAGGGCGGGGTGGCGATCGTCACGCTGAACCGGGCCGGCATGGGCAACGCCCTGGTGCCGGAACTGCTGGACGCCTTGCTGGAGCGGCTCGCGCAACTCGCCGTGGCCGAGGACCTGCGCGCCGTGCTGCTGCGGGCGGAAGGGGCGGCCTTCTCCCTGGGCGGCGACATGCGCCGCTTCCGGCGCGAATACCAGGGCGACATCGCCGCCTATGCCGCGCGCCTGGTTGGCCGGCTCAACGCGGCCATGCTCGCCCTCATCGACCTGCCGCAGCCGGTGGTCTGTGCCGTGCAGGGTCCGGTGACCGGGGGCGGGCTCGGTCTCGTGCTCGCCTGCGACCTCGTGCTCGTCTCGCCCCAGGCTGTCTTCAAGGCCCACTACGCGACTGCGGGTTTTTCGCCGGACGGCGGCTGGGCCACGCTGTTCGCGAGCCTGGCGGGACGGCGCCGCGCCGCCGCCTGCGTGCTGCTCAACCGTTCAGTCTCCGCCGAGGAGGCGGTGGACTGGGGCATCGCCAACCGCATCGTGGACGGGGAGCGTCTGGAAGAGGAAGCGCGCGCCGCGGCGCTGAAGATGGCCCGCTATCCCGAAGGCACCATGCGCAATGCGAAGCGCCTGCTGTGGCGCGACCGGAACGACATCGCCGCGGCTCTGGAAGCGGAGCGGCAGCGGTTCGCCGAGTGCATAGGCGGGGCGCAGCCGGGCGTGGAAGCCTTCCTGCGCGACTTCGCCGGCTATCCGGACGTGGCGGACGTGGCGGACGTGGAATAGGAGAATCCCGTGTACGTGATCGACTGGCTCGCCAAGCAGGCGGCCAACTATCCGGAAAAGACGGCGCTCGTGGATCTCGCCAGCGGCCGGCGCCTGACCTACCGCCAATTCAACGAGCGGGCCAGCCGCTTCGCCGAATTTCTCCAGCGGCATTGGGGTATGCGCAAGGGCGACCGGGTGGCGGTGCTGGCCGGCAACTCCTCCGACTACCTGGAGATGCTCTACGGCTGCGCCAAGATCGGCGCCCTCATGGTCTGCCTCAACTGGCGCCTGTCCGTGGCCGAGCACCGGCGCGTGATGGACGACGCCGAGCCTGCCGCCTTGATCTTCGGCGCCGAGTTCGAAGAGGCGGCCCGGCAGGTGCTGGGCGAAGGCCCGCCCGGGCGGGCCATGCGCCTGGGTCCCGGCGGGGACGGCATCCCGGGCTACGAGGAATGCCTTGCCGCCGCCTCCGCGGCGACGGTGGAAATGCCCTGCTGGTCCCTGGACGAGCCCTGGTACCTGCTCTACACGTCGGGCACCACGGGCAAGCCCAAGGGCGTCATCCAGACCTACGGCATGGCGCTGTTCAACGGCGTCAATGCCATGCACGCGGCCAAGCTCTCCCGCGACGACGTGCTGCTCAACGTGCTGCCCTTCTTCCACACGGGGGGGCTCAACCTCTACGCCAACCCGCTCATCCAGTGCGGCGGCACGGTGGTGATCATGAAGCAGTTCGATCCCGGCCAGACCATCGAGTTGCTGGAGCGGGAGATCACGGTCATGTTCGGCGTGCCGGCCATTTACCTTTTCCTCAGCCAGCATCCGCGCTTTGCCGAAGCGGACTTCTCCCGCGTGCGCAGTTGGGCCTGCGGCGGGGCGCCCATTCCCAAGAGCCTGCTCGAGCAGTATCTCGCCAAGGGGGTGACCATCTGCTTCGGCTTCGGCATGACGGAGACGGGGCCCACGGTCTTCCTCACGGACGAAGAGACGGCGCGCCGGAAGATCGGCACCGTGGGCCGGCCCGTGACCTACATGCTGACCAAGGTGGTGGACGTGGCCGCTCGCCGGCCCCTGGGTCCCGGCGAGCGGGGCGAACTGCTCATCAAGGGGCCCGGGCTGACGCCGGGCTACTGGAACCAGGCCGAGGCCACCGCCAAGGCCTTCGAGGACGGCTGGCTGTGCTCGGGCGACATCGCCTACTTCGACGCGGACGGCGATTACTACATCGTCGATCGTGCCAAGGACATGTACATCTCGGGGGGCGAGAACGTCTATCCGGCCGAGGTAGAAAACGTCCTGTTCCAGATGCCGGAAATCGCCGAAGCGGCGGTGATCGGCGTCGCCGATGCGAAATGGGGCGAAGTGGGCAAGGCGATCGTTGCCTTGAAGCCCGGCCAGGCGGCCACCGTCGAGGCCATCGCCGCCTTCTGCCGGGAGCGGCTGGCCGGCTACAAGCTGCCCAAGCACATCGAACTGGTGGCGGCCCTGCCGCGCAATGCCGCCGGCAAGGTGGAAAAGCCTAGGCTGCGCGAGCTGTATGGGAGCGGGCGGTGAGTGTTCGCATCGGTGAGCGCGCCCAGTACCGGCGCCTGCTCCTGCAGGAAGATTTCGACCGTTTCGCCAAGCTCACCGGCGACGACAACCCGATCCACTGCGATCCGGCCTACGCCGTGAAGACCCATTTCGGCGCCACCGTGGCCCATGGCATGTGCCTGTACGGGTGCATCGCCAAGGCGCTCGCCGAGCTCATTCCCGGACCGGGCTGCCTGCAGCTCGAGCAAAGCCTGATGTTTCCCAACCCCACCTTTGCCGGAGACGAGCTCACCGTCGCCCTGGAAGTGACCGGGGAGGCGGCCGATGGCACTCTGGACATCGCCACGGTCGTTACCAAGCCCTCCGCGCTGGGCACGCTGGCGACGGCGCAAGGCGCGGCCCGCGTGCGCCCGGCGGGCCCGACGTCCCGCCGCCGCGAGCCGGCCCCGGCCACCGCGGCCGCCGCGGCCGACGGCGACGGGTCGCTCTACGGCCTTGCGCCCGGCATGAGCGCCACGGCGGAGCGCACCTTCACGGTGGCCGACCTCGCCGAATACGGTGACCTCATCGGCGATCGCAATCCGCTCTTCCGGGACGACGCCTACGCCCGCGCCCGAGGGTTCCGGCGCCGCCTCGTGCCGGGCCCGCTGCTGGCCGGCATGTTCTCCGACCTGCTCGGCACCCGGCTGCCGGGGCGCGGCACCGGCTGGATGAAACAGCGCACGGTATTCCTCGCCCCCGCCTACCCCGGCGAAGCCCTCACGGCCCGGGTGGAGGTGACGCGGCTGCGCCGCGACAAGGAGCTGGTCAACCTGCGCAGCACCATCACCGCCGCCGACGGCCGGGCAGTCTGTGACGGGGAGTCCCTGGTGCTGGTGCGCAATCTCGCAGCCAGGCCGAGCGCGTTGTGATGCTTCCCGTGCAGACGGACGTGGGCATCGTCGGCTACGGCCTCTACCTGCCGTCGCAGACCATGACGGCCGAAGAGATCGCCGCCGCCACGGAGGGCCGCTGGTCGGCCCAGGCGGTGCGGGAGAAGCTGGGCATCCGCCGCAAGACCATCCCCGGCCCGGACGATGGCACCCAGGAGATGGGCGCGCGGGCGGCGCTGGATGCCCTGGCGCGCACCGGCGTCGACCCGGCGAGAATCGACCTCATCCTGTGCATGGGCGAGGAATGGAAGGAATACCCGCTCTCCACCTCGGCCATCTACATCCAGGAGCGCATCGGCGCCCGCAATGCCTGGGGCATCGACATCCAGCAGCGCTGCAACACCACGGTGGCGGCCTTGAAGATCGCCAAGGACATGATGCTTGCCGACGCCGAGATCGGCACCGCGATGATCGTCGGCGGCTACCGCAACGGGGACCTGATCGATTACACGGACTCGGCCGTGTCCTTCATGTTCGATCTCGCCGCCGGCGCCGGGGCGCTCATCCTCCAGCGGGGCCATCCGCGCAACCGGGTGCTGGGCAGCCACATCATCACCGACGGCTCGCTCGCCCGGGACACCGGGGTGTGGTACGGCGGCACGGAGCATCCCATCGAACGGCTGCCCGAGGATGAACTGGCGACGTTGCGCCGGCGCGGCAACCGCAGCCTGCGGGTGTTCGATCCCGAGCACATGAAGGCGCGCCTGAACGAGGTGTCCATGGCCAACTGGTACCGCTGCATCGACCGGGCCCTGGAGAAGAGCGGGCACGGCCGCGCCGACATCGGCTACCTGAACGTGCTGCACTTCAAGCCTTCCATGTACGCCCAATTGCTCGCCGACCTGGGGCTGGCGGAAGACCAGTCGTTCTACCTCGCCGACTACGGGCACATCGGCCAGGTGGATGCGGTGCTGTCCCTGCACGAGGGCCTGGGGAGCGGCCGGCTCAAGGACGGCGACCTGATGGTGATGATCGCGGCCGGGATTGGCTACGTCTGGGGCGCGACCGTGGTGCAGTGGGGCTGATGGGCTGACCCGCGCTCACTCGCCGTTGCGCGGCATCTTCGGCCGCCGGCCGATGGTGACCGCGGCTTCGAGCTGCTTGCCTTCCCGGCGCAGGGAAAAGCCCGCCTGCGTGCCCGGCGCGAGGGCGGCGATCGCATCGAGCATGCCCTGGGGGTCCCGCACCGGCTTGCCGGCCACGGCGACGAGCACGTCGCCGGGACGGATGCCGGCGCGCTCGGCCGGGCTGCCGCGCATGACGCCGGCGATGAGCGCGCCTTCGGTCGCCGGCAGCTTGAAGGATTCGGCCAGCTCCGGCGTGATCTCCTGCACCTCGACGCCGATCCAGCCGCGCGTGACCGCCCCGGTCCTGATGATCTGCTCCATCACGCCGCGGCCGATGGACACCGGGATGGCAAAGCCGATGCCCTGGTTGCCGCCGCTGCGCGAGAAGATGGCGGTGTTGATGCCCACCAGGTTGCCGTTGCTGTCCACCAGGGCGCCGCCCGAGTTGCCGGGATTGATGGCGGCGTCGGTCTGGATGAAGTTCTCGAAGGTGTTGATGCCCAGATGGCTGCGTCCCAGGGCGCTGACGATGCCGGCGGTGACCGTCTGGCCGACGCCGAAGGGGTTGCCGATGGCCAGCACCACGTCGCCCACGTGCAGGGATTCGGCCGGGGCGAAGGTGATGGCCGGCAGCTTGCCTTGGGCATTGATGCGCAGCACCGCCAGATCGGACTCGGGATCCACGCCGACGATCCGGGCGGGGGCGCGCCGGCCGTCGTTGGTGGCCACCTCGATCTCGTCCATCCCCTCGACCACGTGGTTGTTGGTGAGGACGTAGCCGTCCGGGCTGACGATGACCCCGGAGCCCAGGCCCGACTGGCGCTGCGGCCCGCCGAAGCGATCGCCGAAAAAGTAGCGGAATACCGGATCGTCGGCGAAGGGGTGGCGCTGGGCTTTCACCTCCTTGGCGGTGTAGATGTGCACCACCGCGGGCAGGGCCTTGCGCGCCGCCTCGGAGAAGGAAACGACCTTGCGCGCCTCCGCTGAGGCGGGCGGCGCCGTTTCCTGCAGCGAGACCACCGCCGGGCCGCCGCCGTTGAGCCATTCCGGCTTGAGGGTCTGGACGACGAACAGCGCGGCGATGCTGACCGTGACGGCCTGGGCGAAAATGAGCCACAAGCGGCGCATATATAATCTACCTCTCTGGGTTTGGCCGGCTTCGGCGTGCCCCGTTGAAGGGGACCGCTGCGCGGCCCCTCTCAAGTCAATCGCCGGGCCGCCCCAAGATTGACTTGGCCCCCACGGGGGGCGGCTCGGGCCGAAGGCCCGGGCCGGGGGCACAGCTAACCCGGCATGGCGACGCCGTCTTGTCGCTGGACGAAAAGGACCGCCTGTGCAACGGGAAGAACTCTCGCGTTACCTCGACAATCTGCTCGATGCGGCGCGTTTCCGCGATTATTGCCCAAACGGAATGCAAGTGGAAGGTCGCGCCGAGATCCGCCGGATCGTTTGCGGCGTCACCGCCAGCCAGGCGCTGCTGGACGCGGCGATCGCCCTGGCGGCCGATGCCGTGCTGGTGCACCACGGCTGGTTCTGGCGCGGCGAGGACGGCCGCATCACCGGCCACCGGCGCACGCGCCTGAAAGCGCTGCTCACCCATGACGTCAGCCTGTTCGCCTACCACCTGCCCCTCGATGCCCACCCCGAGCTGGGCAACAACGCGATGCTGGCGCGGGTAATGGGTTGGTCGGTCGCAGGGCATTTCGCCGAGCAGGATATCGGCTTCCTGGGCGCTGCCGGCGGCGAGGCGAGTGCGGCGGATCTGGCGCGCGAGCTCGAAGCAAGGCTCGGCCGCAAGCCCATGCTGGTGGGCGACGGCGAGCGGCGGGTGCGGCGCATCGCCTGGTGCAGCGGCGGGGCGCAGGGGTATTTCGAGCAGGCGATCGCCGCGGGCGCCGATGTTTATGTCAGCGGCGAGATTTCGGAACAGACCGTGCATCTGGCCCAGGAGTCCGGCGTGCCCTATGTCGCCGCGGGCCACCACGCCACCGAGCGCTACGGCGTGCAGGCCCTGGGCGCGCATCTGGCCGAGCGCTTCGGCCTGGAATGCCGCTTCGTCGACATCGATAATCCGGTGTGAGCGGCGCGCCTGTGCGCGGGGCCAAACCCATCCGGCGCAATGCGCTTCGCTTATTGCGCCCTACCCGGGCTGGGCTCCCGGCTACAATCCGCTGATGCTTAAGCCCTCCCTCGGCCTCGCCCTACTGATCACCACCCTCGTCGCCCTGGGACCGCTGTCCACCGACCTCTACCTGCCTTCCCTGCCCGCCCTGGCGCAGGATTTTTCCACCGATGCCGCCCGCGTGCAGCTCACCCTCTCGGTGTTCATCGCCGGCTTTGCCGTGGCGCAGCTCTTCTACGGCCCCGTTTCGGACCGCTACGGCCGGCGGCCGGCGCTCCTGTTCGGCCTCGGCGTCTACCTGCTGGCGTCCGTGGCCTGCATGTTCGCCCCGAGCATCGAGGCGCTGATCGCCGCACGCTTCTTCCAGGCCCTGGGCGCCTGCGCCGGGCCGGTGCTGGGGCGGGCCATCGTGCGGGACGTCTATGGCCCGGTGGACGCGGCGCGGATGATCGCCTACATCAGCGGCGCGATGGCCTTGGCGCCCATGGCCGGGCCGGTGCTGGGCGGCTGGCTGACCGTATGGTTCGGCTGGCGCGCCAACTTCGCGGCCCTGTCCCTGTTCTGCCTGGCCCAACTGGTGGCCACGCTCGCCATGCTGGGCGAGAGCAACGGCCAGCGCGACCCGACGGCTACCCGACCGCGGCGCATCCTTGGCAACTTCCGCCGGCTGCTTTCCTCGCGCCTGTACCTGGGCTTCCTGCTGTGCACCGCCTGGGCCTATGCCGCCCTGTTCTCCTTCATCTCGGGCTCATCGTTCGTGCTGATCGAAGTGCATGGCCTGAGCCCGCAATGGTTCGGCGCCAGCTTCGGCTTCGCGGTGGCCGGCTATGTCCTGGGCTCGCTCGTCTCGGGCCGGCTGACGCTGCGGGTGGGGGCGAAGCGTATGGTGCTCCGGGGAGCGCTGCTCGGCGCGGCGGCGGGGACGCTGATGGCGGGGCTGGCGCTGGCGCAGATCGGCAGCGTATGGGCGATCCTGCTGCCCATGTTCCTCTACATGGTGGGCACCGGGCTGGTCATGCCCAACGCCGTGGGCGGGGCGCTGGCGCCCTATCCGCAGATGGCGGGCGCCGCTTCCGCCCTGTTGGGTTTCGTGCAGATGGCGCTGGCCTCCGCCGTGGGCGCCGCCGTGGGCCACGCCTACGACGGCACGGCGGTTCCCATGACCGCCTCCATCGCCCTGTGCGGCTGGGCGGTGCTGGCGAGCTATTTCCTGCTCGTGCGCCGGGACCGCTCGACAGGTCCCCTGGCGTGAAGCCGCTCCCGGATGCGGGTCAGGAGCGCCACCAGGGCCTCCGACTCCCGCGGCGTCATGGCGGCGGCGATGCGCGCCTCGTGGGCCTTGACGCGGCGCTTGAGCTGCTTGAGCAGGCTCTCGCCTTGGGCCGTGAGCACCAGGGCGTTGGAGCGGCGGTCGGTGGGCGAAGCGCGGCGCTCGACCAGGCCGCGTGCCTCGAGCTGGTCGATCACCGCCACCATGGTGGAGCGATCCAGGTGGGTGGCCTGGGCCAGGCGGCTCTGGGTGAGCCCCGGGTTGGCCGCGATCAGCACCAGCACCCCGAAGCGGCCGGGCGAGATGTCGAACTCCTTGAGGTCCCCGGCGAAATCGCCGAACACGGCCAGTTGGGTCAAGCGCAGTTGGTAGCCGATCAGGTCGGGCAGCAGGTCCAGGCTGAACGCCTCGTCAGGCTTGCCGGCGTCCCCGGCGGGGCGGCTCTTCTCTTTGGTCATACCCTTTACAGGCGTGTGGTTGCTGGTGTAGTGTTTGCCACAGAACAGTTGGAAGGCCAATCTTTTTATCGCCACCCTCCCGGCGCGACATTGTAGCCTGCCTCGCGGTGATCCGGGGTGCGGGCGCCCGGGGGAAGAGGAGGAGTGCCGAATGGAGTATGCGATCCCGGCCTGGGAACCCCCCGGCGTGCCGGTGGCGGGCACGGCCGCGCCGTTTCCCGTGCGGCGCATCTACTGCGTCGGCCGCAACTACGCCGATCACGCCCGCGAGATGGGCGGCGACCCGAACCGGGAGCCGCCCTTTTTCTTCATGAAGCCCGCCGATGCCGTGGTGCCCTTGGGCGGCGCCGTGCGCTATCCGCCGAAGACCGGCGACCTGCAGTACGAGATCGAACTGGTGGCGGCCATCGGCCGGGACGGCGCGGATATACCCGTCGCCGCCGCCCTCGACCACGTCTTCGGCTATGCCGTCGGCCTGGACCTGACGCGCCGCGACCTGCAGGCGCAGTTGAAGGCCCAGGGGCGGCCCTGGGAGATGGGCAAGGCCTTCGACCAGTCGGCGCCCGTCGCGGCGATCCATCCGGCGGTGCGCGTCGGCCACCCGGGCCGGGGCGCCATCTGGCTGCGGGTGAACGCCGCCGAGCGCCAGCGCGGCGACCTCTCCGCCATGATCTGGTCGGTGGCGGAGGTGATCGCCAACCTCTCGCAGTACGTCACCCTGCGGGCAGGGGATCTGGTTTTCACGGGCACGCCGGCCGGGGTCGGCCCCGTCCGGCCCGGCGACGTGCTCTCGGGCGGCATCGAGGGCCTGGGCGAACTTTCCGTGACCATCGTGCCGGCATGAACGCCGCGGAAACGCTTCTCGCCGAGGGCCAGGCCGAACGCACCGCCATCGAGTGCGGCACGGAGTCCATCACCTACGGCGCCCTGCGCCAGGCGGTGCGCCGCGCCGCCGGCGCCTGGCGCGCCCTGGGCCTGGGGGAGAACGAACGCGTGCTGGTCTTCGCCCCGGACGGCATCGACTGGGTCGTCGCCTACCTGGGGGCCATGTGGGCCGGCGGGGTCGCGGTGGGGCTGAACTCGCGCCTGTTCGAGAAGGAGCTGGGTGCCATCCTGGCCGAGAGCGGGGCGCGCTTCATCTGGTGCGATGCCGCCTCGGTGCCGCTGCTGGAGCGCCTTTGCGCCGTGGTGGAGCGTCCGCCGCAGATCGTCCCCAACGGCAGCTGGCAAGGGCGGCTCGCGGGCGCACCCGAGCCGGCGCCCGCGCAGCGCGGGCGCGAGGACCCGGTGTTGTGGATCTACACTTCCGGCACGACCGGCCTGCCCAAGGCCGTGGTGCATGCGCAGCGGGTGGTGGAGGGCTGTGCGGCTGTGGCACAGGGAGTGCTGGGGCTCACGCAAGACGACCGCCTCTACGGCACCTCCAAGCTGTTCTTCGCCTACCCGCTGGCCAACTGCCTGTTCGCCGGCTTGCGCCTGGGCGCCACGGTGATCCTCGATCCCGAATGGCCCACTGCCGAGCGTGCCGCGGACATTTGCGAGCGGCACCGTCCGACGGCCTTCTTCAGCGTGCCGACCCTCTACCACAAGCTGCTGCAGGCGGGCCTGGCGCCGCGGCTCAAGGCGGCCGGCGTGCGCCGGCTGGTCTCCGCCGGCGAGGCGCTGCCCGGCCCGGTGCGCGAGGGGCTCGCGGCGGCGGTGGGCGCGGCGCCGGTGAGCGGCTACGGCACGTCCGAGACCCTCTGCCTGATGCTCTACACGGAAGACGGCCGCGTGCTGCGGCGCACGCCGCTGACCGAGGCGCGGGAGGCCGCCTCCGATGCCGGGACGCCGCGCCGCCTCTGGCTGCGGCATCCTTCCGTGGCCCTCGGCTACTGGAACCGGCCCGAGGACCAGGCGGACGGCTTCGCCGAGGGCTGGTTCTCCCCCGGCGACCTGTTCCTGCCGGAGGGCACGGGCGGCTGGGAATTTACCGGGCGCACGGACGACATGATGAAGATCTCCGGCCAGTGGGTGAGCACCCTGGGGGTGGAGCAGGCCCTCCTGGCCGGCTGCGGCGATGCCGTGCTGGAGCTGGGCGTGGTCGGCGCCAAAAGCGCGCAGGGCCTGGGTGAGCTGGCCGTGTGCGTGGTGCCGGCGCCCGGCCGGCTGACCGAGGCGCGGGGCCGCCTCGACGCCGCCATCGCCGCGCTGCCCGGCTTCAAGCGGCCGCGGCAGGTGCGTTTCGTGGACGGCCTGCCGCGCACGGCCACCGGCAAGCTGCAGCGGCGCAAGCTGCTGGAGTTTCTCTAGCGTCTCCGTTCCACGCCGCGCAGCAACGCATTCGGCGCTACGTGTAAATCGGCCGTAACGCGTAAATCGAGCGTAGGGCGCAATAAGCGAAG
>CAYZLI010000138.1:0-3518 GCA_964479195.1 uncultured Rhodocyclaceae bacterium
GCGGGAATGCGGCAGGAGCCCCCGGTGTCGGTACCGAGCCCCGCGGCGGTCACGCCGTCGGCAATGGCGACGGCCGCGCCCGATGAGGAGCCGCCGGGAATCCGCCCGGTGGCGCGATCCCAGGGGTTGCGCGGGGTCCCGTAATGGGCATTCATGCCGAGTCCGGAATAGGCGAACTCGGTCATGTTGCTGCGGCCGACGATGACGAATCCGGCGGCGCGCAGGCGGGCGACGGCGACGGCGTCGCGCTCGGCCGCGGGCCGTTCCCGCAGCACGCGCGATCCCGCCGTGGTGACCTCGCCGGCCACGTCGAAGAGGTCCTTCACGGTGATGGGAATGCCGGCGAAGGGGGAGGGCGCCGCGCCGGCCGCCCGCAGCCGATCCATGGCCTGGGCCGTGGCGCGCGCCTTTTCGGTCGAGATTCGGGTGAATACTCGCCCGCCTTCGCCGGCGGGGTCGGTGGCGCGGACCAGGCAGCGCTCGACGAGTTCGACGCTGGACGTCTGTCCCGAACGCAGTCGGGCGGCAAGGGACAAAAGGGTATCCATTGCGGGTGTGCCTCCAGGGGGCAAAAAGGGTCCTGAGCTTGCACCGTTCGCCCTGAGCCTGTCGAAGGGCGAACGGTGCAAGTGTCGCGGGACTCAGGCCGGATCGTAGTAGTGGGACTCGATCAGCAGGCAGCCGTTTTCCGAGCGGAACGGGCCGTGGGCGATGCCGGGCGGACGAACGCAATAGGTGTTCTGCTGGAAAGGCGTGCCGCCCTTGCCGTTGGCGTCGTTGCCGACGATCAGGTCGCCGTAGAGGACGAACACCTCTTCCCAGTAATCGTGGATGAAGGGCTCGGTCGAGTAGGCGCCGGGCAGGAAGCGCAGCAGGCGCGTGTGTCCGCCCTGCCTGTTCTTGGTGTCAAGGGTGCCGGACAGGATCTTCTGCTGGATCCCCGCCGGATATCCGGCCGGCGATTCCCAGCCGGTGAGCATATCCACCTGGTAGAACTCTCTGTGCTGCTTGTTGACGGCCATCGTCGTGTCCTTCCTCCGTTTGCTGATAAATCCGGCGCGTTCGCCGGCTCTCCTACTAATGCTTCGAAAAGTAGTTAACGGCGACCGCATAGGACCTGTCATTCCCGCGCAAGCGGGAATCCAGCGACGTTGAAAGCCACTGGGTCCCCGCGTTCGCGGGGACGACAAAGCGGTGTCAATCATTTTGCGTATCCTCAATCGGCCGCGCGCGAGAGCTTGATGCCGCGCTCGAATCCCTTCTCGAACTTGCCGGCCTCGAAGACGGCCTCCGGGATGCGGAAGAATCCGCCGGATTGCCGCTGCGCTTCGCCCGTGGTGTGCATCGCCATCGAGTCGAACGGGCAGGTGTTCGTGCACATCTCGCAGCCGATGCAGTTCTTGTGCAGCATGCCGACGATGCCGTCGGACTGGGCCAGCGCGTCGTAGAAGCAGGTCTGGATGCAGATCGTGCATTTCGGGTTCTTGCAGCTCCCGGCATTGACCTCGCTGTGCATGCGCGGCTTCCGGAACTGCTCGCTGTAGTCGTGCACGGCGCGGCGCGAGGCGATGCCGAGCATCGACTCGACGTCCGCATAGCCGTGGCTGTCCATGAAGTCCTCCAGGCCGCGGATGACCTTGGGCAGGTACTTGATGCCCTTCAGCATGAGCACGGAGCCGATCTGCACGGTCCGCGCGCCGGTCATGATGAATTCGACGACGTCCTTGTGGTCGTAGATGCCGTTCGAGCCGGAGATGGGGGCGCCCAGTTCGGTGAAGATCTTGTGCACCCAGCGCAGGCTCAAGGGCTTGGCCCAGGTGCCGCCGATGCCGGCGGGGCCGGCCAGACGCGGCGCGCCGGTTTCGATATCGACCACGAAGCCGGTGTGCCGGTTGGTCGCCGTGACGGCGGCGGCGCCCGCCTCCATGACCGCGCGGGCCACTTCCACCGGCTTGGACTGATCCGGAGTCAGCTTGATGAAGACCGGGATATCCACGGCCTCGACCACGGCGCGGGTGACTTCCGCGGCGACTTGCGGATCCTGGCCGATCATGCTGCCGCCATGGACGCCGGGCATCATCGCCGGGTGGGGGCAGCCGAAGTTCAGTTCGATCAGCTTGATGCCCGTGTCCTCGATGGTGCGGCAGATGTCCACCCAGCCCTGCACCGTCTTGCCGCCGGCGCTGCCGATCAGGTGGGAACCGTGGTCCTCGGCGTAGCGGCGCAGTTCCTTGAGGTGAGGCACCCACTCCTTGTAGTGGGTGCTGGAGTAGCCGGAGCGGCTGAAGAACACAAAGTTCTTGTTCACCTTGCCTTTGATCGGCTCGTTCTTCTCGTTGAGGATGGCGTACTTGGAGTTCTGCGTGAGGCGCGCCATGTCCTCGATATCGGTGAGGGTCTTGATGATCATGCCGCCGGCACCGGCGTCCACGCACTCCCGGATGACCTCCGGGCTGTTGGTGGGCTCGATCGAGGCGACGACGACCGGGTTCTTGAACTTGAGCCCGCAGAATTCGACTTCCAGATTGGCCATGAGAAGGGTCTCCGCTCACTGCTCCGATGGGTGGGTGTCGATCACGACAATGATCAGCATACTGATCATATCGCTCAGGATACTGACGTGTATTGCGCGTGTCAACAACGTTCAGCGGTGTTGGGGGCAGGTCAGGCCCTACCAATCCGTTTTACCCGTTTTTCGCTAAGGCGCACTGGGGTGAATACCGCCTTGCCGGGACCAGGCATTCGGCGTCATATACATGGCAGCGAAGGACAAGCCAACGCGGACAAGGCCCGACTCCCATGTTACCGATAGCAGCAGCCGTGCTGACAGGCGTGATCGCCGCCGCGTCCGGTTCGGGTGCGCCGGTTGGCGTCGGCGGGGACAAGTCCGACGCAACGGAAGAGGGCGCGCGAAGCGATGCGCCGCCGGCCCAGGCGAGCGTGACTTCAGAGGGCCCGCAGCGCGAGTTCGTGGCGAGCGCTGCGGACAGCCCATCCGACAAGTTCAGCTTTTGGTCGGAGCTTGCCGCCTCGCGCGACAAGGATGAGTTGAAGTGGAAGTTCTCCGGGCGCGCACTCGACGTCGGCATCGTCTACCGCTTCACGGAACTGCCCCTCTATCCCAGCCTCACCCTGGGCTATGCGCACGGGAGCGGCGACGGCAACCTGCTCGCCCCGGAACTGAGCAATCTGCGCATCCTCACGGCGGGCGCCGGCCTTCGGCCGGCACCGAACGTCCATGTCGATGTGGCCTATAACCGCTACCGGCTGAACGCCATCCCGGAAGCACTGCGCAACCCGGGGCTGGCGGCCCTGATGGACCTGGACGGCGCGCAGCCGAGCAAGGACGTGGGGCGCGGCTTCGATGTCGTGTTCGGCTTGCGCAACCTGTTCGGCGTGCGCCGGCTCGGCGTGGATTTGCGCACGGGCTGGTTCGCCCCCGGAAGGGCCTTTCGCAATGAGTCGGGCGACCCCGTCGGACCGGCCTTGCGCGGGACCGACAAGGGATTCAGCTTCGT
>CAYZLI010000138.1:3618-10588 GCA_964479195.1 uncultured Rhodocyclaceae bacterium
CGGGCGACCCCGTCGGACCGGCCTTGCGCGGGACCGACAAGGGATTCAGCTTCGTTACCAAGTTCTGGTTCTGAAGTTCATAGGACACAAGGAGGCGGTATCGGACCGATCCGGGACGAGGACTTGGTGCTCACTACCAGTTTTTCGGTAGCGCCTACTGGTCATCGGGTGCGCAACCCGGACCATCCCTAAAGTTTCAGTCGATCGTGCCGATAATCCCGCAGCAGGTAGGGTCTCCGCAAGAAGACCTCTCGCATAGGTGGTTGGATTCGTTCGAGCCAATCAGCCCACCTGCATCTTGCCGACGTCGGCAAGGCCATAAAAACCCACGGAGGAGTAGGCAATGAAGAATATCTACTGGTTTGCTGCTGCACTATTGGTTCTCTCCCAACCCGCAACCGCCGCGGAGTTTGGGTCGGCCAAGGAAGCCGAAGCAATGGTTGGCAAGGCCGTCGCCGCCATCAAGGCCAACAAGCAGAAGACTTACGACGAGATCACAGCCAAGGATACGAAGTGGGTCGACCGCGACCTGTATCCGGTGGTCTATGACCTGAACGGAAAGGTTCTCGCCCATGGTCAGAATGCCAAGCAGGTCGGCAAGGAGTTGATCGACCTGAAGGACCCGGACGGCAAGCCGTTCGTCAAGGAACGGGTGGAACTCGCCAAGTCCAAGGGCAAGTTCTGGCAGGACTACAAATTCACCGACCCGGTAACGAAGAAAGCGCTGCCCAAGCAGATGTACTGCGAGAAGCTCGACGACACCGCAGTCTGCGCCGGCATCTACAAGCGCTGAATCACCCCGACCCGCCACCCCTGCGGCCGCTTGGCCGCGGGTCCGGCTTTCATGGAATAAGGGGGGAACCGAATGAATCTCTTCCAGAAAATTCTCGTCGCGCCGTCCATCGCGGTCGTGTTCATGTTGATCCTTGGCGGCGTCGGCTACCAATCGCTCCGTTCCCAGAATCACGCCCTGGACGACCTGCTCAACTCGCGCAGCGACCACTTGCGGGTTGCCTTCGAGACCAAGAGCGGCGTATTGGATGTCCATTCCCGCGTCTATCGCCTGATGACCTGGGCCGGAACCTTCGACGAGTCGAAGCTCGACAAGGAGGGAAAGGCACTGGGGGCCGAAGTCGAAAAGATCAGCGGCACTTTCACCCGGTGGCTGGGCGAACCGGATCTGACCGATGAGGAAAAGGCGCTCGGAACCCAGATCGGCGGGTTGATCGCCAAGTACAACAAGAGCATCACCCAGGCGATCGATCTTGCGGCGGTCGACATGAACACGGGTCTTTCGGCGATGCAGACCGCTGATGAGAACTTCAGTCAACTGGCCCGGCTTACGGACGATCTTGTCGTTCTCGAGCAGAAACTCGGCAAGGCAGAGCACGAAAGCGCCCGCACCGCCTATTACCGCGCCCTGACGGTCGGCGTCATCGTCCTGCTCGCGGCCATCGCCCTTTCCGCCGGATTGAGTTTCACCATGGCGCGCAGCATTGCCGGAAGAGTTGCCGAGGCCTCGCGAATCGCCGGCCGCGTTGCCGCGGGTGATCTGACATCTTCGATCCCGCAAGGGGGGAAAGACGAGGTCGGTAATCTGCTCCTGGCCCTGCAGCACATGCAGGACGATCTGCGCGCGGTCATCGGGTCGATCGTCGATGGTGCCGGAAAGCTCGAGCGATCCGCTGGAGACATGTCCAGTTCGGCTTCACAAATCAGCCGCGCCGCGCAGGAACAAAGCGCGTCCATATCCAGCACCGCCGCGACCGTGGAACAGATGACGGTGAGCATCGCTCAAGTCTCGGACAATGCCGATGCGGCCCGTGATATTGCCCAGCGTACCGCGTCCTTTGCCGAGAATGGGAAGCAGCTGGTCGTCGATGCTGCGACCGAAATCAACAGGATCGCGGAGAGCGTCGGCGCGACCACGCAGGCGATGCAGGAACTTCAGACCAGTTCGCAGGAAATCAGCAACATCGCCAACGTCATCCGCGAGATTGCCGAACAGACCAACTTGCTGGCGCTCAACGCGGCGATCGAGGCCGCCCGGGCGGGAGAGCAGGGGCGTGGCTTTGCCGTGGTGGCCGACGAGGTGCGCAAGCTCGCCGAACGAACCGGCAGTTCGACCAATGAAATCAAGTCGATGATCCAGACTATCCAGGCCCAGACCGATCACGCTTCGTCCAGCATGGAACAAGCAAGTCAGCGGGTCGCCGCCGGAGTGCGGATGATTCAGGATCTGCAAGCGCCCCTGCAGGAACTGAGCACCTCTTCGTCACGCGCGCTTTCGAGCCTGGTCGAGCTATCCGATGCGACCAAAGAGCAAAGCCGCGCCAGCACGGGGATTGCCCAGAATGTCGAGCGGATTGCCCAGATGGGAGAGGAAAACAGCAACGCGGCTGCCCATAGCAACGACCTCGCGCAGGAATTGAGTCGCCTGTCCGGCAGCTTGCGCGACGTTGTCGGGCGATTCCGCGGATAGTTGGATAGTACCCGTTTCCTGGTATATACGCTCCGACCAAACAGTGGAATATTGGGCACATCGGTACTATCGATGAACTACGCGGTTGGCTACTGACTGCGCAAATCCCGCTAACTCCCTGCCCCGGCGCGGCCGCCTCTGGTCCGCCGTGGCCTTTGCCGGCCTGGCCGGCGCGTGGATGCTCTTTTCCGACCGGTGGGTCGGCGCATTGGCCGATAACCCTTTCGATCATGGCTGGTGGCTGTCTTTGGGCAGCCTCCTGCTCGTGGGGGCTGCCGCGACGGCCCTCTTCGCCCGGACCGGCCGCCGCCGGCAGGGACGATACGGCGTCAACGACGCCCCGGCGGCGGGGCTTCGCTTCTGGCTCTCGCCGACCGCGGCCTTCAGCCTGTTCTGGCTGGCCGTGGTGGGCAGCGGCCTGTCCTTCTACTACGCGGAGCGGCTCGCCGTCACCCGGCATACCAACGACGAGCTGTCCGCGGTGGCCCGGCTCAAGGTCGGCCAGATCGAAACCTGGCTGAACGATACCCGCCACGACATGCAGCTCACCGTGGGCAGTGCGCAGTTCCTGGACGACCTGCAGAAATGGCTGGACGGGGGCAGGCGCGACGACGCGCGGCGGGAACGCCTGCTCACGCAATTGCGCTGGCTGTCCCAGTCCTCCGGCATGCGCGACGTCAGCCTGCGCTCGGTCACCGACGGCACGGCGCTGCTGGCCAGCGAGGGCCATCCCGATGCGGCGGAGGTGCGCATGCAGGCGGTGGAGGCGGCCGGCCGCAGCCACTTGTCCCTGGAGGACTTCCACTTCGAGCCGGAGGGTGACGGCAAGTACCTGGACCTCGGCCTCTTCCTGCCCTTGCACCGGGAAGGGACGGCGCCGGCCCTGGCGGTGGCCCATGCCTCCCTGGAGCCGGGCCACCTGCTCTTTCCCCTGATCCAGCAATGGCCCGGCTCGAGCCGGACGGCCGAGACCGTCCTCGCGCGCCGGGACGGCGACCAGGTGACCTTCCTCAACGAGTTGCGCCACCGCGCCGACACCGCGCTCCAGTTTCGGCTGCCGCTGGATACTTCGCACCTGGTGGCGGCCAAGGCGTTCCTGCGGGGCCCGGGCTTCTACCGGGGCGACGATTACCGCGGCATGCCCGTGCTCGCCTACGCCCTGCCGATCGGCGGCACCCCCTGGATCGTGGTGTCCAAGATCGACGAGGCCGAGGCCTACGCCCAGTTGCGTATGCTCGCCGTCGTGTCCACCGCGACCGGCATCATCCTGCTCGCGGTGATGGTCTGGTGGTGGGGCGAGCGGGAGCGCCATGCTGCCGCCCGGCACTCGAGCGAACTCGAGCGGGAGCGCCTGGCCAAGCGGCTCGACTACCTGGCCCGCTATTCCAACGACGGCATCCTGCTCCTGGACGCCGCCGGCCGCCTCCTCGACGTCAACGACCGTGCGCTGAGCGCCTTCGGCTATACCCGGGAGGAAATGCTCCGGCTGTCCGAGTCGGACCTGCGCGCGGCCGGTCCGTCGGACGCGGCCCCGGCGCTTCCCGAGCGCCTGGCCTTCCGGGACAGCCTGATCTACGAGGTCGATCTCGCCCGCAAGAACGGCAGCGTCTTCCCGGCGGAGGCCAGCGTGCGCGTCATCGAGGTGGAGGGCAGCCGCTGCTACCAGTCCACGCTGCGCGACCTGACGGATCGCAAGAAGGCGGAGGCTCGCATCCTGACGCTCTCCCGGCTCTACGCCACGCTCTCGGCGGTCAACCGGGCCGTGGTGCACAGCCGCAGCCCCCAGGAGGTCTTCCGCGAGGTGTGCGCCGCCTGCATCGAGCATGGGGGCTTCCGCATGGCCTGGGTCGGGCTGGCCGACCTGGAAGCCCAGCGCATCGTCCCGGTGGAGGCCGCCGGCGTCGGCACGGCCTACCTGGACCAGGTCGTCGTGTGCACCGGCGCCGAGACGCCGGAGGGGCGCGGGCCGACGGCGCTCGCCTTCCGGGCGCGGCGCGAATACGTCTGCGCGGACTTCGCCGCCGATCCGGCCACCGCCCCCTGGCGGGAGCGGGCCGCCCGGTACGGCTTCCGCTCCTCCGTCGCGCTGCCCCTGTGCCGCGCCGGGCAGGCCGTGGGCGCCCTTATGGTCTATGCCGGGGAGCCCCGCTTCTTCGACGAAGCGGCGGTGCGCCTGCTGCGGGAGATGGCGGAGAGCCTGTCTTTTGCCATCGAGCGCTTCGATCGGGAGGCACGGCGGCTGCAGGCCGAGGAGGCCCTGCGGGCGAGCGAGGCGCGCCTGCAGGAGGCGCAGGCCACGGCCAGGACCGGCGACTGGGAGCTCGACCTCAAGGCGAAAGAGGTCTCCTGGTCGCCCCAACTGTACCGCCTGTTCGAACGGGATCCCGCCCAGGGCGTGCCGCCGGCGGATGAGCTCATGGCCTACTATCTGGGCGAGTTCGGAGCCAGAACCTGGGACGGGGTGCGCTGCGCCATCGACGGCAGCGAATGCGTCGAACTGGAGCAGCATCTGCGGCTGCCCAGCGGCACCGAGGCCTGGCACCACACGGTGATCAAGCCGGCGAAGGATGCCGCCGGCCGGGTGGTCCGCGTCAATGGCACGGTGCAGGACATCACCGAGCGCAAGCTCGCCGAGGCGAAGCTGCAGAAATACGCCAAGGAGATCGAGGACCTCTACGAGCATGCGCCCTGCGGCTACCATTCCGTCGATGTCAACGGCTTCTTCGTGCGCATCAACCGCACCGAGCTCGAATGGCTGGGCTACGGGCGCGACGAAGTGGTGGGGAAGATGACTTTCGGCGATCTGGTCGTGCCCGGCCAGCTTCCCGCCTGGCGGGAGAACCTGTCCCGGTTCGTGCAGAGAGGGGAAGTGCACGACCTGGAATACGAGATGGTGCGCAAGGACGGCAGCACGTTCCCGGTCATCGTCAGCGCTTCGGCGATCCGCGATGCGCAGGGCCGCATCATCATGAGCCGCTCGACGGTGGTGGACATCTCCGAGCGCAAGAAGCTGGAGGAGGAGCGCGCCGACCACATGCGGCGCCAGGCGGAGCTCTCGCGCCGCCTGGTGGCCGTCCAGGAGGACGAGCGGCGGCGGCTCTCCGCGGAGCTGCACGACCGGACGAGCCCGAACCTGGCGGCCATCAAGCTCAACCTGGGCATGATCGCCTCGGAACTGCCCCGCGACGTACTGGACAGCGTCGAATCCCGCCTGGACGATACCCGCGCCCTGCTGCAGGACGCCAACGCCAGCGTGCGGGAGATCTGCGCCGACCTGCGCCCGCCCATCCTCGATTACGCCGGCCTGCTGCCCGCGCTGCGGGGCTATGTGCGGGAATTCTCCCGGCGCACGGGCATTGCCGTCCGGGTGGCCGACGGCGGCGGCGCCATACGGCTGGCCCACGAGGTGGAATCCCTGCTCTTCCGCATCGTCCAGGAGGCGCTCACCAACTGCGCCAAGCACGCCCGGGCGGATGTCATCGACGTCGAGCTGAAGCATGACCTGTTGCGCGTCGTCATGACAATCCAGGACAATGGCGTCGGCTTCGATGTGCAGGCGCTGGAGGGAGGGGCCCCTGGGCTGGGCCTGCTGACCATGCGCGAGCGGGCCGAGTTCGCCGGGGGCAGGTTCAGCATCGAATCCCATCCCGGCCAGGGAACGCAAATCCGAGTGGAGGTGTGAGATGAAAACGAGAGTGCTGCTGGCGGATGATCACAAGATGTTCCGGGAGGCGCTGCGCGACATGCTCGGACGGGACCCGGATATCGAGGTGGTGGGGGAGGCCGGCGACGGGCTGGCGGTGTTCGACCTGGCGCGGTTGAGTGCGCCCGACGTGGTGGTCATGGACATCGGCATGCCCGGCCTGAACGGCATCGAGGCGACCCGGCGCATCGTCGACGCCCAGCCGGGCGTCAAGGTCATTGCCCTGTCCGCCCATTGCGACCGCGGCTTCGTGGCGGAAATGCTGGGCGCCGGCGCCGCCGGCTACGTGGTCAAGGCGGCGGCCTCCGAAGAGCTGCTGAAGGCGATTCGCGCCGTGACCGCCGACAAGACCTACGTCTGCTCGGAACTGGCGATCGACGGCATCGACACCCTGCGCCAGGGCAGGCGCAGCAGCGGCCGCTCCTACGGCGGACTCGGGCGGCGCGAGATCGAGATACTGAAGCTGCTCGGCGAGGGCAGGAGCTCGCCGCAGATCGCCACGCAACTGCACATCGCTTCAAGCACCGTGGACGTGCACCGCCGCAACATCATGCGCAAGCTCAACCTGCACAGCGTGGCCGAGCTCACCAAGTGGGCGGTGCGGCACGGCCTGATTTCCGCGTGACCGGTTTGTTCGGCGCAATACGCTTCGCTATTGCGCCCTACGCGCCACACGCAATTCGGCCGTAGGGCGCAATAAGCGAAGCGCATTGCGCCGGAGGGGGCAACACGCGATTCGACCGTAGGGCGCAATAAGCGAAGCGCATTGCGCCGCATGATTGCGC
>CAYZLI010000139.1:0-10556 GCA_964479195.1 uncultured Rhodocyclaceae bacterium
CAGCGGCTTTCCAACGCCACTGGATTCCCGCTTGCGCGGGAATGACAATATTCAAGCCGCCTCGCGGCCGGCGCGCTTGCGTTCGTGCTCCTTCAGGAAGCGCTTGCGCAGGCGGATCGACTTCGGCGTGATCTCCACCAGCTCGTCGTCGGCGATGAACTCCACGGCGCTCTCCAGCGTGACCTGGATCGGCGGCACGAGCATGATGGCCTCGTCCTTGCCCGAGGAGCGGACGTTGGTGAGCTGCTTGGTGCGGACCGGGTTCACGACGAGGTCGTTGTCGCGGCTGTTGATGCCGATGATCATGCCTTCGTACAGGGCTTCGCCCGGGCTGACGAACATGCGGCCGCGCTCCTGCAGCTTCCACAGCGCATAGGCTACGGCATCGCCCGGCTCGGAGGAAATCAGCACGCCGTTGCGCCGTTCGGCAATGTCGGCCTTCAGCGGGCCGTAGTCGTCGAAGACGTGGCTCATGATGCCGGTGCCGCGGGTCATGGTCAGGAAATCGCCCTGGAAACCGATCAGGCCGCGCGCCGGGATGCGGTATTCCAGGCGCACGCGGCCCTTGCCGTCGGGCTGCATGTCCTGCAGGTCGCCGCGGCGCTCGCCCAGCGCTTGCATGACGGCACCCTGGTTGGATTCCTCGCAATCCACGGTGAGGAACTCGAACGGCTCGCATTTCACACCGTCGATCTCCTTGAGCACGACGCGGGGGCGCGAGACGGCCAATTCGTAGCCTTCGCGCCGCATGTTCTCGAGCAGAATGGTCAGGTGAAGCTCGCCGCGGCCGGAAACGAGGAACACGTCGGCGTCCGCGGTCTCTTCGAGCTTCATCGCGACGTTGCTCATCAGTTCGCGGTGCAGGCGCTCGCGCAACTGGCGGCTGGTGACGAACCTGCCTTCCTTGCCGGCCAAGGGCGAGGTATTGACCTGGAAGTTCATGGTCAGGGTCGGCTCGTCCACGGTCAGCAGGGGCAGGGCGTCGGGCTGGACCGGATCGCAGAGCGTAACGCCGATGCCGATCTCCTCGATGCCGTTGATCAGAACGATGTCGCCGGCCTGGGCTTCTTCAGTCTGCACGCGCTCGAGGCCGTGGAATACCTGAACCTGGTTGACGCGCGCCTTGAGGGGCGCCGGGTCGTCCGGGCCCTTCATGACCAGGACGTTCTGCAGCGGCCCGATGCGCCCGCGCGTGATGCGGCCGATGCCGATGCGCCCGACGAAGCTCGAATAGTCGAGCGAGCAGATGCGCAGTTGCAGCGGGCCCTCGGCATTGATTTTCGGCTGGGGCACGTGCTTGAGGATCGCTTCGAACAGGGGGCGCATGTCCGTGCCGGGCTGGTCCGCGTCCAGCATGGCGTAGCCGTTCAGGGCCGAGGCGTAGACAACGGGGAAATCGAGCTGTTCTTCCGTGGCGCCGAGCTTGTCGAAGAGATCGAAGGTGTGGTTGATGACCCAGTCGGCGCGCGCGCCCGGCCGGTCGATCTTGTTGATGACGACGATGGGCTTGAGGCCCAGGGCGAGGGCCTTGCGCGTGACGAAGCGCGTCTGCGGCATGGGGCCTTCCACCGCGTCCACCAGGAGCAGCACGCTGTCGACCATGGACAGCACGCGCTCCACCTCGCCGCCGAAATCGGCGTGCCCGGGGGTGTCCACGATGTTGATGTGGGTGCCCTCGTAGTCGATGGCGCAGTTCTTGGCGAGGATCGTGATGCCGCGCTCCTTTTCCAGGTCGTTGGAGTCCATCACGCGCTCGGCCACGTGCTGGTGGGCGGCGAAGGTGCCGGATTGCCGAAGCAGTTGGTCCACCAGCGTGGTCTTGCCGTGGTCCACGTGGGCGATGATGGCGATGTTGCGAAGCGAACGTGTCATGGGAGCCTGGGCGGCGGAAAAAAGTCTAAGAGTATAGCACTTCCGGGCCTCCCGACCCTGGGGGCGTGCTAGAATCGACGCTCATTTGCCAATACAAACACACTGAAATCAAATGCTTGCAATCATCGGCGGCAGCGGGCTGACGCAACTGGCGAACCTGGCCGTGGACCGGCGGCAAGTGGTCCGCACGCCTTACGGCGACCCGTCCGGGCCGCTCACCTTCGGCCGCATCTGCGACCAGCCGGTGGTGTTCATCGCCCGCCATGGCTACGGCCACACCATCCCGCCCCATGAGGTGAATTACTGCGCCAATATCTGGGCCCTGGCCCAGGTGGAGGCCACCCACATCGTCTCGGTGGCTTCGGTGGGCGGCATCCGCGCCGACCTGGGGCCGGGCACCGTGGTCATTCCGCACCAGATCGTCGATTACACCTCGGGCCGCAAGTCGAGCTTCCATGAGGGCACGGATTCCCCCGTGGTGCACATCGATTTCACCGAGCCCTACCATGCCGGACTGCGCGCCCGCCTGGTGGAGGCGGCCCAGGCGGCCGGCGAGCCGGTGGTGGACGGGGCCGTGTATGCCACCACCCAGGGGCCGCGCCTGGAGACGGCGGCGGAAATCAACCGCCTGGAGCGCGACGGCGCCGACATCGTCGGCATGACCGGCATGCCCGAGGCGGCCCTGGCGCGGGAGATGGAGCTGCCTTACGCCGCCATCACCGTGGTCGCCAACCATGCCGCCGGGCGGGGCAACAGTGCCCACGCCATCAGCTTCGCCAGCCTCGAGGAGACGCTGCACCAGGCGATGGCGCGGGTGCGTCACATCATCGAGTACATATGCCTGGGATGATCCGCGAAATCCTGAGGATGGGCGACCGGCGCCTGCTCGAGCCGGCCCGGCCCGTGGAGATTTTCGGCACGCCGGAGCTGCGGGGGTTGGTGGCGGACATGGAGGAGACCATGCGCGCCCACAACGGGGCGGGGCTGGCCGCACCCCAGATCGGCGTCGGCCTGCGCGTGGTGATCTTCGGCTTCGAGTCCAACCCGCGCTACCCCGAGGCCGAGCCCGTGCCCTTCACCGTCCTCATCAACCCCACGCTGGCGCCGCTCTCCGTCGAAAAGGAGGACGGCTGGGAAGGCTGCCTGTCGCTGCCGGGGCTGCGCGGCGTCGTGCCGCGCTGGACGCGGCTGCGCTACAGCGGTTACGACCTCGAGGGCCAGCCCATCGAGCGGGAGGCGGCGGGCTTCCATGCCCGCGTCGTCCAGCACGAATGCGACCACCTGGACGGCATCCTCTACCCGATGCGCATGCGGGACCTGTCGCGCCTCGGCTTCACCGACGTACTGTTCCCCGAGGCGGACATCCCCGAGGAATGACAATTCAGAGGTAAATGCAGGCCTCCAGGTGCCCGGCGAGTTCCTTGTCAGTCGCTTTGGTGTAGTCCTTCTCGAAGCGCTCCGTGACCAGGTTGGCGGTGGGGCCGTCCAGCTTTTCGTTCAGCAAGCCCATGAAGGCCGGCGGGGCGATGAGGATCGCCCGGTGGAACTGCTGGGTGCTGCGGCCATGGTTCAAGGTTCGCGCCAGTTCCTGGGCGAAGTTGCGGGCCTCGTTGGTCTTCGGGTCGTTTTTCGGCTGGGTGGCCCGGTGGCCGTTGCCGGGACTATGCATCTGGCCGGGCCGGTCGCTCACCAGGTCGGAACTCTTTTCGCGGCTTTCGGGATGCGCCAACTCCTTGACCAGGTTGAGTCCTTTCTTCGGCCCGCCGTTGGCGTAGATCTTGGCTTGGCTGGCGTTTGCGACAAGAATCCAGGTGGTGTTGGGCATTTGATTGCTCCCGGAAAAAAGCTTCGATAGGAAGGTCAAACGGGGTCGCCGCCTTCGGGGGAAGCCGGCAGCCGGGAAAAGGGAAGGCGGGCTTGCGGAGCAAGACGGCGAAAGTGCGATAATTATCGAAAAGACAAAGCACTCGGCGCTCTCGCGATGCAGGGGCGGTATTTCTGGGGCGCCGGGCCGGGCTCCCATCCCGGTCGCCTTCGATTTCAGTGTGGCACAAAAAGGCCCTTTGCGCGACCCGGCCGGGAGGATCATGTTTCTTTTCAGCAAGAACGACGACTCGCCGCGCCTGGCGCGGCTGAAGGCGCTCGCCCTGTTCGCCACCCTCAACCCCCGGGAGCTGAAGACCGTCGGCGCCCTGCTGCACGAGCGCAGCTACCTCGAGGGCGAGATCGTCTTCGACCAGGGGGAGGAAGGACAGGCCCTCTACATCATCATGTCCGGCCGGGTGCTGATCTGCCGCCAGGGGGAACCGGAGACGGGGCGCATCGCCGAGCTGGCGCCCGGCAGCTTTTTCGGCGACCTGGCGCTGCTGGACAACGCGCCGCGGGCCGCCCAGGCACGGGCGGCGCAGAACTGCACCCTGGCGGTGTTCTTCCGGGCCGACTTCCTCGGCCTGTTGGAAACCCACGCGGTGATCGCCTCGAAGATTTCCCTGCAACTGGCCCGCCACCTCGGCCAGCGCCTGCGCGAGACCCTGGCCGGGGTCTCGGCGGCGCCTTCCGCATGAGCCCGGCCCGCGGTTCCGGCCCCGTCGTCTGGGTGGCGATCATCGCCGCCACCTGCCTGCTGCTGTTCGTCTTCCAGCAGATCCTCTGGCTGGTCGTGCCTTTTTTGCTGGCGATGGTCATCTACTACTTTCTGCGGCCCGCCGCCCAGCGGCTGGTGCTGGCGGGCTTCAGCCGCGAAGCGGCGGCGGGCATGGTCGGCGGCGGCTTCATCGTCCTGCTCTTCCTCGGCGCGGCCCTGGTGTTCCCGTGGCTGACGACCCAGGCGGTGTCCTGGCAGGAGTCCCTGGCGCGCTACGTGGAGGGCGGCAGCCTGCTGCTGCAGAAGACCCTGGCCGCGCTCGAGGGGCAGTTCGCCTTCCTCGCGCGGGCGGCCCTGAGCCGCAACGTGGCCGCCCAACTGGCCGAGTTCACCGAGACCTTCGCCCAGCGCCACCTGGCCGACCTGGTGATGACCCTGGCGGCCTGGCTGCCCTCGCTCCTGCTGGCGCCCTTCCTCGCCTTCTTCTTCCTGCGCGACGGCCGCCGCTTCAAGAAGTTCCTCGGCGCGGCGGTGCCGAACGCCTACTTCGAGCGCACGCTCTACCTGCTCCATGAGGTGGACAAGACGGCGAAGTCCTACTTCCAGGGCCTCATCGCCTTGACCATCCTGGACACCATTGCGCTGGCGCTCGGGCTGTGGACGATCGGCGTCTCCGCGCCCCTCACGCTGGGGCTCGCCTCGGCGGTACTGGCCTGGGTGCCCTACGTGGGCTCGATCCTCGGCTGCGTGATGGTGGTGCTGGTGGCGGCCACGGATTTCCCGGCCGACCCCTGGGTGGCCTATGGGGCCGTAATCGTCTTCATCCTCGTGCGCCTGTTCGACGACTTCGTCTTCATGCCGCTCACCGTCGGCCGCAGCCTGCGCATCCATCCGCTGCTCACGGTGCTGATGATCTTCGTCGGCGGCGCGGTGGCGGGCGTGGCGGGGCTGATGCTGGTGCTGCCCCTGCTGGGGGTGGCGGCGGTGGTGGGGGAGACCGTGGGCCGGCTCGTCACGGACCCGCGCCTCAAGGCCCGCCACGCCCACGCGCGGCGGCTCACGGCACGGCAGGCGAGCGCGGACCTCGGGTAGGCCTTGTCATTCCCGCGCATGCGGGAATCCAGAATTCGGCCTTCAGGCGTCGGCCGGGATCGTAACACGGGCGACCAGCCCGCCGCCCTCGCGGGGCAGCAGGTCGAAGCGCCCGCCGTGGCCGCGGGCGACGCGGTCCACGATGGCCAGGCCCAGGCCCGCGCCCGTCGCACCGGTGCGCGCCGCCTCCAGGCGCGCGAAAGGCTGCTTGAGGCGCTCGGCCTCCTCGGCGGGAATCCCCGGTCCGCGGTCCAGCACTTCCAGCATGGCGCCGCCGCGCTCCGGCCGCGTGCGCACCTGCACCGACCCGGCGTCGCCGCCGTGGCGCAGGGCGTTGTCGATCAGGTTGGCGACCAGCCGGCGCATGGCCAGGGGGCGCAGGGCGAGCCGGGGCAAAGCCGCGAGATCGGTTTCCACCGCCGCCCCATGGCGCTGGTGCTGCTCGGCCACTGCGGCGACTAGCACGTTGAGATCCGTCGGTTCCGCCGGTTCGCCGGCACTGTCGCGGGCGAAGTCGAGGAACTGGCCGATCACCTTGTCCATCTCCTCGATGTCGGCCGCCATGCCCTCCCGTGTGGCTTCGTCGGCGCCGCTCATCTCGGTGGACAGGCGCAGGCGCGCCAGGGGCGTGCGCAGGTCGTGGGAGATGCCGGCGAGGATGAGGGCGCGGTCGGCGTCCAGCCGCGCCAGGTCCTGGGACATCCGGTTAAAGGCGCGGCTCACGGTGCGGATCTCGGCGGGCCCGCGCTCCTCCAGCGGCGCCGGCTGACGGCCGCGGCCGAGGTCCCCGGCGGCAACCGCCAGGTCTTTCAGGGGCCGGGTGACCCGGAACATGACGAGATAGGCGCCGGCCAGCGCCAGCAGCAGCGCCGCCGCGCCCCAGCCCAGCCATTGCAGGGGCGCCCGCCGCTCCACCCGCTCGCTGGGCAGCATTACCCAGTACTCGTCGCCCTCGATGCGGAAGCTCACCCAGAAGCCGGAAACGCCATCGAGTTCGGTCGTGATGCGGGTTTGCGGCCCGAGCTGGGCATGCACTTCCGCGGCGATCATGCCCAGCAGGGCATCGTCCGACCGCAGGGGGGCGATCTTGTCGTCGGCCTCCGCCGGATAGACGCGGATGCCCTCCAGGTCGGAGAGGTCCAGCAGCAGCTCGCGCCGCTTCTCCGGCTGGGCGGTGACGATGGCCGTGCGCGTGAGGTTCACCACGCTCGCCACCATCTGCGCCGTGCGCAGGGCGCGCGGCTCCCGCTCGGCGTGCGTGAAGATGGCCGCCCAGGCCAGCACCGAAAGCACCATCAGGGTGGCGACGAGCAGGAAGGTGCGCCAGAGCAGGCTGCTCGGAAGATGCCTCATCGGGACCACCAAATCTTCCGAGGCCGCATCAGCGGCCGAGCCGCGGTCACCCCCTTCCCCGGGAAGGGGGGTGGGGGGAAGGCAGTCATGTTTCGGCTATGTATTCGTTCCATCTGGAACGAATACATAGCCGAAGCCCCACACCGTTTGGATGTAGCGGGGCTTGGACGGGTCCTCCTCCACGAGCTTGCGCAGGCGCGAGACCTGCACGTCGATGGAACGGTCGAAGACTTCGTACTCGCGGCCGCGGGCCAGCTCCATCAGCTTGTCCCGGGACAGGGGCTGGCGCGGGTGCTGCACCAGGGCCTTCAGGACGGCGAACTCGCCGGTGGTGAGGGGCTGGTCCTGCCCGCGGCGGGTGAGGCTGCGGGTGGCGAGGTTCACGGAGATGGCGCCGAAGCTCACCACCTCCTCCTCGGCCGCCGGCGCCCCGGGCGGGGGCGGCGCGGCGCGCCGGCGCAGCACGGCATTGATGCGGGCCACCAGCTCGCGCGGATTGAAGGGCTTGGGCAGGTAGTCGTCGGCGCCCATCTCCAGGCCGACGATGCGGTCCACGTCGTCGCCCTTGGCGGTGAGCATGACGATGGGGATGTCGTTCTTCGTGCCGCGCAGGCGCCGGCAGATGGACAGCCCGTCCTCGCCGGGCAGCATGAGGTCCAGCACCAGCAGGTCGTACATCTCCCGGGCGAGCGCCTTGTCCATGGCGGCGGCGCCGTCCACGGCCTTCACGGCAAAGCCCTGCTCGCCCAGATAGCGATGGAGCAGCTCGCGCAGCCGCTGGTCGTCGTCCACGACGAGGATCTTGTGCTTGGTTTCGGACATGGGGGTAATCCTACCGGGACGGGGGGCGGCGTGCCAAGCCGAAACAAATCCTTACAAACTGGCCGGCCGCTCTCACAGTCCGCTTACAAACCCCGTCTAGCATGGCTTCCACGCTCAGGGAAACGAGCGTGGGTAGATGGTCCAACAACCTCACGGGAAGGAGAAACAACATGAAACCTCTGCTGATCAGTGCGCTGCTCGCCGGGCTGGTTACCTTCTGGCTCTCTGCCTCCGCCCAGGCGGCGCCCGGCGACCCGGGCGTCAATGCCCGCCAGCACCACCAGCAGCAGCGCATCGGCCAGGGCGTGCGCTCGGGCGAGCTCACCCGGGGCGAGACGCGCCGGCTGGAGCGTGAGCAGCGTATGATTCGTGCAGAAGAGCGGCAATACAAGTCGGACGGTGTGCTCACGCGGGAGGAGCGCCGGGACCTGCACCAGGACCTGAACGCGGCCGGTCGGCACATCTATCAGGAGAAGCATGACGCCCAGGAGCGTCGCTGAGCGGGAGCGCCCCGGCGATGCCCGCGAGATGAAAGGATGACCAGTGAGAGTCCTGGCCGCACTTGCGGGCATTGCCGTGGCGCTGCTGGCGAGCCTGCCGGCCTACGCCCAGCGGGGCGACCGCGACCAGGGGCGCCGCGCCGAGCGCTCCGAGCAGCAACGGGAGCGCCAGGCGCAGCGGCGCCAGGAGCGGAGCGAGCGCGGCGGCGAGCAGGCCGAGCGCCGCGAGCGGCTCACGCCCGAGGAGCGCGAGCAGTTGCGCCGGGACATCCGCGAGCATGGCCGGGACGTGTACCGGGACCGCTCGCGCCGCTGATGGCAAGGGCAAACCGCGCATTATGGAAATGAAGAAGGTCAATGCCGGCAAGCTGCGCGCCCTCGGCTACGACGCGGGCAGCCGCGTCCTGCGCGTGGAATTCGACGACGGCAAGATCCTCGAATACCAGGGCGTGCCCTCGGAGGTCTGGCGGCGGCTCAGCACCGCCGGCTCCATGTGGAGCTATTTCCGAGACAGCATCGAGGACGAATACGCGGCGAAGCGCGTGAAGTAGACGGGAGCGGAAAGGCGCCCGGACCCGCCGTTTCCTTCGACGTTGCGGCGCAGACTTGCCTCAAGTTATCCGAATCGGCACCGGCTGAATGGCGTTATTGCCGTAGCCCAAGCGGTTCCACTCCGGGTGCTCGGGCTGGGTGCGGCCGGCAAGGTCGGTGGCACGGGCCCGCAGCGTGACGGCGCCCGGCTCCTCGGTGCGGGTGATCAGCTCCCACCACTGCCAGCTATGGCGGTTGCGCTCGCCTACCAGACGCGCCTCCTGCCAGCCGCCGCCCACGCTCACCTCCACACGCGCAATCGGGGCCGCTCCGGACCAGGCCACGCCGCGGATGGCGAGTTCGCCGCGTCGCACCTCTTCACCGGGCTCCGGCTCCGTAATCAGCGCTCGGACCCGTTGCAGGGTAACCGGCTCGCGGACGACCCGGCCATCCCGTTCCCATTCATACTGATACTTGTTGGCCTGGTAATAGCCGGCGAACGGCTGATCGATAAGTTCGATCTCGGTCAGCCATTTGACCGAGGCTACGGCGTACCAGCGCGGAACGATGAGGCGCAATGGATAGCCGTGCTGGATGGGTAACGCCTCCCCGTTCATGGCATAGGCCAGCAGCACGTCGGTGTCGCGAGCATGATCGAGTTCGAGACTGCGCTCGAAACCGACGGGTTCCGACGGGCCGTCCACGGTTCCGCAGTCAGCGCCCCGGAACAGCACCTGCCGCGCGCCCGTCCGTACACCGGCCCGGTCCAGGACTTCGGCCAGCGGCACGCCGGTCCATTCCGCGGTGCTGACTGCGCCCAGGGCCCATTTCTCGCCCTCGATCGGGGGATCGAACAGCGTGCGGCCGTTGCCGGCGCACTCCAGGGTGACGACCAGTGTTTGCGACCGCATGTTATGGAGATCGCGCAGGCTGAGGCTCAGCGGTCGCTCCACCAGGCCGCCAACCATGAGCCGGAAGGTATCGGAGTCGAGCTTCGGGATCTGGAAGTGATTGCGGACGTAGAAGCGGGCATTGGGCATGACCACGCCGCCGATCAGCGCCGGGATCGAAGTCTCGCAGTTGAGCGGATGCGCCCGATGGATCACCAGGCCCGCTTCAAGCGCCTGCTGGCAGGCCTCGTCGGGATCCAGTGCCGGCACGAGGTCGCTCACCGGCATCGGTGGCGCGACGCAGCCGCCGCCGGCGATCACGCGCACGCAGGTCGAAGCGGGGTAGATGTCCACGCTGCCCGCCATTTCGAATGGCTGCATGAACGCATGCAGGCGCGCCTCATCGGCAGCTTCCACGATGAGGTACATGGTGTGCTCACCCCGTACGACGGCCTCACCCTGAATCTGTATGCCGTACTGCCTGACGTTTGGTCGGCTCAGGTGATTGAGGATCGTGGCGCCCAGATACGGGTCCTCCGTAGGGCAGCGCTCGGCCGGATGTTGATGCCGTACCACGAACAGGGCCATTGCGGTCTCCATTGACGCCGGAGATTCGCTGCGGTCGGCCCTTCAGCTACCCGACGAGGGACTCAGCCGAGGGACTCGGCCGCATCGGCGTTTACCAAAATTATAGGTGACCCCACGGCTATGCGCGACGTCATCGAAGAGGAATACACGGCCAAGCGCGTGAAGTAGGGGCCTGCGCCGTCAGGCAGCGAGCAGCGCGCGCACCGCCGCGGCGATAGCCTCGGCCTGCACCCGGCGCCCGTCGTGGTTGAAATGGATGCCGTCGGAGAGCAGCATGCGGTCGCGCCCGGCCGCCATGGTGGCCCCGTAGAGATCGTCGATGGG
>CAYZLI010000140.1:0-10537 GCA_964479195.1 uncultured Rhodocyclaceae bacterium
CAGGTTGTCGGGGTCGGCCCTGGCCGCCTCGGAGAGCTTGGCCAGCCCCTCCTCGATGCGCCCCTCGTCGAGGAGTGACAGGCCGTCCCGGTGCAGCCGCTCCCCGGCGCAGCCGGCCAGCAGGAACGTCGCAGCTACCAACAGAAGCAACAATGCCTTCACGATGCTCCCCGTGTCATAAGGGTCTGTTTCATGTCCAGGGGCAGGTACGTCAGCTCGACGAACCCGTCCGCCACCCGCTCGACGCGGTAGGTGCTCTCGATCACTTCGCCTTCGGAAACCGTGTACATGCGTTCGCCCTTGACGAGGATGACCACCCGGGCCGGTTTGTCCTCGTAGGTGCCTAGCCAGGTGAACGGCAGCGGCGGCGCGGTCGGCTTGGGCGGCGGTGGGGGCGCCGCGGGTACCGAGGGCGGCGCCGGAGGCGCAGGCGGCGGCACGTACCAGGAAGTCGCCTGAAAAGCGTTGCCGATCGCCGCGGCATCTTCCCGCTTCATCCGCTCCAGTTCGAGACGGGACGGCTGCGGCGGTCGTTGCGCTTCCGGGCGCCGCGCCGCGTCTCCCGCTTCCCGTGGCTTGGCCGGCGCCGGAGACGTCGCTTCCGGCTGCGGCTCCGGCGGCGCGGCGATGACGATCGCCGCCGCGACCGCGGTGAGCGCCACCCACTTGCCCCAAACCGGCCAGGCTATCGCGTTCATGTCCCGAGCCCCAGGTAGAGCACCAGCCTGAGCTTCGCCTCGACCGCAGGGTCGCCGACCTTCTGGCGCTCGAACTGCACCTGCTCGATCGCGATGAAGGGGACCTCGGCCCGCAGCCCGGCGAGAAAGCGGCGTATCTGCGGATATTCGCCCCTCACGGGCAAGGTGATCTGGAAGCGCATCAGCCGGCCCGTCTTGTCGCGACTCACCCGGTATTCGCCCTGGTCCAGGCTCAGGCCCTGGCTTTGCGCCTCGGCGAAAATCCTCTCGAGCCACTGCGGCGAGTTCTCCTCGGCGGGGAAGATCTTGTAGAACTCCTCGAGTTGCTCCGCGGGAGACAGCGGCCCGCGCAGCAGGCCCGCGGCGGCGTGCTCGATCCGTTCGCGTTGGGCCATCGCCCGGGCGCGCACCGCCTCCAGCTTCTCTTGCGCCGGGCGAATCGCCGAGTAGTGGGCGACCGGCGCCAGGGCAAGCAGGGCGAGGCCCAGCGCGCCGGGCCAGCCCCATGCGCGACGCCAGCGCCTGCCGGCCCAGCGCAGCCGGGCCGGGGAAGGCATGGGCCACGGCTGCGCCAGCCGGCTGCGCAGGGCATCGAGCGCCGCCGCCATCGCCCGCGCACCGCTGCCCATCCAGACGCTCCACATGCTGCTCACCACGCTCTCCTCACCGCACACCTCGCAGGGCGTAATTGCTTCGTAGGGCGCAATAAGCGAAGCACATTGCGCCGGACACATCCGGCGCATTACGGCTTCGCCTAATGCGCCCTGCGTTCTTCCTCACCGCTCGCTCCTCCATGACGCCGTCAACACAAAGCGCACGGGCTTTTCCGCCTCCTGCTGCCGGACCTGGTGGCTTTGCAGATAGACGCCGCCAAACTCCTGGTGGCCTTGCAGCCGCGTGAGGTAGTCCAGCATCGCCACCACATCCTTCGCCTCGCCGCCGATCCTCACCTGGCCTTTCACCGCATCCGGCTCCATCGCCAGCAGGGCCACGTCCTCGCTGAGCGACAGCTCCACTGCCTTGAACAACCTGTCCCAGGGCAGGGCGAGCTGGCGCAGCACTTCATTCGCCTGCGCGATCTCCGGCGCCAAGTCGCGTCCTTCCCGCCCGGGGCCCGGCACTGCCGCGCGCCGGGGCTGCGCCGCCTGCTCCAGCCGCTGCACCCGCGCTTGCCAATCGGCGATCTGCTCGTCCAAGCCGCGGTAGTACTCGCCGGCCAGGCCCAGCGCCACGAGCGCGAGCACCAGCAGCAGCCCGCCGCGCCACGGGAAGCGCCGGGCGCGGCGCTGATAGTCGAGATCAATCTTCCAGGGCATGAGTCTTACCCCACGCTCGCCACGGCGAAGGCCTCTTCGGCCTCCGGCTGACCGCCGGAATGCGCCGGCGGCTTCAGGTTCTCGACGCGCCAGCGGCCGTGCTCCGGCAGGCTCAGATCGCCCAGTCCGGGAGCCCAGACGTAGACCTGCTCCGTCGCCGGTTCGCCGTCGGCGAGATACGCCTCCCGTTCCAGGATCAGGGGCAGCTCCTCGCGCCAGTCCTCGGTGATGCGCATCATGCGCACCCAGGCCCAGTCGCCCCCGCGCAGCAGCGCCAGGCAGAGATGGCCCGGCTCGATCACCGCCAGCCAGGCGCTGCCCTCGCCCAGCCGGCCGCGGCAACCGTTGTAGGCGGCCATCAAGTGCGGCTGCACCGACTTCAGCGCCACGCCCGCCCGCGCGCAGGCCTCGCGCAGGGCTGCGAGCAGCGCCACATCGACGGCGCTCGCCAGTTGCGGTCCGCCCGCGCCCGGGCTGACGCGCAGCTCCCAGGCCTCCGCCGCCTCGCCGTAGAGCTGCCGGAAGCAGTGCCGGGCGAGCTGCCTCTCCTCCTCCTCGCCGCTCCAGGCGTCGTCCCACGGCACCAGCGCATAGCGCACGAAGCCGTTCGAGAGGATCACCGTGGCCACCGCCCCGGGCGCCGCTTGGCCGGCAAGCGCCGCCTCCACCGCCCTGACGGCGCCGCTCCAGGCGGCCTCGCCCGGCGAAAGCGGCTGCGGCTGCAATTGCTGGACGAGCCTCGCCTTCACCGGACGCGCCAGCCCGTGGCGCGTCATTTCGCGCCCGGTGCGCAGCAGGGCGATCCGGTCGGGCCAGAGCACGATGCGCAGCTCGTCATGCAACAAAGGTGACACGGTTGATCTCCTGGAGTGTGGTTTCGCCCCGGCGCACCAGCTCGACGGCCGCCTCGCGCAGGAAGCGCGTGCCGTTGCGCCGGGCGGCCTCGCGGATGAGCCGCACCGGCTGGCGGGCGACGATGAGTTCGCGGATCTCGTCGTTCAGGGAAAGGATTTCGGCGATGGCCTTGCGGCCCTTGAAGCCCGTACCGCGGCACTGCCCGCAGCCGCGCCCGGCGTGCCAGGCCATGTCCGCCGCCGCCGCCGCGGCGATGCCCGAATCGGCCAGCAACTGCGCATCGGGCGGGCATGCCACGGCGCAATGCGGGCAGTTCACCCGCACCAGCCGCTGCGCCAGGATGCCGTTCATGGCGGAGACGAAGCTGTAGGGATCGACGCCCATGTGCATGAAGCGGCCGATGACGTCGAAGACGTTGTTGGCGTGCACCGTGGTGAAGACCAGGTGGCCGGTGAGCGCCGACTGGACGGCGATCTGCGCCGTCTCCGGGTCGCGGATCTCGCCCACCATGATCTTGTCCGGATCGTGGCGCAGGATGGAGCGCAGCCCCCGGGCGAAGGTGAGCCCCTTCTTCTCGTTCACCGGGATCTGCAGCACGCCCGGCAACTGGTATTCCACCGGGTCCTCGATGGTGATGATCTTGTCCTGGCCGTGGTTGATCTCGCTGATGGCGGCGTAGAGGGTCGTCGTCTTGCCGCTGCCCGTGGGGCCGGTGACCAGCACCATGCCGTAGGGCTCGTTGGACAGGCGGCGCAGGATGGCGATGGCCTGCTCGTCGAAGCCGAGATAGTCCAGGCGCAGCCCCTTCATGCGGTCGGACAGGGTCTGCTTGTCGAGGATGCGCAGCACCGCATCCTCGCCGAAGATGCTGGGCATGATGGAAACGCGGAAGTCCACCTCGTGCCCGCGCACCGAGACCTTGAAGCGCCCGTCCTGGGGCACCCGGCTCTCGGCGATGTCCAGCTCCGACATGACCTTGATGCGCGAGATCGCCTGCTCGGCGAGATCGGCGCCCGGCAGCGCACCCACGCCCGTCAGCACCCCGTCGATGCGGTACTTGATGGCCAGCCCCGACGGGCCGGTCTCCAGGTGGATGTCGCTCGCCCCGGCCTTCAGCGCGTCATAGACGGTCGAGTGCACCAGCTTGACGATGGGACTGGTGTCCTCGCTGATGGTCTTGAAGGACAGGTGTTCCACGTCCCCGCCCGAGACCGCCGCCTTGCCGACCACGGCCAGCAGGCCGTCCATGGCGCGCAGCGTTTCCTCGTGGCGGGCCAGGCAGGCGGCAATGTCGGCGCGATGGGCGAGATGCCAGGTGAAGCCGCAGGCGATGCGGCTCTCCGCCCAGGCCTGCAGCGAGGCATCGAAGGGATCGCCCATGACGAGCGCGAGCCGCCCCTCCCCGTCGCGCAGCGCCAGGCATTCCCGTTCCAGCGCCTCGGCGAAGGGCAGCAGCTCGAAGGCCGGCGTCATCGCGTGCAGGTCCGCCATGGCCAGCACCGGGTAGTGCAGCGTCCCGGCCAGGGCGCGGACGAAGCCTTGCGCATCCAGGCCGGACTGCTCCTCCAGGACTTCCACGATGCGCCGCCCCGCCTGGGCCGCCGCGGCGCGCGCCTTGCGCACCTGTTCGGAGGTGAACACCGGCGGCTGGCCGACGATGGAAGCGGCCGGTTTCACTGGATGCTCCCCGCCAGCTCGAAGATGGGAAAGTACATCAGCACGACGACCAGGCCGATGACCAGGCCGATGAACGCCATCAACAGGGGCTCGAACAGCTTGGTGAAGCGCTCCACCCAGCGCGCCGTCTCCTCCTCGTAGAAGGCGGCGATGCGCTCCATCATCTCGCCCATGCGCCCGGTGCGCTCGCCCACGCGCAGCATGCGCAGCGCCACCGGCGTGGTGAGACCGTAGCGCTCCATGGCCTGGGAGATGGAGCGCCCCTCGCGGATGCTCGCCGAGGCGAGCGCCAGCGGGCCGCGCAGGGACGAGCGCAGCAGCTCGGAGACCATCTGCAGGGAGGTCATCACCGGCATGCCGCCGCGCAGCAACATGCCCAGGGAGCGGTAGAAGCGCGCCAACTGGTAAAGATGCAGCCGGGCGCCGATGGCCGGAAACTGCCACAGCCGGTGCTCCAGCCACCGCCGGAAAGCCGGACGGGTGGCCGCATAGCCCAGGGCCGCAACCGCGCCGACGGCGCCGGCCAGGACGAGCATCCCATGCTCGCCCAGCAGTTGCCCCCAGCGCATCAGCAGCCTCGAGGCGAGCGGCAGGTCGCCGCCGAGGTCGGCGTAGATATGGCTGAAGCGGGGCACCACATACACCATCAGGAACAGGGTCACCAGGGCGCCGACGCCGGCGAGCAGCAGCGGGTAGATGGAGGCGCTCACCACCTTGCGCCTGACCGCGTCCATCTGCGATTGGTAGGCCACAAAGCGGGACAGGGCCTCGGGCAGCGCCCCCGTCTTCTCGCTGGCGCGCACCGTCGCCACGTACAGGGGCGGGAAGTGGGCCGGGAAGCGGCCCAGGGCGTAGGACAGGGGATAGCCTTCGTAGAGATGGGTCATGATCCGCGCCAGGACCTTCTTCACGTCGGGGCGGCTCTCTTTCTCGCTCAAGGTCTCCAGGGCCTCCACGAGGGCGAGGCCCGCTTCCAGCAGGGCCAGCAGCTCCTGGCTGAACAGCACCAGGGGAAAGCTGCCCTCGCGCCGCAGCCCGCGCAGGGACCAGGACGGCCTGGCGCGCACGGAGAGAACCGTGTAGCCCTTGGCGCGTGCCTGCGCCGCGGCCTCGTTGGCATCGGCCGCATCCACCACGAAGGCTGTCACCCCCTCGCGTCCGCGCAGTGCTTTCACCTCGTAGCGCATAGATTCGGTTGCCAGTTGCCGGTAGGGCGCAATAGCGCAGCGTATTGCGCCGGATCGGTTCACCAATTAGTCACGTCCGCCCCATCCCCCGTCCCTCCCGGCTGCCCGTCCTTGCCGTAGGAAACGAGGTCGTATTCCCCATGCTCGCCGGGCGCCCGGAATACGTAGGCGTTGCCCCAGGGATCCGCCGGTATGCCCTTGCGCAGGTAGGGACCGTCCCACTTGGGCTCGTTCGCCGGGCGGGTGACCAGCGCCGCCAGCCCCTGCTCCATGCCCGGGTAATGCCCGGTGTCCAGCCGATACTGGTCCAGCGCCTTCTCCAGGGCGTCGATCTGCGCCCGTGCCGCCTTCACTTCGGACTTGCCCACCTGCGAGAAATAGCGCGGCCCGACATAGGCGGTGAGCAGGCCGATGATCACCATGACCACCAGCAATTCGAGCAGCGTGAAGCCGCGCTGCGCGCGGAAGATGCACGATGGGGGCGGCAGGCCGCCCCCATGGGGCCGTGCATCCCTGAGGTGCGGGTTCGGGGCACCGTCAAGCCTTGAATTCGTCATTTGGCGTCTCTGCGACCGTGAGCGTCATGGCCTTACGTTATCGCCAAGGGGACGGACTTGCTCTGGGTGGACCCCCTATTCGCCCCTAGGCAAGGCACTGTATTTTTTAGCGGGCAGAAACCCCCATGAAGAGTTGCCAGCCCGTAGGGCGCAATAAGCCTGTCCTGAGCCTGTCGAAGGGCCTGTCCTGAGCCTGTCGAAGGGCGAAGCGCGTTGCGCCGAACGCATCATTCGGCGCATTACGGCCTGCGGCCTAATGCGCCCTACGCGACGGCTCTCCCGAATTTTTCTTAAGGGCAGTTGGCGCCGAAGGCCAGCGCCTCGGGAAAGTATTGCTTCGCCTCCGGCACCGGCGAGGCCGCCGGCACGCGCCGCTCGGCCGGCGCCGCGGAATCGGCTTGCGCCGGGCCGGCGCAGGCCCAGGTGGCGAAGATCCGCGTTCCCCGCCCCGGCACGGAGCGCAGGTCGTATTCGCCCCCCGAGAGCTCGGCGCGCTCCCTCATGCTGCGCAGACCCAGGCCCCGGGTCAGGCCGTTGCGGCCGGCCGGTTCCCCGGGATCGAAGCCCAGTCCGTCGTCCTCGATGCACAACTGCAGGGCATCGCCGACCCGGCGCAGGGAGACGACCACCTGGTCGGCCTTGGCGTGCTTGACGATGTTGTTGATCGCCTCCTGGATGATGCGGAAGATGGCCAGCTTGAGCGGCACCGGCACATCGCGTTCCTGCAGTTCGAAGTCCTTCAGCACCTCGATGTTGCGGCACGACGCCTCGAACTCGCGGAAGAACCAGGACAGGGTGGGCAGGATGCCCAGGTCATCGAGGGTCGAGGGCCGCAGGTCCATGGAAATGCGGCGCATCTCGCCCATGGCGTCCTTGACTCGCGGCAGCAGGCGCTGCAGCGAATGCAGCGCCTCGGTGTTCGCGCCCGCGCCCACCTGCCGCGCCGCCTCGTCGATGGCCAGCCGGATCAGGCTCAGGGACTGGCCCAAGCCGTCGTGCAGGTCGGCGGCAATGCGCTTGCGTTCGCTTTCCTGGATGTTGAGATGCTCGGCCGCGAGCCGCCGCAGCTCGGCTTCGGTGCCGCGCAGGGCCTCCTCGGCGCGCACCCAGGCGCCCTCGGTGCGCAGGCGCTCCTCCCTCTCCAGCACGGCCCGCTGGCCGAGCTTGCGCGTCACCCGCTTGAACTTGGCGGCCCAGGCCTTGAAGTCGCTGACGTCGTCCACCGTGACGACTGCATACACGCCGCCGGTCTCGCCCTGGCGCGCCCGGGCCGGCTGCTGAATGTGGATCGCCACGTGGCGCTTGAGCATCGGATCGAAGGTCTCGTGCTCAGCGCCGCGGCCCTCGGCGAGATCCGCCGCGCTGCGGCCCCAGAGATGGGCGAGGTAGCAGTCCGGGTCCTGGCAGCCCGGGTGCAGGACCTCGTGCAGGCGCAGGCCGCGCACCCCGGACACCGACCCCAGGCCCCAGCGCTCGACGGTGCGGTTGGCGCGCATGACCTGGCCCTGGGCATCCAGAAGACAGAGGAGCTGGGGAATCAGATCGACCGCGGATTCCCACTGCCGCTTGCCATTTTCCTCGACCTGCATATTCACGGCACACCTCCCTGTCTCGCGCGAACCGGGCAGATACCGCGGCCACCCCGGGCGATCGTTCTTGGGCCGGGTCGACCACATACTGGATGGGATGAATTTTTAGCCCTAAAGCTACTCAGTATCAATACTTCGAATCGGGTAAAGTTGCTTCATCAGTTCGTCATGATTCCATCGACGGCAAGCGGGCGATGATTTGTCGTTCCCGCGAAAGCGGGAACCCAGTGGCTTCAACGCCGCTGGATTCCCGCATGCGCGGGAATGACAGCCCTCACGGCACGATCCACTCGCCGTCCGCCACAAGCTTGCCATCCGGAGAAAAGCGGGCGACGTAGGCGCCCTTGGAGGCGAAGCGCTGGCCGGGGCCGAGGCTCAGCCGCGGGTAGACGGAAGGGAACAGCGATCTACCCGTCATGTGCTCGATCCGCTCGATCAAGTAGTCCCGGGAGAAGTTATCGACCATCTCCATGAGTACTTCGCCGACGGTGGAGGCGGCGAAATAGGCGTTGGCCTGCGCGCGCTCGTCGCCGACGGGAATGTTCCGCGCACGCAGCCAGAGCTTCATCCTCACCAGCGGCTCTTCCCAGCCTGGCGTGATCGCGAAGGGCCAGGCAAGGCGCGTATGCTCCAGCCACGACCCAGGTAGCGGCGGGCGGCGCATCGCCAGGAGGCTCGCGGAAAGGTAGATGCCCGCCGGCGGCGCCTCGTCCACGCCGGGGAGTTCCGCCAACTCGTCGCCGTCGAGCCAGAGGACCAGGGGGCGCCCCTGCGCCTCGCGCAGCAGGTCGCGCCAGAAGGCTGACGAGGGCACGGCCTCGCGCGGAATCCGATCCACGGTGGCGATGCCCCGGCGCGCCAGCGCCTCCCGCAGGGTGCGCGCGGGCCCGCCGCCCAGCGCCTCGCCGCGAAACACCTGAAAGACCGGGCCGATGGGCTCTGTTCCCCCGGCCAGGTGGGTCGCCAGCACCTCGGCCTCCAGCGTCACGCCGCGCGAATAGTAGATGGAGTAGTGGTTCTCCCCGGACACGACCGGGAAGTCCACGTCGGGGAACAGGCAGGGAATCTCGCGCCCTTCGCAGAACTCATGCACCGGCCGCCAGGTCCCGGCGCCGATGCCGCCCAGGAGCGCGAACACCGGCTGGCGCGCGTAATGGGCTTCGAGCTGCGCACGCCAGGTGTCCGGCGGCCCGGCCAGTTCCCAGACGTGCAGCGCCCATCTGCGGTAGGCCTTCTGCATCCGCATGGCGCCGGCCGCCTTGCGCCGGACCTCGCTGCGGGTTCCCGCGTTCTTGTCGGCGAAGAAAGTGTGCAGGACGTCGAGCATCGCCCGCGACTTCGCCGGATCGACGTCCGGCGCGACGACCGTGGCGAAGTGAATTTCCGCATCGCTCACCCCGGGCTGCGTCGCCGGCGCCAGGCTGCGCAGGTGGGCCTCGAGTTGCGCCACCGCCTCATCGCCCAGTTCATAGCGCGGCATGAGCGGATCGAGCCGGCGCCCCGTGGGATCGACGCCTTCGCGCAGGGCCCGGGCCAGGGCGGCGCGGTCATAGACCGGCCGCGGCACGGCCGTACGGCTGCGCGGCAGCGAGGCCGGATCCGGCGGCTCGAAAAGCAGCCTGCCGGCGATCGGCCGGATGCTCCTCGAGCCTTCGCTGCCCCCCAGCCCGCTGCGCCGATGGCATCGGGCGCAGGCCGCCTGCGCGCCGGCCACCTCCACGCCCTCGCCCACGGTGGCCCGCAGCGGCTCGCCCGAGGCGAGCCGGCCATCGCGGTAGAGGCGCGCGCCGGGGTCGGGGATGTCGGCCGCAAGCAAGGGCTTGGCGCCGATAAGGACTGTTGCCGCCAGCAATACCTTTGTCATTCCCGCGAAGGCGGGAATCCAGTGGCTTTCCCGACGACACTGGATTCCCGCTTGCGCGGGAATGACGGTTGCCGCCCCCCGCCGCCCTTCTCCGCTCACCGCTTCACCGCCGCCAATTGCCGGTACTCCCGCAGCAGGTCGGCGGCGCTGGCCAAGCCGTCGAGGCGCAGCCAGGGCTGACCGGGGCCCGCACGCAGGAGGGTGACCGGATCGTGGTTCATCTTGTCGCCGCGCCAGACGCCGAAGGCGCGCTGCGCGGCGAGGCTGTTCTCGATGCTGCCCGTCAGCATGGTCCATTGCGGCCCGGCGCCGTAGTGCTTGGCATAGTCCTTCAGCGCCGCCGGGGTGTCGTGCTCCGGGTCGATGGAGATGGAGACCAGGCGCACCCGGTCCCGCTCCGGACCGAGCCGCTCCTGGACCTGGGCGAAAGTACCGCTCATGACGGAACAGATCGCGCTGCAAGAGGTGAAGACGAAGTTCAGCATCACCGGCCCGCCGCCCTCGAGCAGGCTGCGCAGCGGCACCGCCCGGCCGTTGGCGTCCACCATCTTCACGTCGGGCGTCCGGTAGTTGGCGGTGGAGCGCGTATAGCTCGCCTTCGCCGGCGCAACGCCATGGTCGTCATGGGCATCAGCCGGTCGCGGCGCAAAGGCGAAGCCGATGGCCACCAGGGCCGCGACGAACGCGTAGGGCGCAATAAGCGAAGCGCATTGCGCCGGACGGATTGCGCCGAATGGTTCCTCGATCATGATGTTCTCCCGTTCGAATTCAACATGCATCCGGCGCATTACGGC
>CAYZLI010000141.1:0-10260 GCA_964479195.1 uncultured Rhodocyclaceae bacterium
GCAGGTCGTCGACCAGATCGCCCATGCGCTTGCCAGCTCGCCGCTCCATTCATTCCCCGAGAGGATGGCCTGGACGGGCAATCACAGGCCCAGGTAGGGTTGTCTCCTCTCTCTGTCGCGGTTGGGGTGCTGCAAAACCTAGTGCGTCGGCATGACGAAGCTGTTGCCTTCCGGGTCGGTGGGCCAGCGCGCCGTCACGGTCTTCAGCCGGGTGTAAAAACGCACGCCCTCGGGGCCGTGGATGGAGTGGTCGCCGAACAGGGAGCGCTTCCAGCCGCCGAAACTGTGGAAGGCCATGGGCACGGGGATGGGCACGTTGATGCCGACCATGCCGACCTGGATGCGGCGGGCGAATTCCCGGGCGGCGTGGCCGCTGCGCGTGAACACCGCGGTGCCGTTGCCGAATTCATGCGCGTTGACCAGGCTCACGGCCGCCTCGAAATCGGGCACCCGCACGACGCACAGCACGGGGCCGAAAATCTCTTCCTGGTAGATGCGCATCTCCGGCCGCACCCGGTCGAACAGGCAGCCGCCCAGGTAGAAGCCTTCCTCATGGCCGGGGGCCTTGAAGCCGCGCCCGTCCACCACCAGTTCGGCCCCCTCGGCGACACCCAGGTCCACGTAGCCGCGCACTTTTTCGTAATGCTGGCGCGTCACCAGCGGGCCCATCTCCGCCTCGGGCCAGGTGCCCGGGCCGATCTTGAGGTTGCGGGCGCGCTCGGCCATGCGGCCCACCAGGGGGTCGGCGATCTCGCCCACCGCCACGGCTACCGAGATGGCCATGCAGCGCTCGCCGGCGGAACCGTAGGCGGCGCCGGTCAGCGCTTCGACGGTCTGGTCCAGGTCGGCATCCGGCAGCACGACCATGTGGTTCTTGGCCCCGCCCAGGGCCTGCACGCGCTTGCCGTGCGCCGCCCCCGTCCTGTAGATGTATTCGGCGATGGGCGTGGAGCCGACGAAGCTGACGGCGGCGACGCGGGGATCGGCGAGCAGGGCATCCACCGCCTCCTTGTCCCCGTGCAGCACGTTGAACACGCCGTCGGGCAAGCCCGCCTCCTTGAGCAGCTCCGCCAGGCGCAGGCCCGTGGACGGGTCGCGCTCGGAGGGCTTGAGGATGAAGGTGTTGCCGCAGGCCAGGGCCACCGGGAACATCCACATGGGCACCATGGCCGGGAAGTTGAAGGGCGTGATGCCGGCGCACACCCCCAGGGGCTGGCGCATGGAATAGCTGTCGATGCCGCCGCCGATCTGCTCGGAGAACTCGCCCTTGAGCAGGTGCGGGATGCCGCAGGCGAACTCGACCACCTCGATCCCCCGGGTCAGTTCGCCGCGCGCATCCGACAGGACCTTGCCGTGCTCGGACGTGATCAGTGCCGTCAGCTCGTCCGCGTGACGCTCGAGGAACTCCTTGAACTTGAACAGGACGCGGGCGCGGCGCAGGGGCGTGGTGGCGGCCCATTCCGGGAAGGCGGCGGCGGCCGCGGCCACCGCCTGCTCCGCGTCCGCCTTGGAGGCCAGGGGCACACGCGCCGTCAGATGCCCGGTGGCGGGATTGAACACGTCGCCATAGCGGCCGCCGGCCCCGGACTGTCGGGTGCCGTTGATAAAGTGGGCGAGCGTTTGCACGCCCGCCGAAGCATTGCCAGTCATCTTCTCTCTCTGTTGGCGCTGGGGTGCGCTTCTTCTTGCGCTGTCGCGCTGTCGTTCAGTATACTGAACGCTGTGCGGTATGCTGTACGCCCATATTAAGGAGGACGCCTCGCCGATGTCAAGCATTCCCCGCAAGCGCGCCGCCGGCGCCCAGCCCGACGTGCCGAAAGGAACGGTGCCGGCGGTGCTCAAGGCCGCCCAGGTGCTCGACGCCCTGGCCGCTTCCCGCGAACCCATGAGCCTCGCCCAGCTGACGAAGGCGCTCGGGCTGCCCAAGAGCACGGTGCTCGGCCTGTGCACCACGCTCACGGCGACCGGCCTGGCCACCCGCCACGACAACGGCAGCTACCACCTGGGCACCCGCCTGGTCGACCTGGCGCATGCCTATTTGTCGAACATCGATCTGACGAAAGAGTTCTCCAGCACCTGGGATGCGCTGGCCATGCTCCCGGGGGAAGGCGTGGTGCTCGCGGTGCTCGACGGCACGGACGTGGTCTATGTCGCCTGCCGCAACAGCGACCTGCCCCTGGGCGTCACCTATCGCATCGGCATGCGGCTCCCCGCCCACTGCACGGCGACCGGCAAGGCGCTGCTGAGCACGCTGCCGGACGAACGGGTGCGCGCGATCTACCGCGACACCGAACTGCGCCGGCTTACGCCGCACAGCCACACGACGGTGAAGGCCATGCTCAAGGACCTGCATGAGACGCGGCTGCGCGGCTACGCCATCGACGACGAGGAAACGCGGGAAGGCATGTGCTGCTTCGGCGCGCCGGTGTTCGACTCCTCGGGCACCTACGCCATCGCGGCGGTGGCGGTGAGCACGCTCAAGCACCCGGGTAACGGGGCCAAGACCCCGCCCGCCGTCCGCGCCGTGCTGGAATTTGCCCGGGTCCTGTCGCAGCGGCTGGGCGGCAAGGGCCGGCTGCTCTGAACACGCGGGCACGGACGGTCCCGGCGCTCCCGTGCCCTGAAACCGCGGATCAGGCAAGCTGCACCCTGATCGTGTCGCCCTCCCGCACCGAGCCGAGGTCCCGGGGCGGGCATTCCAGCCGACCGAGAACATTGCAGCGGGAGGCGAGGCGGCATTCATCGCCCCGGGAGATCGGCGTCGGCCCGAAGGGCAGGGCCAGGGCGTCCCCATCGACCCAGAAGCAAACCGTGCCGGGCTCCACCACCTGGCGGGCATCGGCTTCCAGCGGCACATGCACCGGGGTGTCGAAGTAGACTTCGTCGCCCCAGGTGCGCGCCCGAGCCGTGAAGGGCAGGACCGCCAGCAGGGTGCGACCGGTCGGAGTGTCCTCGATCCGGGCGAGGGCTTCGCCGGTCGGCCAAGTGATGCGGATGCGAAAGCTCATGAGCGACTCCCCGGCCCCGCGTGGCCGCTCCCGCCGGCAGCAGCGGCCGTCACCAGGATCGCCCGGAAGTCATTGACGTTAGTCCGCGTCGGGCCCGTAACGAGCAGATCGCCCAGGGCGTCGAAGAAGCCGTAACCGTCGTTGTCCTCCAGGCGCATGCGGGCATTCACGCCAGCCAGGGCCGCCCGCGCCAGGGTGTCGGGGGTCAGCACGCAGCCGGCGTTGTCCTGCGTACCGTCGATGCCGTCGGTGTCGGCGGCCAGGGCATAGACCCCCGCCTCCCCCTCCAGCGCCACGGCCAGGCCCAGCAGGAATTCGGCATTGCGCCCGCCCTGGCCGGAGCCGCGCACGGTGACGGTGGTCTCGCCGCCGGAGAGGATGACACAGGGGGCGGCGGCGGGCTGGCCGCGCCGCGCCGCCTGCCGCGCGATGGCCGCGTGCACCTTGGCCACCTCGCGCGCCTCGCCCTCGATGCCATCGCCCAGGATCAGCGGCGTGCAGCCGGCGGCCCGTGCCGCGCGGGCGGCGGCCTCCAGCCCATCCTGCGCTGTGGCGATGGTGGTGGTGCGGCAGCGGGCAAGGCCCGGGTGGCCCGGCTTGGGCGTCTCGCCGCGACCCGAGCGCAGGTGGGCGCGGATCTCCGCGCGCACCTGAATGGAATATTTCTCCAGTATGTCCAGCGCATCGGCACAGGTGCTGGGGTCCGGCAGCGTCGGGCCCGAGGCCACCACGCCCGGGTCGTCCCCTGGCACGTCGGAGATGACCAGCGTGACCACCTGGGCGGGATGGCAGGCGAGCGCCAGGCGCCCGCCCTTGATGGCGGAAAGATGCTTGCGCACGCAGTTCATCTCGCCGATGGTCGCGCCGCTCTTGAGCAGGGCCTGGTTCAGCGCCTGCTTGTCGGCCAGGCTGAGCCCGGGAGCGGGGAGCGCAAGCAGGGACGAACCGCCCCCGGAGATGAGGCACAGGACGAGATCGTCCGCCCCCAGGCCGGCCACCGTTTCCAGAACCTCGCGCGCGGCGGCCTCCCCCAGCGCATCGGGCACCGGATGGGCGGCCTCGATCACCCGGATATGCCGGCAGGCTACGCCGTGCCCGTAGCGGGTCACGACCACCCCGAAGAGCGGGCCGTCCCAGTGACCCTCCAGGGCGCGGGCCATGGCCGCCGCCGCCTTGCCGGCCCCCACCACGACGGTGCGCCCGCGCGGGCGCGCGGGCAGATGGGGCGGCAGGCACTGTTCCGGCGCCGCGGCGGCCACTGCGGCGTCGAACAGGCGGCGCAGGAAGGCGCGCGCGGCGGCCTCTTCGGGCATTCCAGCCACCACGCCGGTTTCGCTATGCATGCCGGATGCGAGCCTTAGCGCGCGGCGATCTCGGCGTTGGCCATGAATTCCAGGGCGCGGACCATCGCCGAGTGATCCCAGCGGGCGCCGCCGTGGGCCGCACAGGCGTTGAACAGCTCCTGGCAGGTGGCGGTGTTGGGCAGGGAAAGGCCGAGCTGGCGGGCGCCGGCGAGAGCCAGGTTGAGATCCTTCTGGTGCAGTTCGATGCGGAAGCCCGGATCGAAGTTGCGCTTGATCATCCGCTCGCCGTGCACCTCGAGGATGCGCGAGGAGGCGAAGCCGCCCATCAGCGCCTGGCGCACCCGCGCCGGGTCGGCGCCGGCCTTGGCGGCAAACAGCAGCGCTTCGCCCACGGCCTCGATGGTCAGCGCGACGATGATCTGGTTGGCCACCTTGCAGGTCTGGCCATCGCCGTTGCCGCCCACCAGGGTGATGTTCTTGCCCATCTGCTCGAACAGGGGCTTGACGCGGGCAAAGGCGTCCTCGGGGCCGCCCACCATGATGGTCAGGCTCGCCGCCTTGGCGCCCACTTCACCGCCGGAGACCGGCGCATCGAGATAGCGGCAGCCCCGTTCGCCGATGCGGCGGGCGAAGTCCTTGGTCGCCATGGGCGAGATGGAACTCATGTCCACCACGATCTTGCCGGGAGCCAGGCTCTCGGCCACCCCATCCTTGCCGAAGAGTGCCTCCTCGACGTGGGGCGTATCGGGCAGCATGGTAATGATGATCTCGGCGCGCTCGGCGACTTCGCGGGCCGATGCGCAGTCGTTCGCGCCCTGCTCGAGCAGGGCGGCCGGGGCCGGCTTGTGGTCATGGACGTACAACTCGTGGCCACCCGCGGCGAGATGGGCGGCCATCGGCCGACCCATGATGCCCAGGCCAATGAATCCAACGCGACTCATGATGCTTCCTCCATTTCGGTTCGCGGTTCTACTGGTTGAAGTTGGGGCCCAGCCATCCCAGTCCGTCGATGGTCTTGCCCGCCGGAATGTATTCGCAACCGATCCAGCCCTGGTAGCCGATGCGGTCGATGAAATCGAGCAGGAAAGGGTAGTTGATCTCCCCCGTCCCCGGTTCGTGGCGGCCCGGGTTGTCCGCCAGTTGCAGGTGGGCGATGCGGTGCAGGTTGGCCTCGATCGTGCGGGCCAGATTCCCCTCCATCACCTGCATGTGGTAGATGTCGTACTGCAGGAAGAGATTCGACGCGCCCACCTCCTCGATGATCTCCACGGCCTGGCGGGTGTGGCAGAGATAGAAGCCCGGGATGTCGCGGGTATTGATGGGCTCGATGAGCAGACGGATGCCGGCCTGGCCGAGCTTCTCGGCGGCAAAGCGCAGGTTGCCGACGAAGGTGTCGCGGCACCGCTCGTAATTGGCCCCCGCCGGAACGATCCCCGCCAGGCAATTCAACTGGGTGCAGCCGAGCGCCTTGGCGTAATCGATGGCGCGCCCGACCCCGTCCTGAAACTCGCCGATCCGATCCGGATGGCAGGCGATGCCCCGCTCCCCCTTGGCCCAGTCGCCGGCCGGCAGGTTGTGCAGGACCTGCTTCAGGTCATGGGCGCGCAGGCGATCGGCCAGCGCCGACCTGTCGTAGGCATAGGGGAAGAGGTATTCCACGCCGCGGAAGCCCGCGGCGGCCGCGGCGGCAAAGCGGTCGAGGAAATCCATCTCGTTGAACAGCATGGTCAGGTTGGCGGCGAACTTGGGCATATCCGTGTCTCCGTGCGTGGTTTCCGCGAATCGTTCCGGGTCACTCGGCGATGTCGAGCACCGGCTCGAATTCGCGGATGTTGTTGATTTCCGTCCCCATGGCGATATTGGTGACGCGCTCGAGGATGCATTCGACGACCACGGGGACCGAATGGGTGGCCATCAGGGCGCGGGCCTGCGCGAACGCGGGCTGGATGTCCTCCGGGCGCCGCACGCGGATCGCCTTGCAGCCCAGTCCCTCGACGGTTCTCACGTGGTCCACCCCGTAGCCTTCCAGCTCCGGCGCATTGACGTTGTCGAAGGACAGTTGCACGCAGTAGTCCATGTCCAGGTTGATCTGGGCCTGGCGGATCAGGCCCAGGTAGGAATTATTCACCAGCACATGGATGTAGGGCACCTTGAATTGGGCGGCGACGGCCAGCTCCTCGATCATGAACTGGAAGTCGTAGTCCCCGGAGATGGCCACCACGTCCGCAGCCGGATCGGCCACCTTGGCGCCGATGGCGGCGGGAATGGTCCAGCCCAGGGGGCCGGCCTGGCCGCAGTTGATCCAGTTGCGCGCCCGGTACACATGCAGGCACTGGGCGGCCGAGATCTGGGACAGGCCGATGGTGGTGACATAGCGGGTGTCGCGGCCGAAATAGGCGTTCATCTCGTGCCAGACCCGGTGCGGTTTCATCGGCACCTGCTCGAAGTCGGTCTTGCGCAGGAGCGTGCGCTTGCGCTTCTGGCACTCGGCGACCCAGCGCCCGCGGTCAGCCAATTTGCCGTCGGCCTTCCACTCCTTCGCCACGTCCAGCAGGCGCTCCAGGGCGGCCTTGGCATCGGAGACGATGCCGTAGTCGGGGCTGAACACCCGGCCGATCTGGGTGGGCTCGATGTCGATGTGCACGAACTTGCGCCCCTCGGTGTAGGTCTCTACCGAACCCGTGTGCCGGTTCGCCCAGCGGTTGCCGATGCCCATGACGAAATCGGACGCCAACAGGGTGGCATTGCCGTAGCGGTGCGAAGTCTGCAAACCGACCATGCCGGCCATCAGGGGATGGTCGTCGGGAATCGTCCCCCAGCCCATGAGCGTCGGAATGACGGGAACATGGAGGGTTTCCGCCAGCTCCACCAGGAGAGCGGCGGCATCGGCGTTGATCACGCCCCCGCCGGCGACGAGCACGGGGCGCTTCGCTTCGTTCAGCAGGGACAGGGCCCGCTCCGCCTGGGCCCGGGTGGCCGCCGGCTTATAGATGGGCAGGGGCTCATAGGTCTCCGGATCGAACTCGATTTCCGCCATCTGGACATCGAAGGGCAGGTCGATCAGGACGGGGCCGGGGCGGCCCGAGCGCATGAGGTGGAAGGCCTGCTGGAAGGCCCGCGGCGCCTGGGCCGGCTCGCGCACCGTGAAGGCCCATTTGGTCACCGGCTTGGCAATGGCCTCGATATCGACGGCCTGAAAGTCTTCCTTGTGCAGCCGCGCCCGCGGCGCCTGGCCGGTGATGCAGAGGATGGGGGTCGAATCGGCGGCCGCCGAATACAGGCCGGTGATCATGTCCGTGCCCGCGGGACCGGAAGTGCCGATGCACACGCCGATGTTGCCGGGCTTGGCCCGGGTGTAGCCCTCCGCCATGTGCGAGGCCCCCTCCACGTGCCGGGCCAGGTAGTGCTTGAACCCGCCGTTCTTCCGCATCGCCGAGTAAAACGGGTTGATCGCCGCACCGGGCACGCCGAAGACTTCCGTGATCCCTTCCTTCTTGAGGACGTGGGCAATCGCGTCTACCGCTCTCATCCGAGACATCGCTGCACTCCTTCTCGAGCTTCAAATCCAGGCTGCATTCAAGGTTCAGCGATAGTATCCAATATCAATCATTAGGTTAATTGCACAATTATTTAGTCAAGAAGATACAATTGGTATGGAATGGATCGCGATACACAAATCCGGGCCTTCGTCCTGATCGCCGAAAAGGGCAGCCTGGCGGCCGCCGCCGCCGAGGAGGGCGTCACGCCGGTGATCATGGGGCGGCGACTCGACGCGCTGGAGAAGCGGCTGGGCATCAAGCTGATGCACCGCACGACCCGGCGCCTGAGCCTGACCGAACCCGGCACGGAGTTTCTCGGCCAGTGCCGCCGCCTCCTGGCGGAGCTGGACGAGGCGGAGAAGGCCGTGTCGGCGGGCCGCAACGTCGTGCGCGGCCACCTGGTCGTGTCGGCCCCCGCCGCCTTCGGCCGCAAGCACGTGGCGCCGCACGCGCCGGCCTTCCTCGAGCGGCATCCGCAAGTGCGCCTGTCCTTCAATCTCACCGACCGGCCGGTGGACCTGGTGCGCGAAGGCTATGACCTCGCCATTCGCATCGGCGAGGTGACCGACCCGAACTATGTGGCGGTCAAGCTCTATCCGAACCGGCGCGTGGTCTGCGGCACCCCCGATTATTTCGAACGGCACGGCACGCCGCACCGGCTGGAGGACCTGGTGCGCCACAACTGCCTGGCCTTCAACCTGCAGGGCGGGCAGAACCGGGGCTGGTCCTTCGTCCGGGACGGGCATGGCGTCGCCGTGCGGGTGTCGGGCGATCTCGACTGCAACGACGGGGAGTTGCTCTACCGTTGGGTGAAAGAGGGGCGCGGCATCGGCTGGCGCTCCCTGTGGGAGATCCAGGGCGAACTGGCGCGGGGCGAGCTGATTACGGTCCTGGACGAGTTCGCGATGCCCGCCTACGACATCCAGGCGGTCTATGCGCAGCAGCCCTACCTGCCCGCCAAGGTCCGCGCCTTCACCCAGTACCTCAAGGCCATCTACAACACGCCCGGCTATTGGTCGGACGCATGACCCGTATCCCGTATCCCATATCGCCACGTAGCTGAAACGGCGCGGCGAAGGTATAGTTGGTGTCCCCAACAATTAACGAACAAGCGATGACCAGCCTTTCCGCAGAAAAGCGCGCCACCCTGATCCTGATCTGCGGCAGCCTGATCGTCTCGCTGTCCCTGGGCACCCGCCACACCTTCGGCCTGTTCATGCAGCCCATGACCCAGGACCTGGGCTGGAGCCGCGAGGCCTTCTCCTTCGCCATTGCCGTGCAGAACCTGGTGTGGGGCGCGGGCGGCCCGGTTACGGGCTGGATGGCCGACCGGTGGGGCGCGGGCCGCGTCGTCTTCGGCGGCGGGCTGCTCTATGCCGCGGGGGTAGCGGGGATGGCCTATTCGACCACGCCCCTCGCCTTTCTGCTCTCCGCCGGATTGCTGGTGGGCCTGGGACTTTCCGCCACCACCTTCTCCGTCATCTACGGCGCCGTGGGCCGGGCGATCCCGCCGGCGCGCCGCGCCATGGCCCTCGCCCTGGTCGGCGCGGCCGGCTCCTTCGGCCAGTTCGTGCTGGTGCCGGCCAGCCAGACCCTCATCGGCGCCGCCGGCTGGCTCACCGCCCTGCTCGGCCTGGCCGCGGCCACCGTCATGATGGCGCCGCTCGCCGCCGGCACGGCGGAGTCCCCGCACGCCCTGGCGCGCCACGCGGCGGACCAGTCGGCGGCCGAAGCCCTGCGGGAGGCCTTCGGCCACCGCGCCTTCTGGCTGCTCACCCTGGGCTATTTCGTCTGCGGCTTCCAGGTGGTGTTCATCGGCGCCCACCTACCCACCTACGTGCTGGACAAGGGGCTTACCGCCAACGTGGGCATGCTGGCCCTGGCGCTGATCGGCCTGTTCAACATCTTCGGCACCTACGGCTTCGGCGCGGCGGGCGGGCGCATGAGCAAGAAGAAGCTCCTTGCCGGCCTCTACTTCACCCGCAGCGTGGTGATCGTGGCGTTCCTCCTGGCGCCCATCTCACCCGCCTCGGTGGCGGTGTTCGCCGCGGCCATGGGCTTCCTGTGGCTGGGCACGGTGCCGCTCACCAACGGGCTGGTGGCGCAGATCTTCGGCGTGCGCCACCTCGCCATGCTCTCCGGCTTCGTCTTCTTCAGCCACCAGGTGGGCAGCTTCCTGGGCGTGTGGCTGGGCGGCCTGCTGTTCGACCGCACCGGCTCCTACAACATCGTCTGGATGATCTGCATCGCCCTGGGCGTGGTGGCGGCCCTGCTCAACCTGCCGGTGGACGAGCGGCCCGTCGAGCGCCTGGAAGCGGTGCCGGCAAGATGAAGTCCCTGCGTTTCGCCCTGGTCGTGCTGGCGGTGGCCCTGGCCGCCTTCGCCGCCGGCTGGGCCTTCCGCGCCTAC
>CAYZLI010000142.1:0-4588 GCA_964479195.1 uncultured Rhodocyclaceae bacterium
TCCTCGCGGACATCCACGGCAATCTGGAAGCCCTGCGGGCCTGTCTCGAGCACGCCCGCCGACGGGGGGCCGAGCGCTACGCCTTCCTCGGCGACCTGGTGGGCTACGGGGCCGATCCCGTGGCCTGCCTGGAGCTGCTGGCGGGCCACGTGGGCAAGGGCGCGCTCTGCGTGCGGGGCAACCACGACGAAGCGGCCCTCGGCGGCCTCCTGGCGGACATGCATTCCGTCGCCCGCGAAGCCGCCTACTGGACCCGCGCCCGGCTCGGCGAAGCGGAGCGCGGCTTTCTGCGCGGCCTGCCCCTCACGGCCCGCCAGGGCGAGCTCTTGTTCGTGCATGCCAGCGCCGACGCGCCCCAGGCCTGGACCTACATCACCGGCACCCGGCAGGCGGCGCGCTGCATGGCGGCGGCCGGCGCGGCGGTGAGCTTCGCCGGCCATGTGCACCACCAGACCCTGTACTTCTCCGTGGGCGAGGAGGCCCGCGCCTTCGTGCCGACGCCGGGGGTGGCCATCCCCCTCACTCGCAATCGCCGCTGGCTCGCCCTCGTCGGCTCCGTCGGCCAGCCGCGGGACGGCAGCAGCGCGGCGGCCTACGCCCTGTTCGACGATGCGGCGCCCGCGTTGAGCTTCTTCCGCGTGCCCTACGACCACATGACGGCGGCCCGGAAGATCATCGCCGCCGGCCTGCCGGAGCGGCTGGCCCGGCGCCTGCAAAGGGGAGAAATATGAGCCCCCACGCTCACATCCGTTCGCTGCCCCCCGAGGGGGCGCATGCCTCCCTCGGGGCGGCCCAGCGGGAGGCATGATAGTGGAAGGCGAACACCTCAAGCCGGGCAGCGAAGTGGCCGGCTACCGCGTCGAGGCCAAGCTGCGCGAGGGCGGCATGGCGGTGCTCTATCGCGTCGCGCCGGCCGGCGGCCAACCGGCCGTACTCAAGGTGCCGAAGCTCGGCTTCGGCAGCCACCCCGCCTGCTATGCCGGCTTCGAGGCCGAACAGATGATCCTCGGCCGGCTCACCGGCCCCCCGGCGCCGCGGCTGCTCGCCAAGGGCGAGGCGGATTTCGGGCCCTTCCTGGTGATGGAGCAGGTCGCCGGCACCCCGCTCTCCGAGCAGGCGCAACGGGCGCCCTTGCCGGCCGCCGAGGTGGCCGGCGTCGGCACCGCGCTCGCCTTCGCCCTGCACGAGCTGCACCGCCAGGACGTGGTGCACCACGACCTCAAGCCTTCCCATGTGATCCTGGGCGAGGACGGCCGGGCCGTGCTGCTCGACTTCGGGCTCGCCTTCCATGCCCACTTGCCGGATCTCGTCGCAGCCGAGGCGGAGCAGCCCCTCGGCACGCCCGCCTACCTGTCGCCGGAGCAGGCCGCGGGCGTGCGGGGCGACCCGCGCAGCGACATCTACGCCCTCGGCGTGATCCTCTACCTGCTGGCGACGGGGCGCCTGCCCTTCGGCCAGCCGCGCAGCCGGGCCGGAGTGCGCCGCCGGCTCTACTTCGATCCGCCGCCGCCGCGGCGGCTGCGCCCCGAGGTGCCGGAGTGGCTGCAGGAGGTCATCCTCCATTGCCTCGAAGTGCGGGCCGAGGCGCGCTATGCCAGCGCGGCGCAGGTGGCCCAGGACCTGGCGCATCCCGAGCAGATCGTCCTCACGGACCGGGGCCGGCGCAGCCGCGGCGCCGGCCTGGGCACCGCGCTGGCCCGCTGGTTCGCCACCCTGATGGCGCCGCCGCCGGAGCGCCGGCCCCCCAGCGAGCACCTGGCCCAGGCGCCGCACATCCTCGTCGCCGTCGACACGCTCGGGCAGAGCGAGGCCCTGTTCCAGGCCCTGCGCGACGCGGTGCGCCGGCTCATCGCCGGCGAACGGCATTGGCGCCTCACCTGCGTCACCGTTCTCGAGCCCTCGCTGCTGACCGAGCAGGACGAGGGCGCCGAGATCGCCCGCTCCCTGCACCTGCAGCGGCTGGCCGAGCTGCACCATTGGGCGCAGCCCCTGGCCCTGCCCCGGGCGCGCGTGCGCTTTCACGTGCTGAGCGGGGCCGACGCGGCGGCCCGGCTGATCGACTACGCCCGCGCCAGCCATGCCGACCACATCGTCGTGGGCGCCCGGGGCAGCTCCACCCTGCGGCGCCTGCTCGGCAGCGTTTCCTCGCGGGTGGCGGCCGAGGCCCTTTGCAGCGTTACCATCGTCCGGGTAGTGGCGGTTGGCGATTGATCTACGAATCAAAATATTTGATTGACGTCAAGGCGAAGCGCGGTTAAATAATGTCCCGCGCCCCGACGAGAAAAACAAGAGGCGCCCCCAAGCTGCTTTCGCTTTGCCGCGGCACCTGCCGCGAATCGCATGTCCAACTGAATGGAGGAGCATGATGCGGTCCGTCAAGCAAGCACTCATCGCCGTCACCTGGATGGTCGCCGCAACCGGCGCCCTGGCCCAGGAAACCCCCACCACCCCGCCCGCCGGCGTGAAGATCGTCGAGGCCAAGGACGTGCAGGCGCTGCAGGGCAAGGGCGCCCTCATCGTCGACACGCGCCGCGCCGGCGAATACGCCGAAGGCACCATCAAGGGCGCCATCTCGGTGCCCTACGATCCGGAGAAAAGCGCCAAGGACGCCAACTTCGATCCCAAGCAGGACAAGTTCGACCTGGCCAAGCTCGCCGACAAGAGCGCGCAGATCGTCGTCTTTTGCAATGCCGGCAACTGCTGGAAGTCCTACAAGGCCGCCGTCGTCCTCTCCCAGAACGGCTACAAGAACGTGCACTGGTACCGCAACGGCGTACCCGACTGGCGCGCGCGCAAGCTGCCCGTGGAATAAGCGCCGGCGCAAGGCCGGATCACGGCGCGGCGGCATCGCCGCCGCGCCGCATCACGCAACTACCGCGAGAGGGAAACAGCGATGATCTATACGAAGAAATCGCCGGCGCTGCTCATCATCGGCGTGCTGATGCTGCTGTGGGGTTGGCTCAACACCGGCGGCGCAGTGGACGGCATGCAGAGCTGGCTGCAGAAGAGTGCCTATTCGGATCACATCAAGGTCAAGGAAAAGTTCGACGCCGAGCTGCGCGTCGCCACGGAGCAGGCCCAGGCCGAGGGCAAGCCGGCGCCGGTGATGAAGATGGCGGCCTCGAAGTTCGACAAGGAGAAGGTCTGGCAGGCCCAGCTCTCCTACCTCTTCGGCGGGCTGTTCACCGCCCTGGGCCTGGTGGCGCTGGCCTGGAAGCCGAAGGAGGGCAATGCCGACTACTACCTTTCGATCTTCCCCGGCATCGCCTACATCCTGGCCATCGCCTTCGTCGTGCGCTGGGGCCTCGATCCGGTGTTCGGCAACTGGGGCAAGATGGTCAAGGATGCCGGCATCCTGTCCTGGGACTTCGCCAAGATATTCAACCTGAACTACGTGGTGCTGGGCATCGTCATCGGCATCGTCATCGTGAACGTCTTCCGCATCCCGGACTGGGCGGCCAACGGCGTGCGCACGGCGCGCTTCTTCCTCAAGACCGGCGTCATCCTGCTCGGCACCCTTTACAGCGCCGCGGAACTGGCCCAGCTCGGCGCCCTGTCCGTGGTGATGATCGGCATCTTCGTGCTGGGCTCCGTGGGGGTGGTGCTGTTCATGGGCCGGCGCATGCAGGCCGGCAACTCCATGACCGGCATCCTCTCGGCCGGGGTGGGCGTGTGCGGCGTCTCCGCCTCGGTGGCGGCGGCGCCGGTCGTGCAGGCCAAGGCGGTGGAGATCGCCTACACCATCGGCACCATCCTCATCTGGGGCGTGGCCTGCATGTTCCTCTTCCCCACCATCGGCCAGATCCTGGGCATGGGCCCGGTCCAGTTCGGCGCCTGGGCGGGCACCGGCATCCTCAACTCGGCCCAGGTGGCGGGGGCGGCGCTGGCCTTCGACTCCAAGGGCATCGAAACGCTGAAGGTGGCGGAGATCTTCAACATCACCCGGGTGCTGTTCCTGCCCATCATCGTGCTCTGGCTCGCCGCCTGGTTCGTCAAGCACGAGGAAGGCGCGGAGAAGGTCAATCTCTCGCAGGTGCTGATCAGCAAGTTCCCGGTGTTCGTGCTGGGCTTCATCGGCATGTTCGCCCTCTCCTCCATGGGCCTCTTTGCCCCGGCGGGGCACTACCAGGGCAAGTATTTCGGCAGTGAGCAGGTGAAGGAGGACCAGTTGCTCAAGCCGAAGGAGCTGCGGGCCCTTGAAGGCTCCGCCGAGAAGATGCGCAATCCCCAGGAGGCCCAGGCCCTGAAGGACCTCATCGCCAACCGCAAGCTCACCAGCCGCGACCAGGACAACGTCCTCAAGGGGGTGGCCAAGACGGCGGGCGTCGATGCGCTGGCCAAGAGCACGCTGGAAAAGGCGAGCAAGGCGGCCTGGCACGACTCGAAGATCATCAGGGCTTACCGCGACTGGATCGCGTGGCTGTTCGCCTTCGGCCTGATCGGCCTGGGGATGCAGATCACCGGCAAGGCGCTCAAGCAGGCGGGGGGCAAGCCGCTCATCATCGGCGGGGTCGTCGGCACGCTCAAGGCCGTGGGCTCGCTCATTGTCGTGCTGCTGTTCGTGCGCGAATTCGTCTAGCCCTCACCC
>CAYZLI010000142.1:4688-8020 GCA_964479195.1 uncultured Rhodocyclaceae bacterium
GAATGGAGAGAATCATGGAAGAGAAACAGTTCGAGCGGGGCACCAGCCTGTCCATCTTCGTCAGCGACCGCCTGGAGGACGTGGGCGCGCTCATCGCCGCCCTGGCCATCGCCCTGGGCGTGCTATTCCTGGTCGGCAAGTGAAGGCGCCGGAAACGCTGCTCCTCTGTCATCACGGGACGGACGGAGCAGCGGCGGCCGAGGCGCTGGCCTACCAGGTGGCGGAGGCGGGTCGCACGGCCATCGTCCATTGCCTGGTCGTCCCCGACCTGTGGGCGGGCATGCAGGGGGACGACTGGCTGAACAACGCCTCGACCCGCGACACCTTCGGCCGCTACGTGGAAGGGGTGCTGGAGAAGGACGCCCGCGCGCAGCTCGCCGGCGTCGAGGCGCGCTGCAGGTCGCGTGGCCTCGCCTGGCGCCCCGTCCTGCGGGTGGGCGACCCGGCCGAGTGCGCCCTGGCCGTGGCCGCGGAGAGCGGCGCCGACCTGGTGGTCATCGGCCCGCCCCGGCCCAAGGGCACGGAGGGGCTGCGCTCGCGCATGGACCCGGAGAAGCTGGTACGGGGGCTGAAATGCCCGCTGCTGGTGGCCCCCCGTGCATGAACCCGGGCGACGCCGCCCTGCCGGATAGCGCCGCCTGGGCCAAGGCGGAGATTCCCCTGCCGCCGCCGGCCCTGTTCGATTTCCTGGCGGATGTGGAACGCCTGTTCCGCCTCAACCCCTACCTCGACATCCAGAGCTGGGAAAGCGCCCCGCAGGGCGGCTTCCGGCTCCGTGCGGCGAATGAGGCGAACGGCTGCCGCTATGAGGTGACGGCGCGGCTGGAGGTCCTGCGCCAGGGCGCGGCATTTACCCTCACCTACGACCGCGGCCTGAAGCGTGCCACCGAATTCGCGGTGGAACCGGCCGGCGCGGGATCGCTGCTCACCGTCATCGACCACTACCATCGGGTGGACGATCCGCAGGACCAGCGCCTGCGCGAGGTGGATCGCACCCTGGTGCCGTGGGTGGCGGCGATCCGCCGGCATGTGCGGGGGCTGGCCCGCTACGGCCGGCTGCCCGCCTGGCGCTGGTGGACCGAGCGCTTCCTCCTGGGCATGCCGCCGCGCCAGCGGCGCATCGTCCGCCTCATCGTCTGGGTAAGCGCCCTGGAGTTCCTGGTGTTCCTGCTGCTGGTGCTGGCCTTCTGGCTGGAACGCGGCTTATAGCTCGAGCCCGCGCGGCTTGCGCCCGGCGCGGGCGGCGAGCCGGTCGAACACGGCGCCGGGCAGCCACTTCATGAGCCGCGCCACGATGGCCATCTGCCAGGGCACCACCGCGTAGCGCCGGCCCTGGGCGATCACCCGCGCGATGCGCCGCGCCGCGACTTCCGCCGGCAGGATAAAGGGCATGGGGTAGGGGTTGACTGCCGTCATGGGTGTTGCGATATAGCCGGGGCACACCGTCACCACCTTCACGCCGCTGCCCCGCAACTCCACCCGCAGGCTCTCCAGGTAGGTGATGGCCGCCGACTTCGAGGCGCTGTAAGCGCCGGCGCCGGGCAGCCCGCGCACGCCCGCCACCGAGGCGATGCCCGCCAGGCGGCCGCGGCCGGCCGCGCGCATGGGCGCGACGAAGGGCTGGAAAGTCGCCACCATGCCCAGCAGGTTGGTGCGCAGCACCTTGTCGAAAGCGGCCAGGTCCTCCGCGTGCTCGGTGAGTGTGCCAACGGAGACGCCGGCATTGGCGATGACGATGTCGGGCACGCCGAAGCGGGCGAGGAAGTCCTGCGCCGCGGCGGCGAGGCTTGGCGCGTCCGCCACGTCGGCAGCATAGGTGGCGGTTTCACGAGGCAGGCTGCGCGCCACCTCGGCCAGCGCCCCGGCGCGGCGCGCCACCAGCCCGAGCTGCGCGCCCTCGCCCGCGTAGTGGGCGGCGAGGGCGGCGCCGAGTCCCGAGGAGGCGCCGGTGATAAAGACGCGCATGCTGACTGTGGGCTGGTTGGCGGCGGTCGCATGGGACTCGTCATTCCCGCACAAGCGGGAATCCAGCGTCGTTGTTCTGAGTCGCCGGGTCCCCGCGTTCGCGGGGACGACAAAGCAGTATGACCGGGTTCCTACTTCTTCCGCTCGCCCCGCGCCTTGACGATCAGCTCGTCCAGGTTCTGCATCAGCCGCTCCGGGCTGCCGGCCATGGAGACGGTGGCCAGGTACTTGCCCTCCACCACCAGCGAAGGCACGCCGTCGATGCCGTAGGCCTGACTGAGGACCGCCGCGCGCTTGGTCTTGCTCTGCACCGAGAAGGAGGCCCAGGCATCGCCGAACTTCTTGCGGTCCACGCCCTTCTTCGCCATCCATTCGAGCAGGATCTTCTCGTCGTTCAGGTTCACCCGGTCGATGTGGGTGGCATCGAACACCTCGCCGTGCAGGCGCTCCAGCTCGCCGATCGCCTCCAGGGTGTAGAAGATGCGCGCCCCCGCCGCCCAGCGCTCGGTGGGAACGGCGGGAACGCGCCGGAACTCCACGTCCTTGGGCAGCTTCGCCGTCCATTTCTTGAGGAAGGGCTCCAGGTCGAAGCAATGGCTGCAGCCGTACCAGAAGAACTCGATGACCTCGACCTTGGCCCCGCTCTCGGTGGCCTGCGGCCGGGCCAGCGGCTTGTAGTCGCGGCCGGCCTGCAAGGCGGCGCCGGCGGCGCCGGCGATCAGGGCCAGGAACAGGCCGGCCAGGGCCAGCCACTTTTTCGTATTCAGCATGGGAAACTCCTTGCCAGGGCGCGGCTCAGCGCGCGCCCTCCTTGTTGTTTTCCTTCACCCGGACCACCGTGGTCTGGATGCCGTTCTGGGCCAACTGCGAACGCACTTTGCCCATGTCCTCCGGGCCGCGGTAGGGGCCGATGCGCACCCGGTGCATGACACCCTTCTCGGGCACCGTCACCGGCTGCACGCTGGCCTCCACGCCCATCAGCGCGAGCCGCGCCTTCAGGTTGTCCGCATCCGCCGGGCTCTGGAAGGCCCCGGCCTGCAGATAGAGCGCCTCCGCGCCGGAAGGTTCCGCCTTCGGCTCGGCCTTCGGCTCCGGGGCGGGCGCCGCTTCCTGGGCGCCGGGCAGGATTTTGTAGAACTCGAAGCGCGGCTTTTCCGCCACCTTGTCCCCGGGCTTGCCGGGCAGGGGCGCCGGCGCGGCGCCGGGCTTCGCGGCCTCGCCGGGCTTCGCCTCGCCGTCCTTCTCCGCGACCGGCTTGCCCTTCATCTGGAAGGGCAGGGGCGTCTTGTTGAGATACCAGACGACGCCGGCGGCGATCAGCACGCCGATCACCAGGCCGATGAACAGGCCGACCAGGGTGCCGCCGC
>CAYZLI010000142.1:8120-10212 GCA_964479195.1 uncultured Rhodocyclaceae bacterium
ACATGGATTCCGGCGCGGTTACGCCCAGGATGGCGAGGCCGCTGCGCAGCACCTGGCGCACGGCGAGGCACAGGGCGAGCCGCGCCTGGCGCAGGGCGGCATCCTCCACCAGGATGCGCTCGGCATTGTAGTAGCTGTGGAAATCGCCCGCCAGGTCCTTCAGGTAGAAGGCGATGACGTGGGGGGCGTAGTCGCGGGCGGCGTTCTCCACCGCCTCGGGGAAGGCGGCCAGGCGGGCGCACAGGGCGAGCTCGCGCTCGTTGGCGAGCCGCGAGACGTCGGGATCCCGCAGCGCGGCCTCGTCGCCGCCCCATTGGGCCAGCACCGAGCAGACCCGGGCATGGGCGTACTGGATGTAATAGACCGGGTTCTCGTTGCTCTGGGACTTGGCGAGATCCAGGTCGAAGTCCAGGTGCTGGTCGGATTTGCGCAGCACGTAGAAGAAGCGGCAGGCATCGTTGCCCACTTCTTTGCGCAGCTCGCGCAGGGTGACGAACTCGCCGGCGCGCGTACTCATGGAGGTCTTCTGGCCCTCGCGGTAGAGCACGGCAAACTGCACCAGCGCCACCTCGAGCCGGGCTTCGTCCAGGCCGAGGGCCTTGATCGCCCCCTTCACGCGCGGGATGTAGCCGTGGTGGTCGGCGCCCCAGATGTCGATCATGCGCGCGAAGCCGCGCTCGTACTTGTTGAGGTGGTAGGCGATGTCCGAGGCGAAATAGGTGTAGAGGCCGTTCTCCCGCTGCACGACCCGGTCCTTCTCGTCGCCGAACTCGGTGGAACGGAACCACTTGGCGCCGTCCTGCAGGTAGATGTGGCCGTGCTGCTCCAGGAGAGCGACGGCCTTCTCCACCAGCCCCGTGTCGAAGAGCGACTTCTCCGAGAACCAGGCATCGAAGTGCACGCCGAACTCGGCGAGATCGTCGCGGCAGTCGCCGAGCTGCTCGGTCAGCGCGTAGTTGTGGATGTAGGCATAGTCGTCCCCGAGCAGCGCCTTGGCCTGGGCGATCAGCGCGTCGAGATGGCCCTCCGCGTCCTCCTCGGCGCCGGGCGCGCCCTCGAGCACCTGGGCGGCGGCGCGCACGTAGCGGGCGCGGTGCGCCGCCTTGATGGCCGCCGCCATGTCGCGCACATAGTCGCCCTGGTAGGCGTTCTTCGGGAACGGGATGGCGATGCCGTGCAGCTCGAGATAGCGCAGCCAGGTGGACAGCGCCAGGATGTCCATCTGCCGGCCGGCGTCATTGACGTAATACTCCCGCGTCACCCGGAAACCGGCGAAGTCCAGCAGGTTGGCGAGGCTCGCCCCGTAGGCGGCGCCGCGCCCGTGGCCCACGTGCAGCGGCCCGGTCGGGTTGGCGGAGACGAACTCCACCTGCAGCTTGCGGCCTGCGCCCAGCGGGCTGCGGCCGAACCCCGCGCCGGCCTCCAGCACGGCCGCCACCACCTGCAGCTTCGCCGCCGGGGCGAGGAACAGGTTGATGAAGCCGGCCCCCGCCACCTCGGCCTTGGCCAGCAGCGGGGATTCGGGCAGCTCGGCGATCAGGCGCTGGGCCACGTCGCGGGGATTGAGCTTCAGCGGCTTGGCCAGTTGCAGGGCCAGGTTGGTGGCGAAGTCCCCGTGGGCGGCCTGCTTCGGCCGGTCCAGGGTGATCGCCGCCACCGGCTGGTCGGGGGCGACGATCGCCAGCGCCCGTTGCAGCAGCTCGGTGAGTTGGGTCTTGATGTCTACAGCCATGGGCGGGGAATCCGGGAAAGGGCGAATTATACGGCCCTTGGGGGGCGGGTTTCGAGTTTCGGGCCGTCCAAAGGCGCTGGTGCCATATCGAGCTGGTGTAACATTCGATGGGAATCGACTTGGAGGAGGCCATCCGCGAAGGCCGGGAGATGCCTTTCGTTCTGGACAACTCCATCGTCGCCGGGTGGTAGTCGCTTTCCTCTGTGGCGAAACACCGGCTGTCATTCCGGGGCCGCGCAGCGGAACCCGGAATCCAGTGTCTTTGCCCGATCACTCGCCATACGACATGAACTTGTGTAGTGCACGCGGACCGCACAATGAAACAAGTCACCGTGCACGGCCGCGTCGTTGCCACCCTTG
>CAYZLI010000143.1:0-10165 GCA_964479195.1 uncultured Rhodocyclaceae bacterium
GCCAGGCCGAAGCCGTCCGCGTACTCCACCCGCACGCCGTCGATGGTGATCACTTCCCGGGCGCCCTCGAAGCGGGCGGACTTCTGCAGTTCGGCGACCAGGGCGTGGGGCTCCCCCTCGCGCATCCTGAGGTTCAGCTCGGGCGTGGCCACCGAGTCGGGCAGGGCCTTCAGGGGCGCGTTGGCGTCGGCGCTGCGGGAGAGGATCTCCAGCAGCCGGGCGCCGGCATAGAGGGCGTCGTCGAAGCCGTACCAGCGCTCCTTGAAGAAGGTGTGGCCGCTCATCTCGCCGGCGAGCGGCGCGCCCGTCTCGCGCAGCTTGGCCTTGATGAGGGCATGGCCCGTGTTCCACATCACCGGCACGCCGCCGCGGGCGCGGATCCAGGGGGCCAGGTTGCGCGTGCATTTGACGTCGTACACGATCTGGCCGCCGGGCACGCGGGAGAGCACGTCCGCGGCGAAGAGCATCAGCTGGCGGTCGGGGAAAACGATCTCCCCGTCCTTGGTGACCACGCCCAGGCGGTCCCCGTCCCCGTCGAAGGCGATGCCCAGCTCGGCATCGGTCTCGCGCAGGGCGCGGATGACGTCCGCCAGGTTCTCCGGCTTGGACGGGTCGGGGTGGTGATTGGGGAAAGTGCCGTCCACCGCGCAGTAGAGCTCCACCGGCTCGCAGCCCAGGCGGCGGAAGAGTTCCGGCGCCACCGCGCCGGCCACGCCGTTGCCGCAGTCCACGACGATCTTCAGCCGGCGCGCCAGCTTCACGTCGGCAACGATACGGGAGAGATAGGCCTCGCGCACATCCACCTGGGCGATCTTGCCGGCGCCCTCGGACAAGCGGCCCTCGACGACGCGGCTGCGCAGCGCCGTGATCGCCGTGCTGTGCAGCGTGTCCCCGGCGAGCATGATCTTGAAGCCGTTGTACTCGGGCGGGTTGTGGCTGCCCGTGACCATCACCGCGCTGCCCGTCTCCAGGTGGTGGGCGGCGAAGTACCCCACGGGCGTGGGCACCATGCCCAGGTCGATCACGTCGACGCCGGCGGCGCAGATGCCCTCCATGAGGGCGCGGGACAGTTCCGGGCCGGACAGCCGCCCGTCGCGGCCGACGACGATCTTCGCCACGTTGCGGTGGCGCGCCTCGGAGCCGATGGCCCGGCCGATGGAAAACACGGACTCGCGGGTCAGGGTCTGGCCGACGATGCCGCGGATGTCGTAGGCCTTGAAGATTTCGGGAGCGGGAATGGTCATCTTGCGCTTGGCGGAAGCTGCGGATTCGTTATCTTATCCCAGGCGGCGCGGCCGCATCAGGAGGCAGCGTCGAAATGGGCCAGCAGCCGCTGCGGCAGCCAGCCCAGGTGGCCCGGAAAAGGCCCGGCGACGAAGCCGACGTGGCCGCCTTCCCGGGGATAGTCCAGCGTCACGGCGGGGGCGACCTCCGGCGGCCGCGGCAGCGCCGCGGCCGGCAGGAAGGGATCGTTGAGGGCGTTGAGCGCCAGGGTGGGCACGCGCACGCCGGGCAGCCAGGGCTTCGCCGCGGCGCGCCGCCAGTAGTCGGCGGCATCGCGGAAGCCGTGCAGGGGCGCCGTGACCGCGTCGTCGAAATCATGGAGGGTGCGCGCGGCCAGCATGCGCCGGCGATCGAACAGGCCGGGAAAGCGCTCCAGCTTCGCCAGGGAGCTGGCCTTCAGGGTGAGGAGGAAGCGCTGTGTATAGACGCGGTTGAAGCCCTGCTGCAGGGCGTGGCCGGCGGCGGTGAGGTCGAGGGGCGCGCAGGCCGCGGCGGCGGCCTGCACCACGTCCCGCGCCGCGCCTTCCCGCTCGCCCAGCCATTTCAGCAGGGCGTTGCCGCCGAGGGAGATGCCCGCGGCGAAGATGGTCCGGCCGGGAAACTGCGCGCGGAGACGGCGCAGGATCCAGTCGATCTCCTCCGAGTCGCCGGAGTGGTAGGCCCGGGGCAGCCGGTTCGGCTCGCCGCTGCAGCCGCGGAAATGGGGCAGCGCCCCGGCCCAGCCCCGGCGCGCCAAGGCACGCATGAGGGCGCGGGCGTAGTGGCTGGCGGAACTGCCCTCCAGGCCATGGAAGAGCACCACCAGCGGCGCGTCGGCGTCGGCCTCGGGCAGCCAGTCCACGTCGATGAAATCCCCGTCGGGGGTCTCCCAGCGTTCGCGCCGGTAGCGGGGCAGCGGACCCCGGCGCACCAGGGGATAGATGGTCTGGGCGTGTCCGCCGGGCAGCCAGGCGGGGGCGCGGTAGGGCGCGACGGGAAGCGGGTTCAATGCAGCGTGGTGGAGTTGTCGCGGGAAGCGGCGGCCGGCGCCGGCGAGGCGTGGCGCGAGAGCAGGTGCCAGCCCTGGGCGCCGCGGACATAGACGTTGGTGGCGACCACCGGCGGGCGCGGCGTCTCCTCGCCCGGCACCGAGTAGTGTTCATGGACGCTGTGCAGGGCGAGCAGGATCCCTTGGCGCTGCACCGGCTCCGTCAGGCGCACCGTGGCGTGCGCGCCCCCGGCGAAGACTTGCCGCCAGCCCTCCCGCACGGCGGCGAAGCCAGTCATGCGTTGCCCCTGGGGATGCACGCAGACCACCTCCTCGTCCTCGGCCCAGATGCTCATCATGGCTTCCAGGTCGGCGCGCTCCAGGGCATCGTAGAAGGCCGCCTCGGCGTCCTGGGAGGTGGCAAAAAAACGCATGGTCATGGGAGTACCTCCTTGGTCCGCTCCAGCACCTGCGCCGGCTTCAGGTCATTCATGCAGCGGAAATGCCCGAGCGGGCATTCGCGCTTGAAGCAAGGACTGCATTCTATGCCCAGCGACAGGATATGCGCCCGGCGCGACAGGGGCGGGGTGTAGGCCGGGCTGGAGGAGCCGTAGAGGGCGACCAGGGGGCGCTTCAGCGCCGCGGCCACATGCATCAGCCCGGAGTCGTTGCTCACGACCAAGCGCGCGCAGGAGAGCAGGTCGATGGCCTGGGCGAGGCTGGTCTTCCCGCACAGGTTGCGGCCAGCGCCGGCGGATTGCCCTTCGATCTCGGCGCCGATCGGCGCATCCTTGGCGGAGCCCACCAGCCACACCGGCTGCCCGTCGCCGGCCAGCGCCCGGGCCAGTGCGGCGAAATGCGCCACCGGCCAGCGCTTGGCCGGGCCGTACTCGGCGCCGGGGCAGAACACCACCGGCGCCGGCTGGGGCTTCAGTCCCAGCGCCGCCAGGGTGGCGCGGACGCTTAGGGCATCCACCGCCAGTTGCGGTTCGGGCAGGGGCCGGGGCGGCAGGGTGCCCGGTTCCTCCGCCAGTTGGGCATAGCGCTCCGCCAGCTGCGGCAGGACGGCGGCGTCGAAGCGGTGGATGCGGTTGAGCAGCCCGCGGCGGGCCTCGCCGAGAAAGCCGATGCGCGTCGGGATGCGGGCGAAGAAAGGCAGCAGGGCCGACTTCCAGGAGTTGGGCAGGACGATTGAAGCGTCGTAGCCCTCGCGCCCCAGGGCCCGGCCGGCGCGCCAGCGCCCGCCCAGGTCGAACTCGCCGTGGGCGAAGGGGTTGGGCAGGACGCGGTGCACTTCGGGCATGCGCTCGAGCACCGGCGCCACCCAGGCGGGGGCGTAGGCGTCGAGAACGAGCCCGGGATGCTTCCCGTGCAGCCGCATGAACAGCGGCTGCGCCAGGATCGTGTCGCCGATCCAGGAGGGGGCGATGACGAGGAGTTTCATGCTGAGCGGCGAGCAGTAAGCGGTGAGCGGTTGCCGGGGTGTCTTTCCGCTCACCGCTTACCGCTTACCGCTCACTCAATGATGCGCCTTCGGCAGCTCGCCCGCGAAGGTGTAGCGCGTCCCGCAATAGGGGCACAGGGCCTCGCCCGTCTTGGTCGGGTCGAGGAAGACGCGGGGATGGCGGGCCCACAGGGGCGCGTCCGGCGTCGGGCAGTGCAGGGGCAGGTCGTGGGCCGTCACCGGGACGACGCGATCCTTGTTGTTCAACTCGGCCATGAGCATTCCCTTCCTACTTGACTGGGGTGAGCCATTCCTTGTGGAAGGGCGAGCGGCCATTGACCACGTCGAAGAACAGGCTCTGGATCTGGTGGGTGATGGGGCCGCGCGTGCCGGCGCCGATCTGGCGGCCGTCCACTTCGCGGATCGGCGTGACTTCCGCGGCCGTGCCGGTGAAGAAGGCCTCGTCGGCGATGTAGAGATCATCGCGGGTGAGGCGCTTGGAAGTGACCTCGTAGCCCAGATCCTTGGCGAGTTGGATCACCGAGGCGCGGGTGATGCCGATGAGCGCCGAGGCGATCTCCGGCTCGTAGATGCGCCCGTCCTTGACCACGAACAGGTTCTCGCCCGCGCCCTCCGCCACGAAGCCGTCCACGTCCAGCAGCAGGGCCTCGTCGTAGCCGTGCTCGGTCGCCTCCATGTTGGCGAGGATGGAGTTGGCGTAGGTGCCCGAATACTTGGCGCGGCACATGGAGACATTGACGTGGTGGCGGGCATAGCTGGAAGTCTTGACGCGGATGCCCTTCTCGATGCCCTCGGCGCCCAGGTAGGCGCCCCAGGGCCAGGCGGCGATGGCCACATGCACCTTGGCTCCCTTGGGCGAGACGCCCATCTTCTCCGAGCCGTAGAAGGCGATCGGCCGCAGGTAGCAGGAATCCAGCTTGTTGGCGCGCACCGCTTCCTTCTGCGCCTCCATGAGCTGCTCCCGGCTGTACGGTATTTTCATCATGTAGATGTGGGCCGAGTTGAACAGCCGGTCGGTATGCTCCTTGAGGCGGAAGATGGCCGTGCCGTCCACCGTGTCGTAGGCACGCACCCCCTCGAACACGGCCAGGCCGTAATGCAGGGAGTGGGTCAGCACGTGGGTGGTGGCGTTGCGCCAGGGCACGAGCTCGCCGTCGTACCAGATGAAGCCGTCGCGGTCGGCCATCGACATGGTTGTTTCTCCAGCTTTTTCGGGGGAAAAGGGATTTTATCGCAGGCGGCGCGGAAACGGTAAAATGCCGCTCCTTATGAGTACGATCTGGAAACCCAACGTCACCGTCGCCGCCCTCATCGAGCGCGGCGGCCGCTTCCTGCTGGTGGAGGAGGAGACCGAGGACGGCGTCCGCTTCAACCAGCCGGCCGGCCACCTGGACGAGGGTGAATCCCTCCTCGCCGCCGTGGCGCGCGAAGCGCTGGAGGAGACGGCGTACCGCTTCGCGCCGCAATACCTGGTGGGCGTTTATCAGTGGCGCCGGCCGGCGGGCGACATCACCTATCTGCGCTTCGCTTTCGGCGGCGACGTGATCGGCGAGGAGGCCGGCCGCGCCCTGGACCAGGGCATCCTGCGCGCCGTCTGGCTGACGCCCGAGGAAATCGCGGCGGAGCGCACCCGGCACCGCAGCCCGCTGGTGATGCAGTGCATCGAGGATTACCTTGGTGGCAAGCGCTATGACCTGGGGCTGATTACGCACTATGAATAGTTGCCGGACCGTAGGGCGCAATAGCCGCGAAGCGGCGTATTGCGCCGGATGTATCCTTGCGGCGCAATACGCTGCGCTATTGCGCCCTACGGCAACTGATTACCCATTACGACCGATATGAGCCAGGGCACCGTCGTCGTCGGCATGTCGGGAGGGGTGGACTCCTCCGTTGCCGCCCTGCTCCTCAAGCAGCAGGGCTGGAAGGTCGTCGGTCTCTTCATGAAGAACTGGGAGGACGATGACGACGAGGAGTACTGTTCCTCGCGCCAGGACCTGATCGATGTGGCCGCCGTGTGCGACGTCATCGGCGTCGACCTGGAAGTGGTGAATTTCTCCGCCGAGTACAAGGAGCGGGTGTTCAGCGAGTTCCTGCGCGAGTACAAGGCCGGGCGCACGCCCAACCCGGACGTGCTGTGCAACGCGGAGATCAAGTTCAAGGCCTTCCTCGACCACGCCATGGCCCTCGGTGCGGAAAAGATCGCCACCGGCCACTATGCCCAGGTGCGCGAGGTGCGCACCGAGATGGGCACGGAGTTCCAGCTCCTGAAGGCGGAGGACGGTACCAAGGACCAGAGCTATTTCCTCTACCGCCTCAACCAGGCGCAGCTCGCGAAGACCCTGTTCCCCCTGGGGCAGATCTACAAGCGCGAGGTGCGCCGGATGGCGGAGAAGGCCGGGCTGCCCAACTTCGCCAAGAAGGATTCCACCGGCATCTGCTTCATCGGCGAGCGGCCCTTCAAGGAGTTCCTCGAGCGCTACATTCCGCGCCAGCCCGGCGAGATCCGTACGCTGGACGGCAACAAGCTCGTGGGCGAGCACCACGGCCTCATGTACCACACTCTGGGCCAGCGCAAGGGCCTCGGAATTGGTGGGATCGCAGCAGGCGAACGGGGCGGCATCGCCGGAGGCGATCGGGGCGGGCAGAAGGACGGGGACCACGAGGCCTGGTACGTGGCGGGCAAGGACCTGGAGAAGAATGTCCTCTACGTGGTGCAGGGCCACGACCACCCGGCGCTGCTGTCGGAGCGCCTCGGCGCGGCCGACCTGTCCTGGGTGGGCGGACGCTCCCCGCATACCCACTGGGTTTACACGGCCAAGACGCGCTATCGCCAGCCGGATGCCCCCTGCGAGGTCGAAGCGGTGAGCGCCGAGCGCTGCGATGTGGTGTTCGCCACATCCCAGTGGGCGGTGACGCCCGGCCAGTCGGTGGTGCTCTACGACAGCAAGGTGTGCCTGGGCGGGGGCGTGATCCTGTAGGAGCCGGCTCCTACAGGATAGCGATCACCCCTGCGGCACGGTCTCCGCGAAGGACGGCCGCGCCATCAGCTCGTCGTAGAGGCGGCTGAGATTGGGATGCTGGGTGCGCCAGTCGATGTCCGGGAAGCGGAACACGAGATAACCGAGCGCCGCGCCGACGGCGATATCGGCCAGCGAGAAAACGTTGCCGGTGCACCAGGGGTGCTCGTCCAGCTCCTCGGCAACCATTTCCAGTGAGCGGTTGATCTTGTCCTTCTGGCGCGCAATCCAGGACGGGCTCTTCTCGCCCTTCGGGCGCCGGGCTTCCAGGAATGCGCTCGCGGCGGCGTCGCACACGCCGTCGGCCAGCGCCTCCCAGCGCTTGATGCGGATGCGCTCGCGGCCCGGGGCGGGCAGCAGGCGGTTGTTGGGCGTGACGCTGTCCAGGTATTCGACGATGACGCGCGAATCGAACAGCGTGCTCTCGTCATCGAGCACCAACACCGGAACTTTGCCCAGGGGGTTGTGCTGGGGCACGCCGGTATCGGCGTTCCAGGGGGAATCGAGCACGAATTCGTACTCGATCTTCTTTTCGGCCAAGACGATGCGGGCCTTGCGCACGTAGGGACTGGTGAGAGTACCGATGAGCTTCATGGTGTCCAGCGGGTCGCGACGACATCGGATTATATCATTGCCCGCCGGGCGGACCGTGACTACCTTCAGGGCGGCGGCAGCCCCTGCCGGCATGATAAAATTCGCTTGATTTCACGGTGATTCTCTGCCCATGACCTTCACTCCGCTGACTGCCCTTTCGCCCCTCGACGGCCGCTACGCCGGCAAGGTCGAGTCCCTGCGTGCCCATTTCTCGGAATTCGGCCTGATCCGCAACCGCGTGCGGGTGGAGGTGGCCTGGCTGCGGGCGCTCGCCGCCGAGCCGCAACTGCCCGAGATCCCGCCCTTCTCCGCAGAGACGGAGCAGGAGCTGGACGCCGTCATCGACGGGTTTTCGGCCGCGGACGCGGAGGCCATCAAGGCCATCGAGGCGCGCACCAACCACGACGTCAAGGCCATGGAGTATTGGCTGAAGGACCGCCTGTCCGACAACGCCGAGGTGATGGGCGTGAGCGAGTTCATCCACTTCGGCTGCACCTCGGAGGACATCAACAACCTGTCCCATGCCCTGATGCTGCGGGATGCGCGCGAAGAGATCCTGCTGCCGGCCCTGGACGCCCTTCTCGCCCGGCTGGTGGCCCTGGCCCACGAGCACGCCGCGCTGCCCATGCTCTCGCGCACCCACGGGCAGCCGGCCACGCCCACCACCCTGGGCAAGGAGATGGCCAACATCGCGGCGCGCCTGAAGCGTGCGCGGGCGCGCATCGGCGACGTTTCCCTCACGGCCAAGTTCAATGGCGCCGTGGGCAATTACAACGCGCACCTCGCCGCCTATCCGGGCTTCGACTGGGAGGGCTTCAACCTGCGCTTCGTCGAGTCCTTCGGCCTGGAGTTCAACCCCTACACCATCCAGGTCGAGCCCCACGACAGCATGGCGGAACTCTTCGACGCCATCGCCCGGGCCAACACCGTGCTGCTCGACGCCGACCGGGACATCTGGATGTACATCTCCCTGGGCTATTTCCGCCAGAAGCTGAAGGCCGGGGAGATCGGCTCCAGCACCATGCCCCACAAGGTGAACCCCATCGACTTCGAGAACTCCGAGGGCAACCTGGGCCTGGCCAATGCCGTGCTGCGCCACCTCGCCGAGAAGCTGCCCGTCTCCCGCCTGCAGCGGGACCTGTCCGATTCCACGGTCCTGCGCAACATGGGCGTGGGCTTCGGCTATGCGCTGCTCGCCTACGATTCCTGCCTGAAGGGCCTGGACAAGCTGGAGGCGGACCCGCAGCGGCTGCGCGCCGACCTGGAGGACTGCTGGGAAGTACTGGCCGAGCCGGTGCAGACGGTGCTGCGCCGCTACGGGGTGGAGAACCCCTACGAGCAGTTGAAGGAGCTCACCCGCGGCAAGGGCATCACGCGGGAGGGCCTGCACGCCTTCATCCAAGGCCTGAAGATTCCCGAGGCCGAGAAGCAGCGCCTGCTGGCCATGACGCCCTGGAGCTATGTCGGCAAGGCGGTGGAACTGGCCAAACGCATCTGATCATGGCTTTCGCGGAGAACCTCAAGAAACTGCCGGGGGTATCCCACCTCGCGGCGATCCGGCTGCTCGACGGGGAGGCGGTCGTCGCCGCCATCGAGCACGCCCCCGGCCAGATCGGCTCCCTGGCCGTTTACAACCACTTGGCCCAGACCTTCGGCGCCATTACCCCGGAGGCGGCGCGGGCGGGGCTGGAGCTCTACGCCGAGCACGTGGAGGATGCCCGCGCCCATCCCGGCAAGCATCCCAACATCGATCGCCTGCTCAAGCTGGCCGAGCAGGGCGGCAAGCTGCGGGTCAAGCACGTCTTTGCCGCCTAGCGGCGCGCGCCCGCATTTGTCATCCCCGCGAATGCGGGGATCCAGCGACTCTTGAAAGACACTGGATTCCCGCGTCCGCGGGAATGACAAGCTCAAACCACCGCCTCTTCCTTCTCCTTCTTCGGCTTGATGAACTGCTCGCGGGAGACGCCCAGCCACATCACCAGGGGGCTGGACACCAGCACCGAGGAGTAGATGCCGAACAGGATGCCGATGGTCAGCGCCAGGGCGAAGTTGTGCAGCACCTCGCCGCCGAAGATCAGCATGGACAGCACCACCATCTGGGTGGAGCCGTGGGTGATGATGGTGCGGCTCATGGTGGCGGTGATGGCGTTGTTGATGATCTCGGGCACCGTGGCCTTGCGCATCTTGCGGAAGTTCTCGCGGATCCGGTCGAACACCACCACCGACTCGTTCACCGAATAGCCGAGGATGGCCAGCACGGCCGCCAGCACCGGCAGGGAGAATTCCCACTGGAAGAAGGCGAAGAAGCCGAGGATGATCACCACGTCGTGCAGGTTGGCGATGATGGCCGAGACGGCGAAGCGCCATTCGAAGCGCACGGCGAGGTAGATCATGATGCCGATGCACACCAGCAGGAGGGCCAGGGCGCCGTCCGAGGCCAGTTCCTTGCCGACCTGGGGACCGACGAACTCGACCCGGCGCAGTTGCGGGCTGCCGCCGACGGCATTCAGGGAGGCCATGACCCGCTCGCTCACCTTGGCCGTGTCCGTGTCCCTGCCCAGGGGCACGCGGATGAGCAGGTCCCGGGCGCTGCCGAAGTTCTGCACTTGGGTATCGGTGAAGCCGTCCTTCGCCAATTGGTCGCGGATCTTGTCCACCACCGGCGGCTCGGCGTAATTCACCTCGATCAGGGTGCCGCCGGTGAACTCGATGGACAAATGCAGCCCGTTGGCGGCGAGAAAGAACACCGCCAGCAGGAACGTGATGAGCGAGATCACGTTGAAGACCAGGGCGTGCTTCATGAAGGGGATGTCGCGCTTGATGCGGAAGAATTCCATG
>CAYZLI010000144.1:0-9979 GCA_964479195.1 uncultured Rhodocyclaceae bacterium
CAACGTTTACGTGCGGCTTCGTCCGTTCGAATTTACCCTTAGCCATGTCGGTACCTCTAGCGCATCACTTCTTGTTGATGATCGCCTCGGCGACGCTCTTCGGCGCCTCCGAGTAGTGCTTGAATTCCATGGAGTAGGTGGCGCGGCCCTGGGACAGGGAGCGCAGCGTGGTCGAATAGCCGAACATCTCGGCCAGCGGAACCTCCGCCTTGATCACCTTGATGCCGCCCACCTGGTCTTCCATGCCCTGCACCATGCCGCGCCGGCCGGACAGGTCGCCCATGACGTTGCCCATGAAGTCCTCGGGCGTTTCCACCTCGACGGCCATCATCGGCTCGAGCAGGACCGGGTTGGCCTTGCGCATCGCGTCCTTGAAGGCGATGGAGGCGGCCATCTTGAAGGCGTTCTCGTTCGAGTCCACGTCGTGGTAGGAACCATCGAACAGGGTGACCTTGACGTCCACCACCGGGAAACCGGCCAGCACGCCGTTGGGCAGCGTATCGACCAGGCCCTTTTCCACCGCCGGGATGAATTCGCGCGGCACCGTGCCACCCTTGATGGCATCGACGAATTCAAAGCCCTTGCCCGCCTCGTTCGGCTCCAGCTTGATCCAGACGTGGCCGTACTGGCCGCGGCCGCCGGACTGCTTGATGAACTTGCCTTCCTGCTCGACCGCCTTTTTGATCGCCTCACGGTAGGCCACCTGCGGCGCGCCGACGTTGGCCTCGACGCCGAACTCGCGCTTCATGCGATCGACGAGAATCTCCAGGTGCAGTTCCCCCATGCCGGAGATGATGGTCTGCCCGGATTCCTCGTCGGTGCGCACGCGGAAGGAGGGATCCTCCTGGGCCAGGCGGTTGAGGGCGATACCCATCTTCTCCTGGTCGGCCTTGGTCTTCGGCTCGACGGCGACGTGAATCACCGGCTCGGGGAACTCCATGCGCTCCAGCGTGATGACGTGTTCCGGGTCGCAAAGCGTCTCGCCGGTCGTGGCTTCCTTGAGCCCGACGGCCGCGGCGATGTCGCCGGCGCGCACTTCCTTGATCTCCTCGCGCTGGTTGGCGTGCATCTGCAGGATGCGGCCGATGCGCTCCTTGCGGCCCTTCACCGGGTTGTAGATCGTGTCGCCCGAATTCACCACGCCCGAATAGACGCGGAAGAACGTGAGTTGGCCGACGTAGGGGTCGGTCATGATCTTGAAGGCCAGGCCGGCGAAAGGCTCGCTGTCGGAGGCCTTGCGGCTGCCTTCCTGGTCGTTCTCCAGGTGGCCCTTCACGGGCGGAATGTCGGTCGGCGCCGGCATGAAGTCGATGACCGCATCCAGCATGGCCTGCACGCCCTTGTTCTTGAAGGCGGAACCGCACAGCATGGGCACGATCTCGCTGCCGATGGTGCGCAGGCGCAGGCCCTTCATGGTATCTTCCTCGGAGAGGTCGCCCTCTTCGAGGTACTTGTTCATCAGCTCTTCGTTGGCCTCGGCGGCGGCCTCCACCATCTTCTCGCGCCACTCCTTGGCTTTCTCGGCGAGGTTGGCGGGGACGTCGCGCAACTCGAACTTCATGCCCTGGGTGGTGTCGTCCCAGAAGATGGCCTTCATGCGGATGAGGTCCACCACGCCTTCGAATTTCTCCTCGGCGCCGATCGGCACCTGCAGCGGCACCGGGTTGGCCTTCAGGCGCAGCTTCATCTGCTCGTAGACCTTGAAGAAGTCGGCGCCCTGGCGGTCCATCTTGTTCACGAAGGCCAGGCGCGGAACCTTGTACTTGTTGGCCTGGCGCCACACCGTCTCCGACTGGGGCTGCACGCCGCCCACGGCGCAGTACACCATGCAGGCGCCGTCCAGCACGCGCATGGAGCGCTCCACCTCGATGGTGAAGTCCACGTGTCCCGGGGTGTCGATGATGTTGATGCGGTGCTCGGGATACTTGCCGTCCATCCCCTTCCAGAAGCAGGTCGTCGCCGCCGAGGTGATGGTGATGCCCCGCTCGCGCTCCTGCTCCATCCAGTCCATGACCGCAGCGCCGTCGTGCACCTCGCCGATCTTGTGCGAGACGCCCGTGTAGAAAAGGATGCGCTCCGTGGTCGTGGTCTTGCCGGCATCAATGTGGGCACTGATGCCTATGTTGCGGTAGCGCTCAATCGGAGTCGTGCGTGCCACTTTTCAGAGACCTATAAAAACTCAAACCGCCAGGGCGCCGCGGCGCCATGGGGTTCAAAACTGTCGAATTGTCCGGGACGCCGGGGCTGGCCTTCTTGGCGCCCGCGGCGTTCTGGCGCTTAAAACCTGTAATGGGCGAAGGCCTTGTTGGCCTCGGCCATGCGGTGCACTTCTTCGCGCTTCTTCACCGCGCCGCCGCGCCCCTCGGCGGCCTCGAGCAGCTCGCCGGCCAGACGGGCACCCATGGATTTTTCGCCCCGCTTGCGCGCAGCCTCGCGGATCCAGCGCATGGCCAGCGCGGCCCGGCGCAGGGGACGGACTTCCACCGGCACTTGGTAGTTGGCGCCGCCGACGCGGCGGCTCTTCACCTCGACCATCGGCTTGACGTTGTTCACCGCCTGGGTGAACACCTCGAGCGGATCCTTGCCGGACTTGCTCTGGATCGTCTCGAATGCGCCGTAGATGGTGCGCTCGGCAACCGACTTCTTGCCGCTCATCATCAGGACATTGACGAATTTCGCCAGGTCCTGGCTGCCGAACTTGGGATCCGGCAGGACCTCACGCTTCGGTACTTCTCTGCGTCGTGGCATGTCTTCTTACTCCAATTCGTCCAGTTATGCGGCCTTCGGACGCTTCGCGCCGTACTTGGAACGCGACTGCTTGCGGTCCTTGACGCCCTGGGTATCGAGGCTGCCGCGCACGATGTGGTAGCGCACGCCCGGCAGGTCCTTCACCCGGCCGCCGCGGATCAGCACCACCGAGTGCTCCTGCAGGTTGTGGCCTTCGCCGCCGATGTAGGAGATCACCTCGAAGCCGTTGGTCAGGCGCACCTTGGCAACCTTACGCAGCGCCGAGTTCGGCTTCTTCGGCGTCGTCGTATAGACGCGGGTGCACACGCCGCGCTTGGCCGGACAGTTGGCCAGCGCCGGGACCTTGCTCTTGGTAGCCGGGGCCTTGCGCGGCTTACGCACTAACTGGTTGATTGTTGGCATATTCTAGAGTTTCCAAAAAACCGAGGCGGCTCAAGCATCTAGCGCCGCCCCGGGATTCGTGTGTCCTGCGCAGCGCGCGGTGTTGCCGCGCCGTTCGCAAAGAGGCCGGATTATATGAGCCTTTTCCGCTAGGGTCAACCCGCCTGGACGTTCTCCGCCGGGCCTTCCTCCATCGTCAGCTCGCGGGCCGCGGCGATGTCCTCGCCCGCGGCCTGCATGCGCCGCGTGCGGTGATAGGCCATGCCCGTGCCGGCCGGGATGAGCCGGCCGACGATGACGTTCTCCTTGAGGCCTCGCAGTTCGTCGCGCTTGCCCATGATCGCCGCCTCCGTGAGGACCCGGGTGGTTTCCTGGAACGAGGCCGCCGAGATGAAGGAATCGGTGGACAGGGACGCCTTGGTGATGCCCAGCAGCGTGTTCTGGTACTCGGCGCCACGCTTGCCGTCGGCGATGGCCTTGTCGTTCTCGTCGAACACCTCGGCGCGCTCCACCTGCTCCTCGCGGATGAAGTGGGTGTCGCCCGGGTCGGTGATGACCACGCGGCGCAGCATCTGGCGCACGATCACCTCGATGTGCTTGTCGTTGATCTTCACGCCCTGCAGGCGGTAGACGTCCTGCACCTCGTCGATGATGTAGCGGGCCAGTTCCTCCACGCCTTTCAGGCGCAGGATGTCGTGGGGGTCGGCGGGACCGTCGACGATGACTTCGCCCCGGTTCACCACCTGGCCGTCGTGGGCCATGACGTGCTTGTCCTTGGGGATGAGGTACTCGTGGGCCGTGCCCTCCGGCTCGGTGATCACCAGGCGCTGCTTGCCCTTGGTGTCCTTGCCGAAGGAGACGGAGCCGGTAACCTCCGCCAGCATGCCCGCGTCCTTGGGCGAACGGGCCTCGAAGAGCTCCGCCACGCGCGGCAGGCCGCCCGTGATGTCGCGGGTCTTGGACGACTCCTGCGGAATGCGGGCCAGGATGTCGCCGACGCTCACCTCCTGGCCGTCCTTCACCGTGATGATGGAGCCGACCTGGAAGGTGATGGTCACCGAATGGTCGGTGCCGTGGATCTTCACTTCCTCGCCGCCGGGCGTGAGCAGCTTCACCTGCGGGCGCAGGCCCTTGGCGGCGCCGCCCGCCTTGCGCTTGGGGTCGATCACCACGAGGGTGGACAGGCCGGTCACCTCGTCGATCTGCTTGCTGACGGTGGCGCCTTCCTCGACGTGCTCGAACTTCACGATGCCGCCATACTCGGTGACGATGGGACGGGTGTGCGGATCCCAGGTGGCGAGCTGGGCGCCCGCCTTGACCTGCTTGCCGTCGTCCACGGCCAGCATCGCGCCGTAGGGCACCTTGTGACGCTCGCGCTCGCGGCCGTGATCGTCGGTGACCAGCACCTCGGCGCTGCGCGCGATGACCACCTTCTCCCCCTTCGGCGCGGTAACGTAGCGCATGTTCTGGGTGAAGCGCACCGTGCCGGACGACTTGGCTTCGACGTGCGAGGCGACGGCGGCCCGGGAGGCCGCGCCGCCCACGTGGAAGGTGCGCATGGTGAGCTGGGTGCCCGGCTCGCCGATCGACTGGGCGGCAATGACGCCCACCGCCTCGCCCACGTTGACCAGCGTACCGCGGCCGAGATCGCGGCCGTAGCACTTGGCACACAGGCCATAGCGCGTCTCGCAGTTGAGCGGCGTGCGTACGCGCACCTCGTCCACGCCGACGGCCTCGATGAGATCCACCGCATCCTCGTCGAGCAGGCTGCCCGCCGCAAACAGCACCTCCTGGGTTTCGGGGTTGATGACATCGCTGACGACGACGCGGCCGAGCACGCGCTCGCGCAGCGCCTCCACCACCTCACCGCCCTCGATCAGGGCCTTCATGAAGAAGCCCTGCTGGGTGCCGCAGTCGTCCTCGGTCACCACCAGGTCCTGGGTGACGTCCACCAGGCGCCGCGTCAGGTAGCCGGAGTTGGCCGTCTTCAGCGCCGTGTCGGCCAGGCCTTTGCGCGCACCGTGGGTCGAGATGAAGTACTGCAGGACGTTCAGGCCCTCGCGGAAGTTGGAGGTGATGGGCGTCTCGATGATGGAGCCGTCCGGCTTGGCCATCAGCCCGCGCATGCCGGCCAACTGGCGGATCTGGGCGGCGGAACCCCGCGCGCCCGAGTCGGCCATCATGTAGATGGAGTTGAACGACTCCTGGCTCGCCTTCTTGCCTTGGCGGTCGACCGTCTCCTGCACGCCGAGCTGCTCCATCATGGCCTTGGCCACCTGGTCGCCGGCGCGGCCCCAGATATCCACCACCTTGTTGTAGCGCTCGCCGTCGGTGACCAGGCCCGAGGTGTACTGCTGGGCGATCTCCTTCACCTCGTGCTCGGCCGCGGAAATGATCTCGTGCTTCTGGGTCGGCACCAGCATGTCGCCGATGGAAATCGAGATGCCGGCGCGCGTGGCGAGGCGGAAGCCGGCCTGCATCAGCTTGTCGGCGAAGATCACCGTCTCCTTCAGGCCGCAGCGGCGGAAACAGGCGTTGATGAGGCGCGAGATTTCCTTCTTCTTGAGCGGCTTGTTGATGATGGAGAAGGGCAACCCGGGCGGCAGGATCTCGGAGAGGAGCGCCCGGCCGACGGTGGTCTCGTAGCGCGTGATCTTCTCGCGCTTCTCCCCGTCCTCGGAAACGTCGTACTCTCTGATGCGCGCCGCCACGCGGGCATGCAGATCGACCTGGCCGGACTCATAGGCGCGCTTCACCTCGGCGATATCCGTCAGGGCCATGCCCTCGCCTCGGGCGTTGATGCGGTCGCGCGTGGCGAAGTACAGGCCCAGCACGATGTCCTGCGAGGGAACGATGATGGGGTCGCCGTTGGCGGGCGAGAGGATGTTGTTGGAGGACAGCATGAGCGTGCGCGCCTCCATCTGCGCCTCCAGGGAGAGGGGCACGTGCACGGCCATCTGGTCGCCGTCGAAGTCGGCGTTGAAGGCCACGCAGACCAGCGGATGGAGCTGGATGGCCTTGCCTTCGATCAGGGTCGGCTCGAAGGCCTGGATGCCGAGCCGGTGCAGGGTCGGCGCCCGGTTCAGCATGACCGGATGCTCGCGGATCACCTCTTCCAGGATGTCCCACACCTCGGGCACTTCCTGCTCCACGAGCTTCTTGGCCGCCTTGATGGTGGTGGCCAGGCCCAGCAGCTCCAGCTTGTTGAAGATGAAGGGCTTGAACAGCTCGAGGGCCATCTTCTTGGGCAGGCCGCACTGGTGCAGCTTCAACTGCGGGCCGACGACGATCACCGAACGGCCGGAATAGTCCACCCGCTTGCCCAGCAGGTTCTGGCGGAAGCGGCCGCCCTTGCCCTTGATCATGTCGGCAAGCGACTTGAGCGGGCGCTTGTTGGCGCCGGTCATGGCCTTGCCGCGGCGACCGTTGTCGAGCAGGGAGTCGACGGCCTCCTGCAGCATGCGCTTCTCGTTGCGCACGATGATCTCGGGCGCCTTGAGTTCGAGCAGGCGCTTGAGGCGGTTGTTGCGGTTAATCACGCGGCGGTACAGGTCATTCAGGTCCGACGTGGCGAAGCGGCCGCCGTCGAGCGGCACCAGCGGGCGCAGATCCGGCGGCAGCACCGGCAGCACTTCCAGGATCATCCACTCGGGCTTGATGCCGGAGTGCTGGAAGCCTTCCAGCACCTTGAGGCGCTTGGCGATCTTCTTGATCTTGGCCTCCGAGCCGGTCGTCTCCAGCTCCTTGCGCAGGCCGTCGATCTCATGGTTGACGTCGAGCGTGCGCAGGAGCTCGCGAATGCCCTCCGCACCCATCGCCGCAGTGAAGTCGTCGCCGTATTCCTCGACCTTGGCGAGATAGTCGTCCTCCGACAGCAGCTGGCCTCGGCTGAGAGGCGTCATGCCGGGGTCGACCACCACGTAAGCCTCGAAGTAGAGCACGCGCTCGATGTCGCGCAGCGTCATGTCGAGGACCATGCCCAGACGCGACGGCAGCGACTTCAGGAACCAGATGTGCGCGGTCGGGCTGGCCAGCTCGATGTGGCCCATGCGCTCGCGGCGCACCTTGGCCAGCGTCACTTCGACGCCGCACTTCTCGCAGATCACGCCGCGGTGCTTCAGGCGCTTGTACTTGCCGCACAGGCACTCGTAGTCCTTCACCGGACCGAAGATCTTGGCGCAGAAAAGGCCGTCGCGCTCCGGCTTGAAGGTGCGGTAGTTGATGGTCTCCGGCTTCTTCACTTCGCCGTAGGACCAGGAGCGGATCTTCTCCGGCGAGGCGAGGCCGATGGTGATGGCGTCGAATTCCTCTTCCTGGGTGACCTGCTTGAACAGATCGAGTAGTGCTTTCATGTCTCAACTCCTCGTAGGAGATGGCTGTTCGGTGTATCTCGTGTCCTGCCGTCGGTCAGTAGCGCTCGAGGTCGATGTCGATCGCCAGGGAGCGGATCTCCTTGACCAGCACGTTGAACGACTCGGGCATGCCGGCGTCGATCTTGTGCTCGCCCTTGACGATGTTCTCATAGACCTTGGTGCGGCCGGAGACGTCGTCGGACTTGACGGTAAGCATTTCCTGCAGCGTGTAGGCGGCGCCGTAGGCTTCCAGCGCCCACACTTCCATTTCGCCGAAGCGCTGGCCGCCGAACTGCGCCTTGCCGCCCAGCGGCTGCTGGGTGACCAGGCTGTACGGCCCGGTGGAACGGGCATGCATCTTGTCGTCCACCAGGTGGTGCAGCTTCAGGACATGCATGTAACCCACCGTGACGGGGCGCTCGAAGGCCTCGCCGGTGCGCCCGTCGCAGAGCGTCACCTGGCCGCTCGCCGGCAGGCCGGCCAGCTCCAGCATGTGTCTGATTTCCGTCTCGTGGGCGCCGTCGAACACCGGCGTGGCGAAGGGCACGCCGCTCTTCAGGTTGTCCGCCAGTTCCACGATCTCCTGATCGGCCAGGGAATCGATCTCCTCGCCCTTGCCGCTGGAGTTGTAGATCTTGTTGAGATATTTGCGGATCTCGGCGACCGCCGCGTGCTTCTTCAGCATCTCGCCGATCTTCAGGCCCAGCCCCTTGCCGGCCCAGCCGAGGTGGGTTTCCAGGATCTGGCCGATGTTCATCCGCGAGGGCACGCCCAGGGGGTTCAGCACGATGTCCACCGGCGTGCCGTCGGCCATGTGCGGCATGTCCTCGATTGGCACGATCTTGGACACCACGCCCTTGTTGCCGTGGCGGCCGGCCATCTTGTCGCCGGGCTGCAGGCGCCGCTTGACCGCCAGGTAGACCTTGACCATTTTCTGCACGCCGGGCGGCAACTCGTCGCCCTGGGTGAGCTTCTTCTTCTTCGCCTCGAAGGCCTGGTCGAAGTCGCGCCGGGTCTGCTCCAGGCTCTCGCGCAGGCTTTCGAGTTGGCCGGCCGCCTCGTCGTTGGCCAGGCCGATGTCGAACCAGTGGTGCGGCTCGAGGGACTCCAGGTAGGCTTTGGTGAGCTTGGTGCCCTTGGCCAGCTTCCTCGGGCCCTTGTTGGCCACCTTGCCGATGAGCAGGCGCTCGATCCGCGCGAAGGTGTCGCGCTCGACGATGCGCATCTGATCGGCGAGATCGGTCTTGTAGCGGCGCAGCTCGTCGTCGATGATCTGCTGGGCGCGCTTGTCGCGCTCGATGCCTTCGCGGGTGAACACCTGCACGTCGATCACCGTGCCGGACATGCCCGAGGGCACGCGCAGCGAGGTGTCCTTCACGTCGGAGGCCTTCTCGCCGAAGATGGCGCGCAGCAGCTTCTCTTCCGGCGTGAGCTGGGTCTCGCCCTTGGGCGTGACCTTGCCCACCAGCACGTCGCCCGCCTCCACCTCGGCGCCGATGTAGACGATGCCCGATTCGTCCAGGCGCGAGAGCTGCGATTCGCCCAGGGAGGCGATGTCGCGGGTGATCTCCTCGGCGCCGAGCTTGGTGTCGCGCGCCACCACCGTCAGCTCCTCGATGTGGATCGAGGTGAAGCGGTCGTCGGCGACCACGCGCTCGGAAATGAGGATGGAGTCCTCGAAGTTGTAGCCGTTCCAGGGCATGAAGGCCACCAGCATGTTCTGGCCCAGGGCCAGCTCGCCCATGTCGGTGGAGGCGCCGTCGGCGATGACGTCGCCCTTGGCGATGATGTCGCCCACCTTCACCAGCGGACGCTGGTTGATGTTGGTGTTCTGGTTGGAACGGGTGTACTTGATCAGGTTGTAGATATCGACGCCGACTTCGCCCTGCACCGTCTCCTCGTCGTTTACACGCACGACGATGCGGTTGGCGTCGATGTAGTCCACCGTGCCGCCGCGCAGGGCCTGCACCGCCGTGCCGGAGTCCACCGCCACGGTACGCTCGATGCCGGTGCCGACCAGGGCCTTCTCGGCGCGCAGGCAAGGCACCGCCTGGCGCTGCATGTTGGCGCCCATCAGCGCGCGGTTGGCGTCGTCGTGCTCGAGGAAGGGAATGAGCGAGGCGGCCACCGAGACGATCTGCCCCGGCGCGATGTCCATGTATTGCACGGTATCGGGCGTGGCCAGCGTGAACTCGCTCTTGTGGCGGCAGGACACCAGCTCGTCGATCAGCTTGCCCTTCTTGTCGAGCTGGGCGTTGGCCTGGGCGATGACGTAATTGCCCTCTTCGATGGCCGAGAGGTAGTCGATCTGGTCCGTGACGCGCCCGTCCGCCACCTTGCGGTAGGGCGTCTCCATGAAGCCGAACTGGTTGGTGCGGGCGTACAGGGCGAGCGAGTTGATCAGGCCGATGTTCGGGCCTTCCGGCGTCTCGATCGGGCAGACGCGGCCGTAGTGGGTGGGGTGCACGTCGCGCACCTCGAAGCCGGCCCGCTCGCGC
>CAYZLI010000145.1:0-2042 GCA_964479195.1 uncultured Rhodocyclaceae bacterium
TGCCGACGGTGATCTGGGCGCTGCTTGCGAGCAGCCACCCCCAGTTCGAGCGGCGCAGTTGGCGCGCCTTCGCGGTTTTCATCGCCGCGCTGGTCGCCGTCTTCGCCTTCTTCCTCGGCCTCGCCCACGAGTTCTTCCTGGGTTTCGTCACGGGCTTCGTGGCCCCGCTGCACGAGAACCTGCGCGTCGAGGAAATCCGCAAGGGGGTGCGGTTCCTGGCCCTGTCGGAGAACGCCTTGGTGTGGTGGTGGAACAACCTCGTCGCGGCCTTCCGCGCCTACTGGCCCTTCGCCGCCGTGAGCCTGCTGGCGGACGTCCAGGCCTATCCCTGGACGCGCAACGGCTGGCTGGCGCTGAACCCGCTGTCCCTCTCGTCCAACATCGGCGCCCGCCTGTCGCGGCTGATGAGCGTCCAGGCCCTGCTGCTCCTCGCCTTCATGCTCGGCTTGACCGGGGAATCCGTCCTGTTCGCCCTGCTGTTCGTCGTCATCCACTTCCTCCCGGCGGGGTTCTTCAGCGAGTTGGTCGGCGGCGGCAAGGCCGGCCCGGTCGATGAGGCCGATGCAAGAAAAGCCGGGGGTACTGAGGAATAAGCTGGACTCAGCCCTCGCCTTCGCTGGCATCTGAAGATTCGGGGCCCTGCGGCCCATCCGGCGCCAGGTGCTCCCAGGCGCAGCCGGGTTCGCCGCGCACATCGTTCAGGCCGCAGCGTTCGGCCTCCTTGACGATGCACTCCCCCGCGCAGCTCTCGCTCACGACGACCACGCGCGTCTCGGGATTCACCTTGCGTTCCCCGTCCCAATAGCTGCAGGTGGCGCAGACCTTGATTTCGGCGGGGAGGATCAGCTTGCGGGGCATGGGCGCGGTCGGGACGGGACTGGGCCAAGTCTAAACGTTTTGCGGGGCTTTGGCGCCGGCCGCATCGCTGCGCTGCGGCCGGATGTCGTGGATGTCGATGGCCACCAGCAGCGGGGCGCGCGCCGGCGCATCGCGGAAGAAGCGCGGCCAGACGCGCCGGCGCGTGGGCGCCCTGAGGCCGCCGAAGTCACGATAGGCCTCGCACGTATGGGCCGCCTTGGCCCAGCCGCCGACCACCTCGGCGGTGTAGTCGAGCCGCGCCAGGCGCCACCGGGCGTCGAAGTAGAAGACCTGGGTGCGGCTGTGGGTGGGTATGGTCTCCGGAAAGGTGACGCGCAGGCGCGTCAGCCGCCCCTTCTCCGCGGCCACGCTCGGAAGCAGTTCGAATGCGAAGCCGGGCTGCAGCAACAGGAAGGGCGTCACCAGATAGTTCCAGGTGGCGTAGCCGCCAAAGTAGAGGAAGTCCAAATCGTCCCAGCGCAGTTGGCGGCGCAGGGTCGCAAAGGCCGCCCGCGGCTCTTCCCGGCTCGCCACCACGTTGCCGGCCGCGTCGCGGATCAGCACCATGCGGTCGCCGAACAGTTCGCCGCGCAGCCCCGGACGCGGATAATCGTAGAAAACGAAGCGCGGCTCGGTGGTGGAGGCCCACACGCGGGTATGCACGAGCGGCGGGCGCCGCTTGGCGATAAACAGGAAACCCGACGCGGAGAGCTCCGCCTCCAGGCCGCTCAGGCCCCGCCAGAACTCCGCGCCCCCATGGGCACCCATGATGGCGTCGAGGATCGCCGGGATTTCGCGTCCGGTCATGTTGCTCCCTCAAACGGCCTCCAGCAGGCGCGCGAAATCCAGCGCGTTACGCTGCGCGTAGTCCGTATGGCAGTTGTTGAAGAGGACGTGCACGGCGGCCGTCCTCTCCGTTAGTCGGCGCATCGGCGCCACGAGTTCATTCAATTCGTCCCTGGAATAGAGATAATTGAAGCGTTCCGCCGCCGAGAGGCCCTTGGCCGCCCAGGTCTCGCGGTTGCGCCCGTGCAGCCGGAGGACGGCCACCTCGGGCGAGGTCGCCTCCCACAGGCGGGGGATGGAGAAGGCGGATCCCTGGGGCTCATCCACCACCACATGGGCGAAGCGGTGTTCGCGCTCGAATCCGAGCACCGTGTCCCGGTGGTTTTCGTCGAACCAGG
>CAYZLI010000145.1:2142-9830 GCA_964479195.1 uncultured Rhodocyclaceae bacterium
CGTCGAAGGTGAAGGAGGCCGGCGTGCGCTCCACCCAGGCGGCCGCCGTGGGGGCCGCGGGAACGGCATAGAAGGAGGCATCGACTTCCACCAGGGGAAACCGGGTGGCGTAGAAGCGCAGGCGCGCCTCCGGGGTCTTGGCGTCCGGGGGATAGAAGCGGCCCGAGTCCACCAGCGACTTGTCGGTCCAGGATGCCGTGCCGACCAGGATGCTCCCCATCACGCCCCCATGGACGAACCGGACATAAGACTGGGCTGCGGCCGCTGTGGCATCATGGGCAGCATACCGCCGCAGAGCGGGTGCATAGACCCCAAGGAGACCCCATGGCCACGCTGCCGCCGTTTCATCTTGCCTTCCCCGTCACCGACCTCGCCCGGGCGCGCGAGTTCTACGGCAGCTTCCTCGGCTGTCCGGAAGGGCGCAGTTCGGACGAGTGGGTGGATTTCGACTTCCACGGCCACCAGATCGTCGCCCATCTGGTGCCGCGCATGGGCGCGGACGACCCGAAGAACGACGTGGACGGCAAGCGGGTGCCGGTGCGGCACTTCGGCCTCGTGCTGCCCGTGGACGAATGGGAACGGCTGGCCGAGCGCTTCCGCGCCGCCGGCGTGGCCTTCGTGATCGAGCCCTACGTGCGCTTCAAGGGCCAGGCGGGCGAGCAGGCCACCATGTTCCTGCTCGATCCCTTCGGCAACGCCTTGGAGTTCAAGGCCTTCAGCGACCCGGCGCGGCTCTTCGCGAAATAGGCGTCACGTCAAGCCGCCCCGGTTGCGGCCGGCCCGGAGCCTGTCAGACGGACACCGATTTATCCGGAGCGATGGTTGTGGCATAGTACGCACCGTAACGCCAGCCACGAGGAGGGGCGCATGGGACTGCAAACTTCGATTAACGGAACCGAGGGCGGCGCCATCGACGCCCACCTGCTGCTCATACTGGGCATCATGATCGCCGCCGGCATCCTCGGCGGCATTGCCAACTACTTCCTGGATGATCGCGAGAACGCCGGTTCCGGGCGCAGCGCGACCCGCTATGCGGTGCTCGGCGTGGTGGCCGCCCTGACCGTGCCGCTCTTCCTCAACATGATCTCCAGCCACCTGCTGGAGGCGACACGGCTGAAGTCCAGCGAGCTGTTCGTCTTCGCCGGCTTCTGCCTGCTCTACGTGGTGGTGTCCCGGCGCTTCTTCGAGAATCTGGCCGTGCAGATCCTGCGCCAGGCGGACCTGGTGCGGAAGGAGGCACGCCGCCTGCCGGAGCCCGCCGAGCGCCCGGCCCCCGCCGCGCCCAAGGCGGTCGAAAGCGAGCCCCCGGAGCCGGCCGCCGCCTCGGTGGTGGAACTGCCCCGCAACGCCGTTTCCTACGGCGACATCGAGCTCATGCGCACCATCGGCGAAGGCAATGCGATCTACGGCGCGCTGACCGGCCTCGCCGCCAAGACCACGCTGCCCCGCGACCAGGTCGCGCCCCGGCTCGCCGCCCTGAAGGCGATGGGGCTCATCGAGTCGAAGATCGACGAGAAGAACGTCGTACGCTGGTACTTGACACCGAAGGGCAAGTCGCTGCTCGACGGCATCCTCGCCGCCGCCTCGCTGGAAGAGAAGCGGGACGCGAGCTGAGACTTGTCGTTCCCGCGCACGCGGGAACCCAGCGACGTTTGGTAAGCCACTGGATTCCCGCGTTCGCGGGAATGACATCTAGATCGGATCCGCGTACTGGCCTTCCGTGAGCTTGGCCTGGGCTGCCGCCAGGCGGGCGATGGGCACGCGCGGGCCGGAGCAGGACACGTAGTTCAGCCCGATGTGGTGGCAGAAGTGGATGGAGCTGGGATGCCCCCCGTGCTCGCCGCAGATGCCGATCTTGAGGTCGGGGCGGGCCTTGCGGCCATTGTCCACGGCGATCCGCATCACCTGGCCCACACCCTTCACGTCCAGCACCTCGAAGGGGTTGTCCTGCAGGATGCCGGTCTCGTTGTAGGCGGGCAGGAACTTGTTCTCCGCGTCCTCGCGCGAGAAGGAGAAGGTGGCCTGGGTGAGATCGTTGGTGCCGAAGGAGAAGAACTCGGCCATCTCCGCCATGCGCCCGGCCCGCATGCAGGCGCGCACCACTTCCAGCATGGAGCCGAACTTGAAGCCCACGTTGATGCCGTGGGTGAGCTCGACGATCTGGTGGATGCGCAGCACGTAGCCGTGGATGCGGCGCAGCTCCTCCACCGTGGCCACCTGGGGCACCATGATTTCGGGATGGACCTCCACCCCTTCCTTGGCGCATAGGGCGGCCGCCTCCAGGATGGCCTGGATCTGCATGGAGTAGATCTCGGGATAGGTCACGCCGAGGCGCACGCCGCGGTGGCCCAGCATGGGGTTCACTTCCGACAGCGCCCGCACCTTCTTCAGCACCTTCTCCTTCTTGGAGATCGCGTCCTCCTCCAGGTGCGACTCCTTGAAGGTGTGCAGGCCGTCCATCAGCTTCACCAGCCCGTCGGCATACTGCTGGTAGAGCTTGGGATTGAGCAGCTTCAGCGTCTCCGGCAATTCCTCCAGCCCCTTGATGGTGTCGCGCAGATGATGCAGGTGCGCGATCTCCAGTTCGAGCTGGGCCGCCGTGGGCAGGAACTCGTGCATGGGCGGATCGAGCAGGCGCACGGTCACCGGCAGCCCCTTCATGGCCTTGAAGATGCCCTTGAAGTCGGCGCGCTGAATGGGCAGCAGGCGGTCGAGCGCCGCCTGGCGCTCCTCCTGGGTCTCGGCCAGGATCATCTCCTGGACGATGGGCAGGCGGTCGGTGCTGTTGAACATGCGCTCGGTGCGACAGAGGCCGATGCCCATGGCGCCGAAAGCGCGCGCCCGGGCCGCATCCTCGGGCGTGTCGGCGTTGGCCATGACCCGCAGCCGGGCGAGCTCGTCGGCCCAGGCGAGCAGGGTCGTCATCTCCTCGCTCACTTGGGCTTCCACCGTCGGCACTTCGCCGGCATAGACGTGGCCGCTGCCGCCGTCGATGGTGATGACGTCGCCCTCGTGCAGCGTGGCGTCGCCGATCACGGCGCGGCGCGCCATGACGTCGATGACGATCTGCTCGCAGCCGGAGACGCAGGGCTTGCCCATGCCGCGGGCCACCACCGCGGCGTGGGAGGTCTTGCCGCCGCGGCTGGTGAGGATGCCCTGGGCCTGGAAGAAGCCATGGATGTCCTCCGGCTTGGTCTCCTCGCGCACGAGGATGATGCGCTCGCCGAGGCGCCCGCGCGCCTCCGCCGTGTCGGCGTCGAAGACGATCTTGCCGGAGGCCGCCCCCGGCGAGGCGGACAGGCCCTGGGCCAGGGACTTGCCGCGGAAGGAGGGCGAGAGCTGCGGCACGAGAAGCTGCTCCAGCATGGACGGATCGATGCGCAGCAGCGCGCGCTCCTTGGTGATGAGCCCTTCGCGGAACATCTCCACCGAGCTGCGCACCATGGCCCGCGCATTCATCTTGCCGTTGCGCGTCTGCAGGCAGTAGAGGCGCCCCTTCTCGATGGTGAACTCGAAGTCCTGCACCTCGTGGTAATGGGACTCCAGCCGGCGGTGCAATTCCATCAACTGCCGGTAGATCTCCGGCATCTCCTTTTCCATCTCGGCGATGGCCTTGGGCGTGCGGATGCCGGCCACCACGTCCTCGCCCTGGGCGTTGACGAGATACTCGCCGTAAATGACGTTCTCACCCGTACCCGGGTTGCGCGTGAAGCCCACCCCGGTGCCGGAATCGTTGCCCATGTTGCCGAAGACCATGGTGCAGACGTTCACCGCCGTGCCGTTGGCCATCTCCTTGGTGATGCGGAACTGCTTGCGGTAGTCCACCGCGCGCTTGCCCATCCAGGAGCGGAACACCGCACCCACGGCGATCTCCAACTGCTCGTAGGGGTCCTGGGGGAAGGGCCGGCCGGTGTGGCGCTGCACGATGGCGAGGAACTCGGCGCACAAGTCCTTCAGGTGCGCGGCGGAGAGATCCACGTCCTGCAGCGCGCCGTGCTTCTTCTTGGCGGCATGCATTTTCTCGTCGAAGGCCTCGTCGCCGATGCCCAGGGCGATCTTGCCGAAGAGCTGGATGAAGCGCCGGTAGGCGTCGTAGGCGAAGCGCTCGTTGGCGGTCTGGCGGATCAGGCCCTGCAACGAACTCTCGTTCAAGCCCAGGTTGAGGATGGTGTCCATCATGCCCGGCATGGACATGGCCGAGCCGGAGCGCACCGACACCAGCAGCGGGTTGTCGGGGCTGCCGAAACCCTTGCCGGTCTTCTGCTCCAGGGCCTTCATGTGGGCCTTGATGTCCTCCATGAGGCCGTCGGGCAACTGGTTGCGCTCCAAGTAGGCGAGGCAGGCCTCCGTGGTCACGGCGAAGCCCGGCGGTACGTTCAGGCCAATCTGCGTCATCTCGCACAGGTTGGCCCCCTTGCCCCCCAGCAGCATCTTGTTCTTGCCGTCACCTTCCTCGAAATCGAATACGAACCTGCGGACATCGACACGGACGTTCATGACGCTCCCTCAAAAAAAAGGCCTGGACCGAAGGAAAGGCACCAGTGTGCCATGGGTTAAGCGACTAAACCATATTTGAAATATGGTCTTTTTCACATGATGAACGGGCAATCCGCCTGTCGGAAAATTCCTACAGCTCATCAAACTATTTTCCGACAACGCTTATGGATATGTCCGATTGCCTTGGGCTATGGAAAGTCGCAGACTGTGGTTTCCGCGAGCGGCCCGCCTCCCGAACGGGCGTCGCGCGAGAAAGGCACATGCTTCCCGGCTCGAAAAGTGCCTGCTCGCCAACCAGAATCGCCGCGGCCCGAACCACCGAACCACGGACCATTCACCAGGAGGAACACCATGGGAAGAGCCCAGCCCACTGGCAGCCTTGCCGATTGCTACGCCCAGGCCCTGATGATCGAGCGCGAGGCAGCGGCCCGCTGCAGCGAATTTGCCGAGTTCCTCGAAGACCACGGGGAGCTGTCCACTGCGGCGGTATTCCGCAAGCTCGCCCGCTACGAGCGCCAGCATGCCGAAGAACTCGCCCGCCGGGCGGCGGGCTCGCCCCTGCCACGGTTGCGGGAATGGGAATTCAGTTGGCTGGACGATGCGCCGCCGGAGCGCGTCTCCCACGAGCTGGTCTTTCACATGATGACGCCCTACACCGCCCTGAAGATCGCCCTGGGCGCCGAAGAGCGCGCCAAGGTCCTCTTCGAACGCGTCGCCCGCAGCACCGAGGACGCGGAAGTGAAAGCGCTCGCCGAGGAGCTGGCTGCCCAGGAGAGCGCCCATGTGGGCTGGCTGCAGGACGCCCTCGCCCAGGTGCCGCACCCGCCGCTCACGGAAGGGGATTTCGAGGGCATGCTGACGACGGAGAGGCGAACCGGCGCGCGCCGGCAGTCATGACGCCTGCGGCTTCGCCCAGGCGGTGAGCCGCGCCCGCATGCGCCGGTGGTGCGAGCCGGCCCAATAGAGGCGCCCGCAGGCCGGGCAATGCAGCACCCCGTCCAGGGGAACGTCTTTCGGCAGCTTCGGCCTGTGCTCGTCGCCGGCGGCGATGAGCGGCGTGTTGTCCACGAGGCAGCGCGTGAAGGGTCGGTGCAGCCAGTCGAGGCGCAAGCGCGCCGCGAGCGCCGCGGCCATGCCGTCCAGGTCGGCCACGGGCAGGAGCAGGGCCAGCGGCTGCGCGGCCTTGTGCTCCAGGATGCGCCGGTCGCGGGTAAGAAACCAGCGCCCCTCGGCGTTGGCCCGGCGCAACAGGGCGCTGTCCGGCTCCCCCTCGCCCGCCAGCGCGGTGTCATAGCCGGCGGCGCGCAGGTAGCGCGCCAGGCGGCCCAGCATTTCGTCGCAGAGAAACTTCGGCTCGGGCTCCACGGGCGCGGAGCAGGCCGGTTCAGGCCTCCTGCCGGGCCGCCCCAAGGGAGGCCTGCGCCCCCTCGGGGGGCAGCGAAGCGAAGCAAGCGTGGGGGCCGTTCATTGCTTCTTCGTGCCGCCGATGAAGGCCACGGGGAAAGTCACCTCGGCCGCCGCATGCCGGCTGGGCGTGCCCTGGTAGTCGGGCATATGGGGCGCGGCGCTGCCGGAGGCGCCCATCAGCTTGCCGATCAGCACCTGCACCTGGTCGGTGAACCAGTCCTCCTCGTAGCGGGTCGGCAGGAAGCGCAGCTCCTTGACGCGCTCGGGAATCTCCTCGGCCGGGTAGAGGTCGTCCGCCGCATAGGCGCCGGAGAAGAAGCGCCCGGCGAGGAAGCGCAGGAAATAGCCGTCCTGGCCATCGGCGGCGAGCACGAAGACGCGGGCGCCCGAGGGCGCGGCATCGTCGTCCTCCTCGAACACGGGGGTGACGGCGAAGGCGGCGGCGCGCCGCTGCAGGCAATAGGCCGCGGCCTCCTGGAAGCTCATGCGGTTGTCGTCGAAGGCCGGCGGCTCGGCGCCGCCCTGCTCGGTCTGGGTGTTCATGCCTTGTTCTCCTGTCGAGGTCGGGGGTGCAATACCTTAGCATATTACTCGGGTATTGCCAAACTTCCGCACCATCACATGATGTTGAAGCGCCGCATCGCCATCGCCTTGCGCACGCGCTCCTCCGCCAGGCGCAGGGCCGCCTGGCGCGGCAGCAGGCCGTCGGTCTTCGCCCGTTCGATGAGCGCGGCCACGTTGGCGCGGATCTTCTCCTCGATGGCCGTGAAGGCCGCGCCCGGGGTCGCGCCGCGATACTCCATGGCCGCGCAGATCACGCCGCCGGCATTGGCGATGAAATCGGGAATGACCAGCACGCCGCGCTCGTGCAGCCGCTTCTCCGCCCCCGGCGTGAAGGGGATGTTGGCCCCCTGCAGCACCAGCTTCGTGTCGAGCCGGGCGACGTTGTCCTCGCGCACCACGTCGGGCCGCGCCGCCGGGATCCAGATGTCGCAGGGGATGCCGATCACCGCCTCGGCATCCAGGGCCTTGCCCTTGGCACAGTCGCGCACGCTGCCCCCCGCCTCCTTCAGGCGGGCGAGCTCGGCGACGTCGATGCCGTCGGGGTCAAACAGGGTGCCCTGGGTATCCGAGGCGGCCACCAGGACGGCCCCGTGCTGGGCAAGGAAGCGCGCCGCGTGCCGGCCCACGGCGCCGAAGCCCTGGATCGCCACGCGGGCCCCGGCCAGGCGCAGGCCGGCGTGGGGCGCCGCCACCTCGGCCGCATGGGCGAGCCCCCAGCCGGTGGCGCCGATCTCATCCAGCGGAATGCCGCCCAGCGCGGCGGGCAGGCCCAGCGCCCGCCCGATCTCGTCCTTGACCCAGGCCATGCAGGTCTCGTCCGTGCCCATGTCCGGGCCGAAGACATAATCCGTTTCATGCCGCAGGGCGTGGGCGAAGGCGCGGATGAGCGCCTCCTTGCGTTCGCGCGGCAGGCGCGGGTCGCCCACCAGCACCGACTTGCCGCCGCCGTGGGCGAGCCCCGCCGCGGCGTTCTTCAGGGTCATGGCGCGGGCCAGGCGCAGGCATTCCGCCGTGGACACGTCCGGCGCCATGCGCAGGCCGCCGATGGACGGCCCGCGCGCCACGTTGTCCACCACCAGCACGCCTTTCAGGCCCAGGGCCGGCTCCTGCACATGGATCACTTTCGCCGGACCCAGCGCATCGACGACTTCGAACATGCTGTCCATTTGCCATCTCCTTTCCGGGATGTAGCGCAAAGAAAAACACGGACGGGACGAAGG
>CAYZLI010000146.1:0-9724 GCA_964479195.1 uncultured Rhodocyclaceae bacterium
GACGCCTCCAGAGTCGGCGGAGATTTTGGCGACGCCTCCAGAGTCGGCGTCAGGCGCGGCGCCGACATCGCCGTGGGTGAGGCGCAGCCCCTGGGCATCCCCCTCTCGGGCGGCGGCCCCTATCTCGGCTACATGGCGTGCAAGCAGGCCCTCGTGCGCCAGATGCCCGGCCGCATCATCGGCCGTACCGTGGATCTGGACGGCAAGCCGGGCTACACCCTGACGCTGCAGGCGCGCGAACAGCACATCCGGCGCGCCAAAGCGACCTCCAACATCTGCACCAACCAGGGCCTGATGGTGACGGCGGCAACCATCCACATGGCGCTCGCCGGCCCGCAGGGGCTGGAGCGCACCGCCGCGGCCTCGCACGCCAACGCACGGCGCCTGAAGGACCTGCTCGGCGCCCTGCCGGGCGTGACGGCCGCATTCGACGCCCCGTTCTTCCACGAGACCGTGCTGCGGCTGCCGCAGCCCGTCGCCCCGGTGCTGGAGAAGCTGCGCCGCAGCCGCATCCTCGGTGGCCTCGACCTCTCGCCCCACTATCCCGAGTTGGGTCACGCCCTGCTCGTCTGCGCCACAGAGACCAAGACCGAGGCGGATCTCAAACATTTCGCCGCCGCCCTCGGCGAGGCATTGAAAGTCTGAGCCATGCTGATCTTCGAACGCTCCCGACCCGGCCGCGCCAACCCCTCCCAGGCGCCGGATGCCCGTGCCGCGGCCGACGACATCCCGGCCCGGTTCCGCCGCAACACGCAGCCGCTGCTGCCGCAAGTCTCGGAAATGGACGCGGTGCGCCACTACACGCGGCTGTCCCAGAAGAATTTCTCCATCGACACCCACTTCTACCCCCTGGGCAGTTGCACCATGAAGTACAACCCGCGCGCCGCCAATGCGCTGGCCATGCTGCCCGGGTTCCTTTCGCACCATCCGCTTGCACCCGAGGCCAGCGGCCAGGGCTTTCTCGCCTGCCTGTACGAGCTGCAGCAGATCCTCCAGGAAGTGACGGGCATGGCCGGCGTGTCGCTCACGCCCATGGCGGGCGCCCAGGGCGAGTTCGCCGGCGTGGCCATGATCCGCGCCTACCACGCGGCGCGCCGCGATACCGCGCGCACCGAGATCATCGTCCCGGACGCGGCCCACGGCACCAACCCGGCGACCGCCGCCATGTGCGGCTACGCGGTGAAGGAAATTCCGACGGACCGGGACGGCAACGTGGATATCGAGGCCCTGCGCGCCGCGGTCGGCCCGCAAACGGCCGGACTGATGCTCACCAACCCCTCGACCCTGGGCGTGTTCGAAAGGACCATCGTCGATATCCAGAAGATCGTGCACGAGGCAGGCGGCCTCACCTATTACGACGGCGCCAACCTGAACGCCATCCTCGGCAAGGTGCGCCCCGGCGACATGGGCTTCGACGTCATCCACCTTAACCTGCACAAGACCTTCTCCACACCCCACGGCGGCGGCGGACCGGGTGCGGGCGCGGTGGGCGTGGGAGGGCGGCTGCTCCCCTTCCTGCCCGTGCCCTACGTGACCCTGGAAAACGGCGGCTACCGCTGGCTCACCGAAAAGGACCGCCCCCAGACCATGGGCCGGCTCTCCGCCTTCATGGGCAACGCCGGCGTCGCCCTGCGCGCCTATGTCTATGCCCGCCTGCTGGGGCGGGAAGGCATGCACCGCGTCGCCGAGTACGCCACGCTCAACGCCAATTACCTGGCCGCCGAGCTGGCGAAGGCCGGCTTCAAGCTCGCCTTCCCGACGCGGCGCGCGAGCCATGAGTTCGTCGTCACCCTGAAGAGCCTCAAGGAGGAGACCGGCGTCACCGCCATGGATGTAGCCAAGCGCCTGCTCGACAAGGGCTTCCACGCCCCGACCACCTATTTCCCGCTGCTGGTGCCCGAGTGCCTGCTGATCGAGCCGACGGAGACCGAGGCCAAGGAAACCCTGGATGCCTTCGTCGCGGCCCTGCGTGAAATCCTCGAGGAGGCGCGCAGCCAACCGGAGCTGGTGAAGGGCGCGCCCCATACCCTGCCCGTACGCCGCCTGGATGACGTGAAAGCGGCGCGGGAACTCGATCTCGCCTTCAAAGGGGACCGCTGATGGCCCTCTACGCCCTGGGCGAGCACCAACCCGAACTGCGCGGCGAGTGCTGGGTGGCGGATAACGCCACCGTCATCGGCTCCGTGGTGTTGGAGCACGAGGCCAGCGTCTGGTTCAACGCCGTGATCCGCGGCGACGACGACCTCATCACCGTGGGCGGAGGCAGCAACGTCCAGGACGGCGCCGTCCTGCACACCGACGCGGGCGTGCGCCTCACCCTGGGGCCGAACGTCCTGGTCGGCCACCAGGCCATGCTGCACGGCTGCACGATCGGCGAAGGCTCCCTGATCGGCATCCAGGCCATCGTCCTCAATAACGCCGTCATCGGCCGCGAATGCATCATCGGCGCCAACGCCCTCATCCCCGAGGGCAAGGTCATACCCGACCGCTCCCTGGTGATGGGGTCGCCCGGCAAGGTGGTGCGCCAAGTGAGCGATGCCGAAGCGGCCGCCATCCGCGAGATCTGCGCCCGCTACGTGGAGCGCTGGAAGCGCTACCGGGCCGAACTCGAGCCGTTGCCGCGCTAAACCGGTCCAAAGCAAGCGAAGCATGGTGCGCCAGCGCATCCTGACGGCTCTCCTGGCGGTACTGTGCTGGGGTTCGCTCGCCTTGGCCCAGTCGCCGCGGCCCGGTGGCGCGATCGTTGCCAGCCAGCGGCTCGCCGCCTATCTGAACGGCAAGGAGCAGATGGAAGAACTGTATGCGGTCGGGCGCCACTGGGACGGGAGGCTCGGCCTGCAGCAGGATTGCCAGGGCTCCTACCACGTCCAGCCGGTCAACCTCTTCCTGCTCAAGCCGGTGGTCTTCCCGGAGGGCAGGCCGCACCCCGTCGCGGGGGCTTGGCAGCACCGCTTCGTTTTCGAGCGCTGCGGCAAGCGAAGAACCTACAACGCCCTCTTCCTGGCCCGCGACGGCAGAAAACCCGAGGCCCGGCCCTACTTGCCGGGCACCACCAATGCCTCGCCAACGCTGGTCGCCGATGCGCTGAAAGGCGCCTATCCCGCCGCCCTGCTCCGGCTCGCCGGGACCAAGGGCGCCAAGGGCTGCCAGGAGGCCGAGCCGATCGATACCCGGCTCGTCCAGCCGCCGCGTACGACACCCGGCCCTTGGGAGGAGGTCTGGACCTTCCGCGGCTGTGGCCACGAGGCGGAGCTCGCCATCGCCTTTTCCCCGGACGGCAAGGGCGGCACCTTCTACACGATCAAGGGCGGCCGTTGATCGGCCCCCCGATTCGCAGTAATTATCGGCCGTGCAGATTTTTTGCTTTGCAGCGCCTAAAGCCCGGCGCGCATACTGCCGTTCAGGGAATCAAAACCCGCACAAGACGAACACCGGCACCGCGGTGAGGCGAGGAGGAGGAGGCGCTCAGGGAATACGGGAGATACGGTGATGCATGATTGGGCTTCGTTCTTCTTTACCGGCAGCAACGTCCTGCCGGCCTTGATGGTCCTCAGCAACGAGGACTCGTTCGCACTGGCCATCCTTGTCTATGTCGGCCTGCTCCTCGTCGGCTGCTTCGTAGCGCTGAGGGACGAGCAGTCCCCGGCGCGCAAGGCAACCGCCGGCCAACGGGCGCGAAAACGGAAACCCCGTTAGTCCAACCCCTCACCGGCCGGATTCGGTCGCGGCGCTGCGCCTTATCAGGCCGATCGAGGCCAGTACGTCCGGCACCGTTTCCGCCGGCACCGGGCGTCCGAACAGGAAGCCCTGGATGCTGTCGCAACGCTCCCGCCGCAGGAAGTCGAGCTGGTTCCGGGTCTCCACGCCTTCGGCGATGCTCGTCATCCGCATATTGCGCGCCAGGGCGATTACGGCCGCGGCGATGGCGGCGTCCGCTTCGTCGTCCACCTCGAATATGAAGGCGCTGCTGATCTTCAGGGTATCGATGGGGAAGTGCTTGAGGTAGCCCAGTGAGGACGCGCCCGTGCCGAAATCGTCCAGGGCGATGCGCACGCCGAGCGCCTTCAGCTGGTCGAGAACCTTGGCCGCCTCCTCCGCGTTCTCCATGACGATGCTCTCGGTCAGTTCGAGCTCCAGCAGTTCGGCCGGCAGCCCCGTGTCGGCGAGCGCGCTGGTGACCCGCGCCGGGAAATCCTCCTGCCACAACTGGCGCGCCGACAGGTTGACGCCGATGCGCAGCCAACCCAGCCCCTGGTCCAGCCACTGCCGGCACTGGCCGCAGGCGGTGCGCAGCACCCACTCGCCCACGGGCAGGATGAGCCCCGTCTCTTCCAGCAGGGAAATGAACTCGCCGGGTGCGATCAGCCCGCGCTCGGGATGCTGCCAGCGCAACAGCGCCTCGAAACCGATGACCTCGTTGCTGGCCGGGTCCACCTGCGGCTGGTAGTGCAGCAGGAACTCCTCCCGCTCCAGGGCGCGCCGCAGATCGGTCTCGAGGGCGAGGCGCTGCTGGCTCATGGCGTTCATCTGCGGCGAGTAGAAGCAGAAGCTGTTGCGGCCGGAGCGCTTGGCGTGGTACATCGCCACGTCCGCGTGCTCCAAAAGGCTGGATTCGTCCTCCACGCCCTCGCCGTAGAGGGCGATGCCGATGCTGGTGGTGACGAAGACCTCCTGCACCTCCAGCTCGTAGGGCCGGCCCAGAGTTTGCAGTACCTTGCGCGCCACCACCGCCGCGTCCTCGCGCGCGGCGAGGTCGCCGAGGACGATGGCGAACTCGTCGCCGCCCAGGCGCGCCACGGTGTCCACCTCCCGCACGCAGCCGCGCAAGCGCTCCGCGGCGCGCTTGAGCAGCTCGTCCCCGCTGCGATGGCCCAGCGTATCGTTGATGATCTTGAACCGGTCCAGGTCGATGAACAGCACCGCGGTCAGGGTCTTGTGGCGGCGCGAATGGGCCAGCGCCTGGTCGAGCCGGTCGTGGAAGAGGATGCGGTTGGGCAGGCCGGTCAGGGCGTCGTGGTGGGCGATGTGGCGCAGGCGTTCTTCCGAGCGCTTGAGCTCGGTGATGTCGTTGAAAGCGGCCACGTGGTGGGTGACCCGGCCCTGGGCGTCCTTGACCGCGTTGACGTTGAGCCAGACCGGGAAGTCGTCGGCGCCGCGGCGCCGGCAAAGGCCTTCGCCCTGCCAGTGCTCGGCGCCCGCCAGGGTGGCCCAGACGCGATTGAAAAAGCCGTCCTGCACGTCCGCTTCGGCGAAGACTCGCCGCCCGACCACGTCCTTCTCGGAAAAGCCCGTGATGTCGAAGAAGGCGCGATTGACGCTGATGATGGCCTGATTGGCGTCGGCCACCAGGATGCCTTCCAGGGCGATCTCGAAGACCTTGGCGGCCAGCCGCAGCTTTTCCTCGGCGCGCTTGCGCTCGACCGCGTAGCGCAGGGCCCGGGCGAGCGAGCGGCCGTCCACCTGCCCTTTTATGAGATAGTCCTGGGCTCCTGCGGCCACCAGATCCCCGGCCAGGCGCTCGTCGTCCAGGCCCGTGAGGGCGACCACGGGCAGGTTGGTGGCGCTTTCCTGCAGGCGCACGAAAGTCTCCCGCCCGTGGGCATCGGGCAGGGAAAGGTCGAGCAGGGCCGCATCGAACTCCTCCACGTCGAGCCGGTCCAGGGCACCCTTCAGGGTGGCCTCGCGAACCAACTGCAGGTCCCCGATCCAGCCGGCTTCGGCGGCCTCGGCGAACAGGAGTTCGATGAGGCGCGCATCGCCCGGGTTATCCTCGACCAGTAATATCCTCACGATCGCCTACTGGAGAAAGCTGCGGCCCGCCACGTGTCCCGCGGAACGCAGGAATTCGCTAAAGGCCTCGGCCGACAGGGGCCGGCCGAAAGCGTAGCCTTGGGCGTCGTCGCAGGCCTGCTGGCGCAGGAACTCGGCCTGGCTCCGGGTTTCCACACCCTCGGCGATCCCCTTCATCTTGAACACATGGGCGACGGCGATCACCGCCTGGACGAGGGCCGCGTCCGCCGGGTTCGACGTGATGTCGCGTACGATGGAGCGGTCGATCTTGACCGCATGGATGGGGAAGCGCTTCAGATAGCGCAACGACGTGGAGCCGGCCCCGTAGTTGTCCAGGGCCAGGCGCACGCCGAGGGCGTTGAGCCGGCCCAAAGTATCGAGGGCCGCTTCCTCGTCCTCGCGCAGGGAATCCTCCTTCAGCTCCAGTTCCAGCAACTGCGGATCGAGCCCCGAGTCCCTGAGGGCGCAGGCCACCTTGTCCACCAGCCCCTTGTCGCGGAACTGTCGGGGCGAGATGTTCACCGCCACGGTCAGCGCCGGGAAGCCCCCCGCCTGCCAGGCCTTGTTCTGGCGGCAGGCGGTCGCCAGCACCCATTCCCCCACGGACAGGATCAGGCCGCTTTCCTCCAGGGTCGGCAGGAACTGGTCGGCCTGAACCTGGGCGCCGTCGGGCCGCTGCCAGCGCAACAGGGCCTCCATGCCGATCAGCCGGCCGCTGCGCAGGTCCACCTGGGGCTGGTAGTTCACGGCGAATTCGTCCCGCTCCAGCGCCGCCTGCAAGGCGTTCTCCAGTTGGGCCCGCTCGCTCGTGGCGGCGTTCATGTCGCGGGAGAAAAACCGGCAGCGGCTCTGGCTGCGGCCCTCGGACTTGGCGAGATACATGGCCGCATCGGCATTCTTGACCAGCACTTCCATGTCGTCCGCATCATAGGGATGCAGGGCGATCCCCAGGCTGGCGTGGACGGTTGTCGGCTGCCCATCCAGGTCGTAGGGCGGCACCAGGGCATTGAGGAGCTTCCGGGCGATGCGCACCGCCTGCCGGGAATCGGGAAGATCGGCGGCGTAGATGACGAACTCGTCGCCGCCCAGGCGCGCGACGCAATCGGTACTGCGCAAGCAGGCCGACAGGCGGGCGCCGATCTCCTTCAGGAGCTGGTCGCCCGCGTGGTGGCCCAGCCCGTCATTCACCCGCTTGAAGTCGTTGACGTCCAGCAGCATCAGCGCCAGGGGCAGGCCGTGGCGCCGGGCCGAAGCGAGCGCCCGGGACAGCCGCTCGTAGAACAGCTTGCGGTTGGGCAGCCCGGTGAGCGTGTCGTAATGGGCCAATTTATGCAGCTGCTCCTCGATCCGGCGCCGCTCCATGGCGTAGCGCAGGGAGCGCGTCAGCAGCGGCCCGCTGATGTGGGACTTGACGAGGAAATCCTGGGCGCCCAGGCGTACCGCTTTCACCGCCAGCGCCTCGTCCTCGGCCTGGCTGAGGACCACGATGGGCACCCCGTTGGCCAGGGCGTGCATCTTGATCAGGGTGTCGAGGCCGCTGCCGTCGGGCAGGGTCAGGTCGAGGAGCAGGATGTCGACCCGCTCCTCGTCGAGAATGGGCACCGCGCCGGCGATCTCGCCGGCGTGGAGGAGCTGGAACTTGCCGCAGCCGCACTCCTCGAGCATTTCCTTCACCAGGCGCAGGTCGGCCGCGTTGTCCTCCACCAGGAGGATATTCACCGGGATGTCTTCCATGGCCCTCACGCCTGGTCTCCGGGCAGCTTGACGATGGTGAGCCAGAAGGTCTCGATGGAGCGCACGACCTTCATGAACTGCTCCAGGTCCACGGGCTTGGTCACGTAGCAATTGACGTGCAGGTCGTAGCTGGCCAGCACGTCCTGCTCAGCCTCGGAAGAGGTGATGATCACCACGGGGATGCGCTTCAAGGAGGGGTCGGCCTTGATCTCGGCCAGCACCTCGCGCCCGCCCTTGCGCGGCAGGTTGAGGTCGAGCAGGATGATGTCCGGCCGTGGCACATTGGCATACTGGCCCGCCCGCCTGAGGAAGGCCAGCGCCTCGACGCCATCGCCGACGACGCTCAGGTTGTTGCGCAGCTTGCTCTCGTTGAGCGCCTCCCGCGTCAGCCGCACATCGCCCGGATTGTCCTCGACCAGCAGGAACTCCGCCGGCCGGCCGTCTTCTTCAATGCTCATGGTCCGTCGCCTTTCTGTCCGGAATGGTGAATAGGAATGTGGCGCCTTCCCCCGGCCGGGACTCGACCCAGAGGCGCCCGCTATGGCGCTCCACGATCTTCTTGCAGATGGCCAGGCCGATGCCGGTGCCCGGATAATCGGCCTTGCCGTGCAGGCGCTGGAAGATGACGAAAATACGTTCGAAGTATTCGGGGGAGATGCCGATGCCGTTGTCCTGGACGGAGAATTCCCAGGCCCCCTCCACCCGGCGCGCCCCGACGTGGATGCGGGGCGGCTCCCCGGGAGCGCGGAACTTGATGGCGTTGCCGATGAGGTTCTGGAACAGTTGCACCAACTGCGTCTCGTCGCCCTGCAGCGCGGGCATGGGGTCGCGGGTCAGCGCCGCCCAACTCTCCCGGATCGCCAGGTCCAGGTTGGCCAGGGCGGCGTTCAGCACCCGCTCGCAGTCGGTGGGCGCAAACGGCTTGCCCCGGGTGCCGACGCGGGAGAACTTGAGCAGGTCGTTGATCAGGCCCTGCATGCGCGTGGCCCCATCCACCGCATAAGCGATGAACTCGTCCGCATCCTGGTCCAGCTTGCCCTTGTAGCGCCGGGCGAGCAGTTGCGTGTAGCTCGCCACCATGCGCAGGGGCTCCTGCAGATCGTGGGAGGCCACGTAGGCGAACTGCTCCAGTTCCTTGTTGGAGCGGGCCAGCTCCTCGGTGCGCGACTTCAAGGCCTGTTCCGCCTGCCAGATGTTCGTGACGTCCGAGTATTCGACCACATAGTGGGTCGCCTGCCTGTCGTCGTTGCGCACCGCGGCCACGTTCATGCGCGCCAGGTAGTCGCGCCCCTTCGGGTGCCGGTGCCAGACGTCGCCGCGCCACTCCCCGAACTCGACCACCTCGCGCCAGATGTCCTGGAAGGGCTCAGGGTTGCGGGCGGAATGGAGCAGCTCGATGTTGCGGCCGAACAGCTCGGCCGGGCGGTAGCCGGAGATGGACCCGGTCATGTGGCTGGCATGGACGATCCCCCCGGCCGGATCGGTGATCAGCACGGCTTCCAGGTCGCTCTCGAAGACCTTGGCGAACAAGCGCAGCTTCTCGTGGTCGGCGTGAAAATAGGCGCTGATCACCAGCTCGATATCGAGCAGGACGACCTTGACGAGCGAGTGCGCGGTGGCGAGGAAGGCATCGGCATCGCCCTTGGCCGCGCGCCAGGCCGCGGGCAGGAGCCAAGTCAGGTGGTGACGGTAGGCGCCGATGTACCACTCGGGCTCGAGCCCGACGCGATGGTGGGCGACGCCGATGCGCATCCGGGTCAGCGCGTAGTCGAAATCGTAGCTTCCGGTCAGCAGGGCCGATAGTTGCTCGCCGTGCTTCGAACGCACGGTATCGAGAGGAACGCTGGCCCTGGCGAGTGCCGCGCTGGTCTCGCCGAAACCGAGCAGCCAGCCGTAGAAACCCTCGACGAAGCCCTTTTCGCTGCCCGCGACCTCGGCGGCAAGCCCCCGCAGGCGCTCCGCATCCGCCTCGCCCAGCTCCAGATAGGCTTTGCGCTGGGCGAATTCCGCTTCGTCCAGCCCCAATTCCCCGGCCGCGCCTGCCTCGTCCTTGCCTCCCAACGCCTGCCCCTTTCCCGCCCCAAGAGAGATATCCGGCGTGAGACTACGCCGGTCCATCTTGTATTACGGCAATCTTGAGCCGGACTTGAGGCCGTGGCGGGCAGGCCGGGACTGCGGGGCCTTTATGGGCCCCTTATGG
>CAYZLI010000147.1:0-9692 GCA_964479195.1 uncultured Rhodocyclaceae bacterium
CCTCGGCGGCCGGCTCCGCCTCCTCGGCGGGTGCTTCCAGCGAGATGGGCTTCGGCGTCCTGCCGGCGGCGGTGAGCAGGATGTTGTTCGTCACCTGGCGGATTTCCTCCGAGAGGCGCTCCCGGCCTTCGCCCGAGGAGATCTCGGAGGTCTTCTTGGACGACAGGAGCAGCAGGATGCGGTGCCGGATCTCCGGCATGTACTGCTTGACCGCGTCCCCGGCCAGGGGATCGAGCACCTTGAGGGTGGCCATCAGCTGCAGGTACTGCTCATTTGTATTCCCCGTCAGATTCACGGTGAAAGTCTCCAGCGGCACGAAAACCGGCGGCTTCGGCGGCCCGGGCTTTGCCGCCTGCGGTTTTTCGGCGGTGCTGCCTCCGGAAAGGAAGAACCACGCGGCACCGCCCCCGCCGGCCAGCAGCACCACCAGCGCCAGCAGAATCAGCGGCAGCTTGCCTTTCTTCTTGGGCGGCTGCTCTTCGCCCTCGGCCTCCGGCGGTTCCGGTTTGTCTTGTTTTTTGGCGGCCTTCGCCATTCATCGCTCCCTGTTGCCTATTGTGCCTCATGCCCTGGTGTCGCCAAGCGCGGCAAGGGCCGGCCTCCTCCCCACCGCTAGGCGAAGGTGTCGATCAGGCCGCGTCCGCTCCACCCGCCCGCGGCGGCCAAGGCGGGCGCCGGCGTCCCGGACGTGGCGGCGCGGCCGGTGTTGCCGCCGCTGCCGTCCTCACCCCGTTCCTGGCGGGGCGATTCGGCGTTGACGCTCGCCTGGCCCAGGGTGATCCCCGCGTCGGCGAGCAGTTCGCGCAGCCGCGGCAGGGCCTGTTCGAGGGCCTCGCGGGCGACCGGGCTGGCGGACACGAACAAGGCATTGGTCTGCTCACCGCTGACGGAAATGGTCACCTCGACCTTGCCCAGATGGGGTGGCGTGAGGGTCAACTCAACCCGGCTGTCCTCACGACGGACCAGCCAGACAAGTTTCTGCCCGACATCCTCATTCCAGCCCCGGGCGCCGACCGGCGTGTCGACGCGCAGCGTACCTGGCGCCTCGCTTCTCTGGACGGTGTGGCCGGCCGGGGCGTTCGCCTGCGTCTGGGCGGTCGGAACCTCGGCCGTGCCCTGGGGCGCCAGGAGTTCCGCCATGGCGCTGGCGGACACGGCAGTTTCCGCCGTCGCCTGTTCTGCGACGGCAAAAACTGCCGGCTGCCGGGCCGCCGTCAAACCGGGTTCCGCGGTGGCCTGGATATCGCCGGCCTGCAGCGGCAGGGCGGTCCGCCCGGTCTCCACGGCGGCTGGTGCGGCCGTCGCCGGCGCCGTAGCGGCCTGAAGCACCGCTGCCGGCAAGGCTGCTGCCGGAAGGGCCGCCATCGGCAGGTCGGAGGACGCGGTGGCCTGGATGTCGGTAGCTCCCGCCGCCGGTGCGCCGGGCTGCGCCAAGGCCGTCAGGCCCGGCAGCAGGGCGGCCAGGTCGGGCAGCAGGGCGGCCAGGTCGGGCAGCGTCGCCGCAGCTTCCTCGGGCGCTGTGGCTTCCTCGGGCGCTGCGGCTTGATGGATGGTTTGCTCCGCCAGCAAGGCGATGAGCGCTTCGGCGCCTTCGCCCTGGCCGGGCTGCCCGAGTTGTTCCCTGAGCACCGCCGCGAAATCGGCGCCTTCCGCCGGCAGGCCGGTGGTCGGATCGAGGCCGTCCGTCGGCAGCGCGGGGCCGCCGGCCGGCAAGCGGGCGGCGACGGGCAGGTTTGGGGCAACAGTCATTTCGGGCATCACTGGCTCCTCGTGTCGGCGATCGTCATGCCCCTGTCCAGCAAGCGGCGTGCCACCCGGTCAAGGGCAGTCAACTTTCCCCGTTGCGGAAGTTTTTGGCCGCGTGTTCGTCCTGGGTGCGCTGCTCGCTTTTCGCCTCGACCCGCTCCTCCTTGGCCTTGTGCCGCTGCGACAGGGTGTCGAAGGCCTTGACCCGGTTGCGCTTGTCCAGCCATTCCTGCTGGCCGGCGGCCCGGCGTTGCCGGGAGGCGTCCACCAGCTTCAACTGGTGGTCGATCGCTTCGTCCAGCCGGCCCAGGAAAGTCTGGTAGTTGCGCCACTCGTCCCGGGACAAACCGGTGCTTGCCGCCTCGCGGAAACGGCCCTCGTATTCGTCCCGGTACCGGATGAGCAGCGTCAAGGTCTTCTCCACTTCCTGCTCGCTGGCCAGCAACTGCCCCAGCCTGCGCGCCGCATCGTCCATGCGGGCCTGGGAGAGATCCAGCAAAGACTGCAGGGGAAAGGACTTCATGCATCTACTCCAATCGGTTTTATCGGCTCAGGAGCCATGTTCTTGAGGGCCTTCAAGGGGCCAGGTCGAAGAGCCGGTGCAGCTTGACCACGGCATCCTGGTAATTCTCCCGCTCATCCATGTTCTGCTGCAAGAAGCCCTCGAAGTGGGGTTGCAGGGCGATCGCCTGGTCCAGCGTCGGGTCGGACCCGGCCGTGTAGGCGCCCACCGAGATCAGGTCGCGGGAGCGCTGGTAGCGCGAGTAGAGATGCTTGAAGCGGCGCACCACGTCCAGGTGCAGGGGCTTGATCAGCCCGGTCATGACGCGGCTGATGGAAGCCTCGATGTCGATGGCCGGGTAGTGGCCCTGGTCGGCCAGGTGCCGCGAGAGCACGATGTGGCCGTCGAGGATGGCGCGCGCCGCGTCGGCGATCGGATCCTGCGGGTCGTCGCCTTCGGCCAGCACGGTGTAGAAGGCGGTGATCGAGCCCCCGCCTTCCGGCCCGTTGCCGGCCCGCTCGGCGAGCTGGGGCAGGCGGGCGAACACCGAGGGCGGATAGCCGCGCGTGACCGGCGGCTCGCCGATGGCCAGCGCGATCTCGCGCTGGGCCATGGCGAAGCGGGTGAGCGAGTCCATGATCAGCAGCACGTGCCGGCCCTGGTCGCGGAAATGCTCGGCGATGGTGGTGGCGTAGGCGGCCCCCTGCAGGCGCATCAGCGGGCTGGTGTCGGCGGGTGCGGCGACTACCACCGAGCGCTTCAGGCCCTCGTGGCCGAGGATGTTCTCGATGAACTCCTTCACCTCGCGCCCGCGTTCGCCGATCAGCCCGACGACGATCACTTCGGCGGCGGTGAAGCGGGCCATCATGCCCAGCAGCACGCTCTTGCCCACGCCGGAGCCGGCGAACAGGCCCAGGCGCTGGCCGCGGCCCACCGTGAGCAGGGCGTTGATGGCGCGGATGCCCACGTCGAGGGAACTGCGGATGGGGGCCCGTTGCAGGGGGTTGAAGGGACGGCTTTGCAGCGAGCGGGCCTGCCGGGTGTCGATCGGGCCGAGGCCGTCGAGGGGGCGTCCGGCGCCGTCCAGGACGCGTCCGAGCAACTCCTCACCCACCGGCAGGTGCTTGGCCCGATCGGCCGCCCGACGGCGGGGACCTGCCCGCTCGACGGCCGAGGGCAGTTGCGCCCGGCTCTCCAGCGGCACCACGTGGGCGCCCGGCGCCAGGCCGTAGACATCGTCCGTGGGCATCATGAAGAGCTTCTCGCCGGAGAAGCCGACCACCTCGGCTTCCACGGCGGCGCCCCCGGGAATGGCGATATGGCAACCGGAGCCCAGGGGCAGCTTCAGGCCGGCCGCCTCCATGACCAGGCCGTTGATGCGGGTCAGCCGGCCGCTGATCTGGAAAGGGGAGGCCGATTGGGCGAGCGCCCGGCAGTCGTCGAGAAAGCCCGACCAGCGCTCGATATGCCTATTCATGAGGGGTTGCCGGGGGAAGGGGTTCGACCCACTCGCCGCCCGTGCCCATGCTTTCCACCACCCGCTGCCAGCGGGTGGCGAGCGTAGCGTCGATATGGCTGCCCCCTGCCTCGAGGCGCACGCCGCCGCGGGCCACGCCGGGATCCTCGAAAATGCGGTGTCCGGCGTGGGCGAGCTGGTCGCCGGCGTAGGAGCGCACCAGGGAGGAGTCCTCCGGATGCAGGTAGATCGCGGCATGCTGGTGCGGCAGTTGCAACAGCGCCTCGCGCACCGTGTCGAGGATGACCGTCGGCCGCACGGCGACGGCCTGCCCGACGACCTGGCGGGCGATTTCGAGGGCGAGGGCGAGCAGTTGCTCGGCCATCTGCTGATCGAACTGCCCGAGGGCCGTGTCGAGCTGCTCGACCAGGGTGTGCAGGCGCAGCGCCTCCATCCGGGCCCGCGCCGTGCCTTCCTCATAGCCCGCATCGTAGCCTTGCTTGTGGGCGTCGCGGTGGATGCGTTCCACGTCGTCGGCCGTGGGCAGATGGGCCGATCCCTTGCCCGCCCTGGGCGCGGCGGCTTGTCCGGCACCCTTCTTCTGGTCGAAGCTGCCCAGCTCCCAGCGCTGGTAGGCGGTCAGTTCTTCCTTCGGGATGACGGCGCTACACATACTGGTCCTCTCCCTTGCCGCCCAACTGGAGCTGGCCTTCGTCGGCCAGGCGGCGGGCGATCTTCAGGATCTCCTTCTGCTCGCGCTCGACTTCCGAAACCCGTACCGGGCCCTTGGCCTCGAGATCCTCGCGCAGCATCTCGGCGGCGCGCTGGGACATGTTCTTGAAGATCTTCTCGCGCAGGTCCTCGCTGGCACCCTTGAGGGCGACGATGAGGGACTCGGACTGCACCTCGCGCAGCAGCAGTTGGATGCCGCGGTCCTCCACGTCCATGAGGTTCTCGAAGACGAACATCTCGTCGATGATCTTCTGCGCCAGGTCAGGGTCGTACTCGCGCACGTTGTCGAGGATCGAGGTTTCGTGGGCCGTGCCGACGAAGTTGAGGATTTCCGCCGCCGTGCGCACCCCGCCCATGGCCGTCTTCTTGATGTTGGCCGAGCCGGAGAGGATCTTGGTCAGGGCGTCATTCAGCTCCTGCAAGGCCACCGGCTGCACGCCGTCCAGGGTGGCGATGCGCAGGATCACGTCGTTTCTCAGGCGCTCGCCGAAGTGCTTGAGGATCTCGCCGGAATGGTCGTATTCCAGGTGCACCAGGATGGTGGCGATGATCTGCGGATGCTCGTTCTTGATCAGCTCCGCCACTGTGGCCGAATCCATCCATTTCAGGCTCTCGATGCCGGCCGTGTCGCCCCCCTGCAGGATGCGTGAGATCAGGTTGGCGGCGCGGTCGTCGCCGAGCGCCTTGGTGAGCATGCCGCGGATATATTCCTCGTCGGCGGTGACCGGCGCGCCCTTCTGGGTGTGCTCGTAGAACTCTTCGATCACCGCCTCCATCCTGTCGCGGGCCACGGACTTGAGCGTGGCCATGGCCGCCCCGACCTTCTGCACCTCCCGTGGGCCGAGGTGCTTGAGCACGCGTGCGGCCTCGTCCTCGCCCAGGGTGAGGAGCAGCATAGCCGCCTTGGTGATGCCGTCTTCAGCCATGTGTCAGTGGCCAGCCAAACCTATTGCACTTTGCCCGCCGGGGCATTGCCGCCGACCCAGTCCTTGAGGACGTTGGCCACGGCCTTGGGTTCCTGGCGCGCCATGTCGCGGGCGACCTGCACCTTCTGGTCGTAGGCGATGTTGCCGGGCGACGCCGCGAACACCTCCGGCGGCGCCACGGGCAGGGTCGCGGCGCGTTCCATCAGGCGGCGCAGGAAAGGTTTTACCACACCGAAGAACAGATAGCCCGCCAGGCCGGCGAAGGCCAGGTATTTCAGGCCGTCCAACGCCCAGCCGACCAGGGTCGGGTTCTTCCACACGGGCGTGTCCGGCACGGTCTCCGGGGCGCCGCTGGCAAAGGGGCTGTTCGCCACGTTGAGCGTGTCGCCCCGCTCCTTGCTGTAGCCGATGGCTTCCTTGACCAGGTCGTTGATCTGCGCCATCTCCTTGGCGGTGAGCGGCTTGAAGCTCACCTTGCCGTCCGCGGCCACGTCCCGGCGCTGGTTGACCACGACCGCCGCCGACAGGCGCTTGATGGCCCCGACCGGCTGGCGCACGTGCTTGATGGTCTTGTCGAGCTCGTAGTTGACGGTCGCATCCTTGCGCACATTGACCGGCGCGTTGGCCTGGCCGGCGCCCGGCGTACCGGGAGCGGGCGGCGAGGTGATCGGCGCCGTGGCCGGCGCCGGCGGCTGGTTCGAGAGCGCGCCCGGCACCCCAGCCGCGCCCGGCGTCGCGGTGGCGGATTCGCTCGTCTGGCTGCTGCGGACCGAGCCCTCGGTCGCCGGGTTGGGCTTGTAGGTCTCCGCCACCTGTTCGGCCTGGGAGAAGTCCACCTCAGCCGTCACCTCCGCCCGCACATTGCCGACTCCGACGAGGGGCGAGAGGATGCTCTCGATGCGCTTGACATAGCTGGCCTGGAGATCCTGCAGGTACTTGAGCTGGGTCGGGTCCAGCCCCGTGGCGCGCCCGTGGTCCTTGTCGGAGGAAAGCAGGTTGCCGTTCTGGTCGATGACGCTGACGTTGGCGGTGGGCAGGTGGGGGACGCTGGCGGCGACCAGGTGCACGATGCCGGCCACCTGGCCCGGGTCCAGGTGGCGCCCGCCATGGAGGTTGACCAGGACCGAGGCGGAGGGCTTCTGCTCGTCGCGCAGGAAGCCGGACTGCTTGGGCATGGCCAAATGCACCCGCGCGCCCTGCACGGCGGCGAGCGACTGGATGGAGCGGGACAGTTCGCCTTCCAGGGCGCGCTGGTAGTTGATCTGTTCGATGAACTGGGACAGGCCCAGCTTCTGGGTCTCCATCAGCTCGAAGCCGACCAGGCCGCCCTTGGGCAAGCCCTGGGAGGCAAGGCGCAGGCGCACGTCGTGCACCTGGCTTTGCGGCACGAGGATGGCGCCGCCGGACTCGGTGAACTTGTAGGGCACGTTCATCTGCTGCAGCACGGTGATGATGCTGCCCCCGTCGCGCTCCGACAGGTTGGAAAAGAGCACCGCGTAGGTCGGCGCCCGGGTCCAGGTCCAGCCGGCCATGACGAGCCCGGCCACCAGGGCCAGGGCGATAATCGACAACAGTTTTTGCTGCGCCGGCAGCCGCATGAAGGCTTCGATCGAAAACTGCGTATCAGCCATGGTCACACACCGTCTTCTGGTTTTTGCCGGGCCCAATCCCGGAGGTCTGCGCCGAATTGTGCCGATCCCCTGAAGCCGGCGGTCGGGGAATAAGCGGCAGTTTTTGCCTCCTTTTTGCCGCCTGGTCCTTGCCGCTCCGTTGCTAATCTGCCGCCATCCCTCGAAAGGGCATCGCGCATGGATACCCAAGAACAAGCCGCGCAGCACCCGGATGCCGGCCGTCTGGCCGAGGCCTTCCGCATTTTCAACCAGGCTTCGGAGGAACTGGCCGGAGCTTATACCAGCCTGCAGGAGCAAGTGGCGCGCCTGACGGCGGAGCTGGCCCGGGCCAATGGACGGCTCAAGCGGGAATACGAGGAGAAGGCGGCCCTCACGGAGCGCCTGTCCCTCCTGCTGGACGCCTTGCCGGCCGGCGTGGCCGTGCTGGACCCCCTGGGCCGGGTGGAACAGGTCAATCCCGCCGCCGCCCTCATCCTTGGTGCCGACCTGGAAGGCCGGGTCTGGGAGGAATTCGCCGTCTCCTGCCTGGTGCCGACCGCCACCCCCGGGGAGGCCGAAATGCCGCGCCGGGACGGCCGGCGGGTGGCCGTCACGGAAACCCGCCTGGCTTCCAGCGGCGGGCGCATCGTGCTCATCCACGATGTGACGGAGACCCACCGCATGAAGGCCCAGGCGGCCCGCAACGAGCGCCTGGCCGCCATGGGGGAGATGGCGGCAGGGCTGGCCCACCAGCTGCGCACGCCGCTCGCCGCGGCACTGCTCTACGCGGGGGCGGTGGAGAATCCCCAGTTGCCTCCCGCCGACCGGATCCGCTGCGGGGCCAAGGTGGTGGAGCGCCTGCAGCACCTGGAGCGCCTGATCCGCGACATGCTCAGCTTCGCCCGGGGCGAGGCCAGCGGGGGAGAAACCATTTCGGTGTCGGCCCTGGTGGCCGAGCTGGTGCAGCTCTTCGAGCCGCTCGCCCGCCGCCGCGGCATCGGTTTCCGCGTCGGCGACGAGAGCGCCGGGGCCGCGGTCAGCGGCAACCGCAAGGCGCTCGCCGGTGCGCTCACCAACCTGCTGGAAAACGCCCTGGACGCCTCATCTGCGCATGGCCGCGTCGAGCTGCGCGCCGAGCTGCGCGACGGCATGGCGCGCTTCCTGGTGCGCGACAACGGCCGCGGCATGGACGCGGCGACCCAGGCGCGCCTCTTCGAGCCCTTCTTCACGACCCGGACCGAGGGGACCGGCCTGGGCCTGGCCATCGCCCGCGGCGTGGCGCGGGCCCACGGCGGCGGCATCGAGGTGGAGTCCGCGCCGGGGGCCGGCGCGCTCTTCTGCATGAGTCTGCCGGCGCTAGCCGGCGTAGTCGAATCCGAACAACCGATGGAACGGAGTGCCCTATGCCTCAGCCACTAACCATCCTCGTCGTCGAAGATGACCCCGGGCTGCGTGATGCCCTTTGCCTGACGCTGGAATGCGCGGGCCACCGGGTGCTGGGCGCCGGCGACGGCCCGGCGGCGCTGGACTTGGTGGCGCGCGAGGCCTTCAACCTGGTGGTGAGCGACCTCAAGATGCAGCCCATGAACGGGCTGGAGCTGCTCAAGGCCATCCGCGCCCGGGAGCCGCACCTGCCGGTGCTGCTCATGACCGCCTTCGGCGACGTGGACAAGGCGGTGGCCGCCATGCGCGCCGGGGCCTGCGATTTCCTGCTCAAGCCCTTCGCGCCGAACGTCCTGCTCGAGCACGTGGCCCGCTATGCCGCCGTGCCGGCCGAGGCGGAAGGGCTGGTGGTCGCCGATGCCCGCACGCGCAACCTCCTCGCCCTGGCGGCGCGCGTGGCGAAGACCGACGCCACGGTGCTGCTCACCGGCGAATCCGGCACCGGCAAGGAGGTGGTCGCCCGCTACATCCACGCCCAGTCGGCGCGCTCGGGCGCCTCCTTCATCGCCATCAACTGCGCCGCGATCCCCGAGAACCTGCTGGAGGCCACGCTGTTCGGGCACGAGAAGGGCGCCTACACCGGGGCCCAGAGTGCCCAGGCGGGCAAGTTCGAGCAGGCCCAGGGCGGCACCCTGCTGCTCGACGAGATATCCGAGATGCCCCTGGCGCTGCAGGCCAAGCTCCTGCGCGTGCTGCAGGAGCGGGAAGTGGAGCGGGTCGGCGGCAAGAAGCCCGTCGCCCTGGACATCCGGGTGCTCGCGACGAGCAACCGCGAGATGGCCACGGAGGTGGCGGCCGGCCGCTTCCGCGAGGACCTCTACTACCGGCTCAATGTCTTTCCCCTGCGTATTCCGGCCCTGCGCGAACGCCCGGCCGACATCCTGCCCCTGGCCCGCCACTTCGCCGCGGTGCATGGCCACCCGGCGGCAAGCTTTGCCGCCGATGCGGCGGCGCTGCTCGCCGCCCATGCCTGGCCGGGCAATGTGCGGGAGCTGGAAAACACCGTGCAGCGGGCGCTGATCCTGGCGGGCGGCGAGCGGGTCGAGGCCGAGCATTTTCAGCTTTCCCTGCAGTTCGCCCCCGTTGCAGCGGCGGCACCGGTCGCCGCACCGGCCCCGGCGGCGGTGGCGCCGACCGAGCGGATTTCCGCGATGGCGCCGGCCAACATGAGGGACCTGGAGCGCCAGCACATCCTGGACACCCTGGCGGCGGTGGGGGGCTCGCGCAAGCGGGCGGTGGAACTGCTCGGCATCTCCGAGCGCACCCTGCGCTACAAG
>CAYZLI010000148.1:0-7357 GCA_964479195.1 uncultured Rhodocyclaceae bacterium
GGTACCGCCAACGGCCAGATGTACACGGGGCCGGGCATCAAGCGCTAGGAAAACGACCATGACCATGAGCAAGACCATCCTGCTGGCCGCCGCGGCCACCACGTGCCTGACCACCGCCCTGCCCGCCGCCGCCGACGCGGATCACCGCGCCAAGGCCATTGCCGTCTTCAAGGGCGATTTCCAAGCGCGCGGCCAGGCCTCCATCGACCGCCTGGATGTGGACGGTGTCCAGGCCCTCTGCAACCGCACCGGTGACAAGCCGCCGGAGGCGATCGCCAGGACCCTGGAGCAGGACCAGCTCGCCGCGGTCGGGCTGCCGGTTGACGGCAAGCTGATGGGCGACTGGAAGGCCGGCGAGAAGATCGCCCAGAGCGGGCGCGGCTTCACGTGGACCGACAAGCCGGGCCTGCCCGTCGGCGGCAATTGCTACAACTGCCACCAGATTTCGCCCAAGGAAACCTCCTTCGGCACCATCGGCCCGAGCCTTTACCACTTCGGCAAGCTGCGCGGCAACGGTCCGGACATCCAGAAGTACGTCTACGGAAAGATCTACAACGCCAAGGCATACAACCTCTGCTCCGAGATGCCGCGCTTCGGCCACGCCGGGGCGTTGAACGAGCTGCAGATCCGGGATCTCGTCGCCCTGCTGCTCGATCCGGCATCGCCGGTCAACAAGTAGGAGGAACGGGCCGCGCTTGATCAAGAAGCGGGAGTCTCACCTGGCTGGGCCGCGGCAGCAATTCGCGCCGACTGGAGCTGATGGTGCGCTTCTACTTCTGATCCTCGGGGTGGCGGTCCGTCAGGCAGCCGCGCTCAGGCAGTGCGTGCCCGTCGCGCCGTTGGCATAGACGTTCAGGTACTTGAGGCAGATCACCCGCAGGCAGGAGGCGATGTTCTTGTCGTTGGCGACGAGGCAGCCGTCATGGACCCGCTCGATCAGGCGCGGCAGGGGCAGTTTCGACTCCCGCGCCATGTCGTCCAGTACGTTCCAGAAGGCCCGCTCCAGCGAGATGGTGGTGCTGTGGCCGTGGATGCGGAAGCCGCGCTTCTCGGGAATGAACTCGCTGATCTGGGACGTGGTGCAGGCGTTGAACATGTGGTCGAACATGTCCTCGTATTCCACGTAGATGCGCATGCCGGTCTCCTTCATCGTTCTTTGCTGTATTTAAGCACAAGGCGGTGCCGGGGCGAAGAACGTTATTGTTGGCAATGATTACTACCCGGGTTTCCCGGAGCTTGATAGGATCGCCGCCATAACACTGGGTCCCGTCGACAGGCGGGGTCAGGAGGAGACAAGTGCAAGAGTTCTTTCGCAAGACGCTGGATCCGGTCATAGCGCTCACGGTCATCGCGCTGCTGGAGATTTTCCTGTTCCTCGTGCTCGGCGCCTGGACCGTGGGCGGCGGCGAGACCATGATGACCGGCCTGCTCGCCCGGTGGGTCCTCGGGGAGGATCTGCAGCGCCTGCCCTTCTGGAACCTGGTCTTCGTCCCCCAAGGCGACTACTGGAAAATGTATATCAGCTTGGGCATGTTCTTCGGCGCCCTAGTCGGCGCGCTGATGAGCAAGGAGTTCTACCTGCGCATCCCGCGCCGCGTCTCCGAGTGGCTGATGATCACCATCGGCGGCCTGCTGATGGGCGTGGGCATCCGGCTGGCCTTCGTCTGCAACGTATCCACCTTCTTCGGCATGACGCCGGAAATGAACGTGGGCGGCTACCTCGCCATGTCCGGCATCCTCGCCGGCGCCTGGGTCGGCTCGCTCATCTACAAGAAACTCCTGGAGGCTTGATCCATGTCCACCATCGCCGAATGCATGATCGCCTTCGTCTTCGGTTCGGTTGTCGGCCTGCTGGTGCAGCGCTCGCGCTTCTGCAATACCGCGGCGCTGCGCGACGCCATCATGTTCAAGACCTACCGCAACACCAAGGCGCTGCTGGTGGCCATGATGATCCTGACGGTGGCCTTCACCGCGTTCATGACGGTGGGCGCCGGCCACCCGCTGGATTTCGACGTGGGCCTGAACACCTTCATCGGCCTCTTCCTCTTCGGCATCGGCATGGTGCTGGCGGGCGCCTGCACCGTGTCCACCTGGGTCAAGGCCGGCGAGGGCAACATCGGGGCGGTCTGGGCGCTGCTGTTCACCTTCATCGGCATGTTTCTGTTCTCCCTGGTCTGGTCCTGGAACTACTGGCCGCCGGCGCCGGCCAGCATGACGGGGGAGCCCAGCCTGCCGGCCCTGCAGGTGGGCGTGGCCAACGCGCGCACCCTGCAGGAGAAGACGGGGATCCCCGCCATCTTCTTCGGCCTGATCCAGACCGGGGTGCTGTTCCTGATCTACCGGGCGATCCGGCGCAAGGAGCTGGCGCAGCAGCGAGCGCACGAGAAGGCGGCCGCCGCCCACCACGGCGTGGTGGAAGCGGCCGAGGAACCCGAACTGCCCGAAGCGGACGAAGGGCAAACCGCGGTGGCGCCCGCCAAGTAATCTTGTTCGACTAAACGGAGCAAAGTCATGGGCCTGTTCGGAGCCAGGAAAGCGAAGGAGGACGCGGGGGGCGGCGAGGTGAGGCTGTCCGACGGCAACACCTACCCCATCGCGCGGCAGGTGGATTGCATCGGCGACTCCTGTCCGCGCCCGCAGTTGATGACCAAGAAGGCCATCGGCGAGATCGCCACCGACCAGGTGATCGAGGTGCTGCTGGACAACCCCTCCTCGGTGGAGGCCCTGCCGCCCATGTGCGACGAGCTGGGCGCCACGCACCTGGAAACCGTCAAGACCGCCCGCGGCTGGCAGGTCTACATCCGCAAGGACTGAGCCATGGCGCGCCTCCTGATGCGGGTCTACATCGCGCTGGCCACGGCGGCCATGCTCGCCGGCCTGGGCTATGTCTATATCAATCCACCGGAGAGCCTGCGCGTCACGCGCGAGGGCGTGCCCCATTTCGCCGCCCCGGTCGTGCATCCGCAGACGGGCGAGGCGATCCCCCTGGAGCGGCTGGTGCGCCATTACAAGGGAGAGCGGCGATGATCGTCGATTTCGAGACCACGGCGCAGCTTGTCCTGTTCGCCCTGGCCTTTGGCATCATGTATTTGTGCTTTGTGCACGACACCCTGTGAGGTGAGCCGATGAACCGCGAAAGCTGGATCTTCTGCGGCGTGGCCCTGGCGCTGAGCCTGGCGGTATCCGCGCTTGGCTTCTCCCTCGCCGCCCTGCCGCAGCAGGCCGTCGAGGCCGCCCGCAAGCCGGCGCCGCCGGAGAGCCTGCCGGACATCGACCTGGGCGCCGGCTTCGGCAAGGTGGCCGTGCTGGAGCTGATGGGCTATTACATCGAGAACCCGCCCGCGCCCGCGGGCGGCGCCGGCGGCGTCCCGGCCGTCAAACGGTTTGGTGGCTGCTGAGACCATGCGCGCCGCCTGCCTGCTCTGCCTGGGCCTGCTGGCATTGCCGGCCGCCGGCGGGCAGGACTTCGCCTACGTGCGCGACGCCGCTGCGGCGCTCGCGGGCGGCGCGGTGGTGGTCGACGCGCGGCCCCAGGCGGATTGCATGGAACGCAGCCTCGCCGGCGCCCGCTGCCTGCCGGCAATGGACCTGCTGGGCCCTCACCACAGCCTGCCGTCCTGGCGCGACCTGATCTGGCTGCTGTCCGCCGCCGGCCTCAAGGGGGACGAGACGGTGCTGGTGGTGGGCCAGGACGCGACGGATCGGGATTTCGTGGCCGGGCTGCTGCATCTGGCGGGGCAGAAGCGGGTGCTGATCCTCAGCGAGCCGGTGCCCCGGGCCGTGAACGCCGGCCTTGCGGCGGCCCCCGGCAGCCCGCGCGCCTTCGCCCGCAGCGTGGTCTTCGAGGCGCCCATGCGCGATGATCTCCTGGTGCTGGGCCAGGATCTGCACGCCTCGGCTGTTCCGCCGCCTCTCCTGGACGGCCGCAGCGAAGAGGAGTACTGGGGCGGCAGGGCAAGAGCGGTTCGCGGCGGCCATCTGCCCGGCGCCCAGAACCTGCCGGCGGCGCACCTGCGCGCCGCGCCCGGCGCCACGCCGCCGCTCTTGCCGGCGGGCACCCCCGTTGCCTATGGCCACGACCCGCTGGACGGCATCGCCTATTTCGCGCTGCTGCGCGCGGGCCACGGCGTGGAGGCCCGTCTGTATGCGGAAGGCTGGGCCGAATGGGCGGCGGATGGATCGCTGCCCGCCGATGCCGTCACCTATCCCGAGCCCATCCGCATACAGGTTCCCCCGCCGCCGCCCCAGCCCCTCCCCATCCCCACCATCGTTACGCTGGTGCTCGGGCTGGTGGCCACGGCCTTCGCGGCCGGCCTGTTCCTCGGTCGGCGGCGGGCCGCCAGGAGTGCCGCCTGATGGACATCCTGTTCCACGTGAGCACGGCGGACGGCGGGCGCTTCCTGCTGCCCCTGGCGCAGGCCTGCCTGCGTGCCGGCCGCAGCTTCGCCTGCTTCTTCACCCATGAGGGGGTGCTCGGGCTGCACGAAGAGGCCTTGCGGGGCATCCTGAGCCAGGCGCAGCGGGCGGTCGCCTGCGAGGAGTCCTGGCACCGCTACTCCAAGGCGGCCTGCCCGATAGAACCGGGCAGCCAGACTGTCAACAGCGCCCTCATGGGCGAGGCGGCGCGGGTCGTGAGCCTGTAGAGGACACAGTGGAAAAACGGATACTCATGCTGGCCCGGCGGGATCACGCGGAAGCCATGCGGGTGGCCGCGGGGCTGACCATCTTCGGCCACCGGGTGCGGCTGGTTTTCATGACCGGGCCGGTGGCCGAGACGCCGCAGAACGCCGCCATGGCGGAGCTGCTGGAGCTCTCCGGCATCGCGCCGGAAACCACTGTGGCGGCGATGGGAGACGAGTTGCCCGTCCTCGATGCCGCGGCCCTTGCCGCGGCCTTGGGCGCGGCCGACGCCGTGGTCAGCGTATGAACATACTGGCACTTCACACCGGGCTGTTTCCGGACGCCGACGCCGTCGGCGCGGCCCTCGCCGCCCTGGAAGGGGCGCACGAGGTGGCGCGCATGGACCTGACGCGGCCGGGGATGGGGGACGGGGCCTGGGATGCGGTACTCGCCGCCATCCTGGTTGCCGATCTGATCATAACCAACTGAAATACCGATGGAGGAGACGCATATGAAGATGAAATGGACGAAATTCCTGTACCGGACGCTGGGCCCGGCCCTGTTGCTGCTGCTCGGCAGCCTGCAGGCCGCCCTGGCGGCCACGCCCCTCGTGGATGTGGACTGGGTGAAGGCCAATACCGACAAGCAGGGGATCGTGTTCATCGACTTCCAGCCGGCGACCGATTACTTGCGCGGGCACATCCCGGGGGCGGTCAACAGCAACTACGGCAAGGACGGCTGGCGTGAGGAACGCGCCGACAAGGTCCCGGACATGCTGCCCGTCAAGCTGGACGCCCTTGGCGAAATGATCGGCAAGCTCGGGATCGACAACCAGACGCACGTGGTGCTGGTGCCGCCGGGCATGTCGTCGACCGACATGGGTGTCGGCACGCGCGTCTACTGGACCTTCAAGGTACTTGGCCACGACAATGTCTCGATCCTGGATGGGGGCATGGCGGCTTACACGAAGGACAAGAAGAACCCGCTCCAGGCCGGAGCCGCCAAGCCGGCGGCGAAAACTTTCAAGGTGACCCTCCGCAAGGAGATGATTGTGACCATGGACGACGTCAAGAAGGCCAAGGCGGCCGGCGTGCTGCTGGTGGACAATCGGCCCGAGGACCAGTATGCCGGCATCAATCGGCATCCGAAAGCCCCCGAGAGCGGCACGATCGAGGGCGCGAAAAACCTGCCGAATGCCTGGGTCACCGTCAACGGCATGGGCGAGTTCCGCAAGCGCCAGCAACTGGAGCAGCTCTATAAGGTTGCCGGGGTGCCGGTCAGCGGAGAACAGATCAATTTCTGCAACACCGGTCATTGGGCTTCCGTCGGCTGGTTCGCCTCCAGCGAGCTGATGGGCAACAACAAGGCCCGGCTCTACGATGGCTCCATGGTGGAATGGACCATGAAGAACGGCCCGGTGGAGCAGAAGGTGAAACTCAACTGAGGCGCCCCCGCCTCTCGCGGCGGCTGCTGGCCGTTGCGGTCCTCGTGGCCGGGACGGCCATCGCCGCCCAGGACGAGCACCAGCGGCGCCTTGGCGCCGAACTGCTCGTCCTGGGCGGCGATGCGCGCCGCCTTGCCGCCGGCAACCTTCCCGAGCCCCGGCAGCAGGGGCTGCGCTCCCGGCTGAAGGGGGCGCTGTCCTCGCTGTCGCTGCTGGCGCGCCGGGCGGGCGACCCGGACACGGCCTACGTGCCGCGTCTGCGCGCCGCGCTGGCGTCGAACGACTGGCCCGCTTTGGAGCGGGAATTGGCGCGCCAGCGCCGCCGCCATCCCTTGGAACTCACGTCTTTCGCGACAGGCGGCGGACCGGATGTCTTGCGGCTGGGCGAAGCGATTCACCGGCAGGCCTGCGCCGGCTGCCACGACGCGCCGGCGCCCGCCGTGGCCTTGCCCGCGGAGGACCTGTTCCGCTTGGCCCGCATCCTGCCGCGTGAAGAGTTCATCGCCCGCCTGCTGAACGGCGTGCGCGGCGACACCGCGACGTCCTACCGCAATCCCTTCAGCGACGCCGAGATCGGGGCGCTGGCGGCCTTTTACGCTTCCGGCATGGGGGGAGCTTCGGCGCCCGGGGACCCCGGCCGGTGAGCGGCGTTCGTCCGCTTCCGGTTACCATTGCGCAAAGACGTGCTGATCGAAGCCGGTTTCTTGCGTCCAACCAGGGAGGAAATGCCATGAGTGCCAAGTCCGCCGTTCGTGCGTTGTCGGGAATCGTGTTGGCCTTTTGCCTGCTGCCGTCGCAGGCGGCCGAGCCGGAACCGACCTACTCCGTCCGCACCCTGACGCCGGAGACCTCGCTCAAGGCGGCCCAGGCGGCGATCAAGAAATGCCGCGACAGCGGCTACCAGGTGGCGGTGGCGCTGGTGGACCGCAGCGGCCTGACCCAGGTGGTGCTGCGCGACCGCTACGCCGGCGCGCACACGCCCGACACGGCGGCGGGCAAGGCGTGGACCGCCGTCAGCTTCCGGGCCAGCACCGGCGAGATGGCCCGCGAGACCCAGGCCGGCAAGGCCGCGAGCGGCATCCGCCACCTGCCGCGGGTGGTGATGGTGGGCGGCGGCATGTTGATCGAAGGCGGCGGGACGATACTCGGCGGCATCGGCGTGTCGGGTGCGCCGGGCGGCGAACTCGACGAGACGTGCGCCAAGGCGGGCATCGAGGCGATCCGCGACGCGCTGGAGTTCTGATTCCCCCGCGCAAGACCGTTCGCCCTGAGCTTGTCGAAGGGCGAGGGAAT
>CAYZLI010000148.1:7457-9586 GCA_964479195.1 uncultured Rhodocyclaceae bacterium
TCTGATTCCCCCGCGCAAGACCGTTCGCCCTGAGCTTGTCGAAGGGCGAGGGAATGGGGCTACTGCACCCGGTAGGCGGAGTGGCAGGCCACGCATTGCTGCGTGACCTGGGCCAGGGCGGCCAGCGCCGGCTTCACGTCCCCCGTGGCGCCGGCGTCCTTCGCCGCCACGGCAAAGCGGCTGGCCGCCCGGTGCATTTCCGTGCCGACGGCCTGCATGCCCTTGGGCATGTACTTCGCCACCTCATGGGCGCCGTGCAGGCCGAGGGAGCTCATGCCCAGGCGCTGTTCCGAGATGTCGCCGGCCTGGTCGAACTCCTCCCTGGCGAGCGCCTCCTGGATTTCCTGCATCGCCAGCAGGTGGTCGCGCATGTTGGCCAGGGTGTGGAGGCGCAGGTCCTTCGGGAAGCGGACGGCCAGGCGGCCGTCCTTTACGGACACGGCCGGCGCGGGTTTGGCCGCCGGCTGCGGGTGCATGTCGTGGTCGTGCGGCTGGGCGGGGGCGGCCATGGCAACGCCGAGGATGCCGGCGGCGCCAGCGCGAGCTGCATTTTTCTGTTCAAGATGGTTGCTCCTCCGGGCAGGGTGCGAGGCCATGTTAGGCAGGCCCGGGTCCGCCCCGTTATGATCCGGATCATATGGACTCCTTGATCGCCGACTGGCGGGCGCACGCCGCCGCCCATCCCGAACTGGACGCCGTGCCGGCGGCCCTGCGCGAGGCCGCCCGGCTGCAGCCCTTCGCCGCCGGCGAGGCGCTCTTCCGGCAAGGGGACCGGCCCCGGGCCATGCTGTGCGTGCTGGCCGGGGAAGTGCGCCTCATGCGCCGTTCCCGCGGCGGCGCCGAGATCGTCCTGCAGCGCAGCCGGGGCGGTTTCTTCGCTGAGGCAAGCCTGGAATCGAAGGCCTATCATTGCGATGCCGTCGCCGCCGGGGAAGGACGGCTGCTGCGCTTTCCGCTGGCCGCCTTCCGCCAGGCGCTGGACGACGAAGTGGGCTTCCGCCAAGCCTGGATGGCGCGCCTGGCCCGCGAGCTGCGCAAGCTGCGCGCCCAATGCGAGCGGCTGAGCCTGCGCGGCGCGGCCGAACGCATCCTCCATTACCTCGAAGTGGAAGGGGCGGACGGCGCGCTCCGGCTGACCCAGTCGCGCAAGGCCTGGGCCGCCGAACTCGGCCTCACCCACGAGGCCCTGTACCGGACGCTGGCGCGGCTCCAGGCCGCCGGGACGATCGCCGTGGACGGGGAACGCATCGCCCTGCGCCGCGGCCCATCCGACGCGCGGCCGGCGCGGGGGCGCCAGAGGCCTGTTCCGTGACCACGACCCGCCGTACCATTGAGGCACCATGAGCGAACGTCCCTGGAACATCCTGCTCCTGTGCACCGGCAACTCCGCCCGCAGCATCCTGGCGGAGGCGCTGCTCAACGCCCTCGGTGGGGGCCGCGTGCACGCCTTCAGCGCCGGCAGCCGGCCGGCGGGGCGGGTGAATCCCCATGCGCTGGAACTGCTGGAAGCGCAGGGGCTGGCGACGGCCGGGCTGCGCAGCAAGAGCTGGGACGAGTTCGCCGCGCCGGAGGCGCCCGAACTGGACATGGTGGTCACGGTCTGCGACGCGGCGGCGGGCGAAGCCTGCCCCGTCTGGCCCGGGCGGCCCCTGCGGGCCCACTGGGGCGTCGCCGATCCCGCCGCCGCCGGCGGAGCCGAGGCGGACATCCGGGACGCCTTCATGCGCGCCTATGCGGCGCTCACCGAGCGCATCCTCCTGTTCCTCAGCCTGTCCTTCGAGGAACTGGAGCGCGCCGAGCTGCAGCAGCATCTGGATGAGATCGGCCGCGCCGGCGCCGCGGCCGAGATGCCAGCGGTTCTTTCGGCAGGGGAATAAGGGCACCTGTCGTCCCCGCGCACGCGGGGATCCAGCGTCTTTCGAAAGTCCCTGGATTCCCGCGTGCGCGGGAATGACAGGCCGGTGCCGGGGCGGCCTACCTGGCCGGTCCTGGATTCCCGCGTGCGCGGGAATGACACCTGGGCCGTGTACAATGGTAGGGGGCTCAACTGTTGGGGAGGCCAATCATTCTCGAGCTCACGCCGGCGGCCAAGCGCCTGCGCACCATCGCCCTGAGCCTGGCGATCGGCG
>CAYZLI010000149.1:0-4442 GCA_964479195.1 uncultured Rhodocyclaceae bacterium
TCACGTCGATGTAGGGCACGACGTTAATTTGATTCATGAGCCGGCGCTGCTTCACCGCAACTGCCTTTGCAGGATGTTGGAGAATTCCTCCATGAAGCTCTCGAAGCGGATGGCGACCCGGTCGATGTCGTGGGCGAAGCGGTTGTAGGCGACCACCGCCGGTATGGCGGCGAACAGGCCGATGGCCGTGGCCACCAGGGCCTCGGCGATGCCCGGCGCCACGTGGGCCAGGGTGGCGGAGCTGACGCTGGCCAGGGCGCGGAAGGAATTCATGATGCCCCAGACCGTGCCGAACAGGCCGACGTAGGGGCTGACCGAGCCGACGGAGGCGAGGAAGGCCAGGTGCGCTTCCAGCCCGTCCATCTCCCGCTGGTGGGTGGCGCGCATGGCGCGGCGCGCCCCGTCGATGATGGCGGCCGGGTCGCGCTGGCTGCGCAGCTTGGTGAACTCGCGATAGCCGGCCTCGAAGATGCGCTCCAGGGCGCCCGCGCTGTGGCGGTTGTTCACGGCGCTCTGGTAGAGCCCGTTCAGGTCGCCGCCGCTCCAGAAGTCCCGCTCGAACTGGTCGGTCTTGGCCCGGGCGTCGCGGATGGCGAACCACTTGCGGAAGATCCAGTACCAGGACATGACGGACACCACCGCGAGCAGGGCCATGACACCCTTGACCAGGATGCTGGCATTGGCGATGAGTTCGATGATGGCGAGGTCCTGAGTGACGTTCATGCAAGAGCTTCCATGCTGGTTCTGATCTCCTCGGGCAGGGCGGTGGGCTTCATGCGCCGCAAATCGAGGCAGGCGACGCGCACCGTGGCTTCGACCAGGACCTCGCCGTCGCGTTCGACGCGCTGCGCGAACACCACCTGGGCGCGGCCGACCGACTCGATCTCGGTGCGGACGGCCAGCAAGTCGTCCAGCCGCGCCGGCCGCAGGTACTCGATGTTCATCGAGCGCACCGCGAAGGCGATGCCCGTATCCTGCGCCAGCCTGAACTGCTCCACGCCCAGGGTGCGCAGCCACTCGGTGCGCCCGCGTTCGAGAAAGCGCAGGTAGCCGGCGTAATAGACGACTCCCGCCTGGTCCGTGTCCTCGTAATACACGCGCACCGGGAAGGAAAACGCTGGGCGCCGGGAATGGCTGACAGGCGTCATTTAGTCATTCTACCGTAGCTCGGCCCCCGCACCGGCCGCTGTCGGGGCCGCCCGACGTGCCGCGGCTATTGACCCCAGAGTTCGCCGCTCGGGTTTGCGCTGGGCATGGCCAGGCCGAAGTGGCGCCAGGTGGAGGCGGTGGCCATGCGCCCGCGCGGCGTGCGCTGCAGATAGCCCTGCTGGATGAGGTAGGGCTCCAGCACGTCCTCGATGGTGTCGCGCGCTTCGCCGATGGCCGCCGCCAGGTTGTCCAGGCCGACCGGGCCGCCGGCGAACTTCTCCAGCACGGCGCCCAGCAGCTTGCGGTCCATGATGTCCAGCCCGACATGGTCCACGTCCAGCATGGTGAGCGCCGCGTCCGCCACCTCGCGCGTGATATGGCCCTGGGCCTTCACCTCGGCGAAGTCGCGCACGCGGCGCAGCAGGCGGTTGGCGATGCGCGGCGTGCCCCGCGCCCGGCGGGCGATCTCGAAGGCCCCCTCCGGGGCGATCTCCACGGTGAGCAGTTGCGCCGAGCGGGTGACGATCCGGGTCAGCTCCTCCGGCGTGTAGAACTCCAGGCGGGAGACGATGCCGAAACGGTCGCGCAGCGGGTTGGTCAGCATGCCGGCGCGGGTGGTGGCGCCCACCAGGGTGAAGGGCGGCAGGTCGAGCTTCACGGAGCGGGCGGCCGGCCCCTCGCCGATCATGATGTCGATCTGGAAGTCCTCCAACGCCGGGTAGAGGATCTCCTCCACCACGGCCGAGAGGCGGTGGATCTCGTCGATGAACAGCACGTCGTGGGGCTCGAGGTTGGTGAGGATGGCGGCGAGATCGCCGGCCCGCTCCAGCACCGGCCCCGAGGTGTGGCGCAGATTGACGCCCATCTCGTGGGCGACGATGTGGGCGAGCGTCGTCTTGCCCAGGCCGGGCGGGCCGAAGAGCAGGACGTGATCGAGCGCTTCCTTCCGTCTCTTCGCCGCCTCGATGAAGATGGAGAGCTGGTCGCGGATCTTCTGCTGGCCGACATACTCGGCGAGCATGCGCGGGCGCAGGGCCCGCTCGATCTGCTCCTCCTGGGGGGAGGCCGGCGTGGCGGCGATGAGGCGGTCGGTTTCGATCATCCGGCTAGTTTACCCGCCTAGGCCTTCGACAGCGACTTCAATGCCAGCCGGATGCCGTCGGCCACCGCCACTTCCGCCGGCAGGGCCTTGAGCGCCGCCTGGGCCTCGCGCTCGTTGTAGCCCAGGCCCAGCAGGGCGTTGAGGATGTCGCTCGAAGCCGTGTGGGCGGCCGCGGGCGCGACGGCGACGACGCCGGCCATCTTGTCGCGCAGTTCCAGCAGCAGGCGCTCCGCCGTCTTCTTGCCGATGCCGGGAATCCTGGTGAGCCGCCCCGCCTCCTGGGCGGCCACGGCGTGGGCGAGGTCGGCCACCGAAAGGCCGGAGAGCAGGGCGAGCGCCGTGCGCGCGCCGATGCCGGATATCTTCAGGAGCTGGCGGAAGGCCACGCGCTCGGCCTCCGTGGCGAAGCCGAAGAGCAGGTGCGCGTCCTCGCGCACGACGAGGTGGGTGTGCAGCGTGACCTTCTCGCCGGTGGCCGGCAGGTTGTAGAAGGTGCTCATCGGCACATCCACTTCGTAGCCGACGCCCTGCACATCGAGCGTGATCTGCGGCGGGTTCTTTTCAATCAGGGTGCCCGTGAGGCGTCCGATCATGATTTTCCTTTTTGGGGCCGGTCATCGGCGCTCGCGCGCCGCCTGCTGCAGGCGCTGGATGAGTGCCAGGGCGGGCAGCCGCACGGCGTCCTCAGACCAGGCGGCCGGCGCGCACGCGAAAGCCGGCAGTAGCCAAGGCCCCCAGGCCCTGGCCGCCATGGGCGTGGCAGATGGCGCAGGCCAGGGCGTCGGCCGCGTCCGGGCTGGGCTCGCCCGGCAGGCTGAGCAGGCGCCGGACCATGTGCTGCACCTGTTCCTTGGCCGCCTTGCCGTGGCCCACCACCGCCTGTTTCACCTGCAGCGCCGTGTACTCCGCCACCGGCAGGGCGGCGGCGACCGCCGCGCAGATGGCCGCGCCGCGCGCCTGGCCGAGCAGCAGGGTGGACTGGGGGTTCACGTTCACGAAGACCTTCTCGACCGCCACCTGGCCGGGGCGATGGGCCTCGATCACTTCCCGCAGCCCGTCGAGGATGGTTTTCAGGCGCTGCGGCAGTTCGCCGTTCGCGTCCGTCTTGACGCAGCCGCTGGCGACGTAGCACAAGCGGGTGCCGGATTTTTCGATGACACCGAACCCGGTGATGCGGAGTCCGGGATCTATCCCGAGAATGCGGATCGACGGAGTGTTGGCGCCTGGCGAGCCCTCACTCCTCACTCCTCAGCCCTCACTCGTCCATGACGGCGGAGGTGTAGACCTCCTGCACGTCGTCCAGCACCTCGATGGCGTCGAGCAGGCGCTGCATCTTGGCCGCGTCCTCGCCCTTGAGTTCGGTCTCGTTGAGGGGCTTGAAGGTCACGTCGGCCATCTCGGGCTTGAGCCCGGCCTTCTCCAGGGCCTGCTTGACGGCGTGGAAGTCCTGGGGTGCGCTGACCACCTCGATGCTGCCGTCCTCGTTGCTGAGCACGTCCTCGGCGCCCGCCTCCAGCGCCGCCTCCATCACCCGGTCCTCGCTGGTGCCCGGTGCGAAGACGAACTGGCCGCAGTGCTTGAACTGGAAGGCCACCGAGCCCTCCGAGCCCAGGTTGCCCCCGTGCTTGGCGAAAGCGTGGCGCACGTCGGCCACGGTGCGGGTCTTGTTGTCCGTGAGGCAATCCACCATCACCGCCGCGCCGCCGATGCCATAGCCCTCGTAGCGGATTTCCTCGTAGCTGGCGCCGTCCAGGTCGCCGCAGCCGCGCTTGATGGCGCGCTCCACGGTGTCCTTGGGCATGTTGTTGTCGAAGGCCTTGTCCATCGCCAGGCGCAGGCGCGGGTTGGCCCCGGGATCGCCGCCGCCCATCTTCGCGGCAACGGTGATTTCCTTGATGAGCTTGGTGAAGATCTTGCCCCGCTTGGCGTCCTGGCGCCCCTTGCGGTGCTGGATGTTGGCCCATTTGGAATGGCCGGCCATAGAAAACCTCTCGCAATAAATGCTGCTGATAAAATGCGATTTTACACTCCCGAGGCACCCCGCATGCTGCTCCCGCTGCCCATCGCGAGGTCGAGCGACCTGGAACTCGCCCTGCGGCCGGCACTGGCCAACCGCCACGGCCTGGCCACTGGCGTCGGCAAGCGGCGCTAGTTGGCTGCGCCGTTCCAGCCCGGCGGCGGCGCGGTGCTT
>CAYZLI010000149.1:4542-9542 GCA_964479195.1 uncultured Rhodocyclaceae bacterium
CGGCAAGCGGCGCTAGTTGGCTGCGCCGTTCCAGCCCGGCGGCGGCGCGGTGCTTGCCGCGGCTGCCGCCCTCGGCTTCTCCTTCAAGGCGATCCTGGTCAAGCTGGCCTATCCCTACGGGGTGGATGCCATCACGCTGCTCGCCCTGCGCATGATCTTCTCGCTGCCCTTCTTCGCCGCCATGCTGTTCCTGCCGGGCCCCCGGCGGGCCGCGCTCACCGCCCGCGACGCGGCGATGCTGTTCGCCCTGGGCGTCCTCGGCTACTACCTGGCAAGCCTGCTGGATTTCCTCGGCCTGCAATACATCTCGGCGGGCCTGGAGCGGCTGATCCTGTTCCTTTACCCGACCCTGGTGGTGCTGCTCTCAGCCCTGTTTTTCCGCAAGCCCATCACCCACCGCGCGCTCGTCGCGCTCGCCTTGAGCTATGCGGGCATCGCCCTGGCCGTGCGGCATGACGTGGCCGCGGCCGGGGCCGACCGCCATGTGTGGCTGGGCGCGGCGCTGGTCTTCGGCAGTGCCGTGTCCTATGCCCTCTACCTCATCGGCAACGGCCAGGTGGTGGGGCGCATCGGCGCGGCGCGCCTGACGGCCTGGGCGAGCATCGTCGCCTGCCTGCTGTGCATCGGCCAGTTCCTGCTCATGCGCCCGCTTTCGGCCCTGGCCCTGCCCTGGCAGGTCTACGGCCTGTCGGGGGCGATGGCGCTTTTCAGCACGGTGCTGCCGGTGTATATGATCTCGGAGGCCATCCGCCGCATCGGCGCCGGTCCGGCGTCGTTGCTCGGCTCCATGGGGCCGGTGGCGACGATCTTTCTCGGCTGGTTGCTGCTGGACGAGGCGGTGTCCCTGTCCCAGCTCGCCGGCGCCGCGCTGGTGATGGCCGGCGTGCTGCTCGTGAGCCTGGGCAAGCGGCGATAGACAAGAGGAGGAAGGCGTGAAAAAGACTGACCTGGAGAAACTCAAGGGCCTGAAGATCGACGGCCGGATCAAGCAGGCCGGCACGCCGGGGCGCTTTGGCCAGGAAGCCGCGACGGCCTTCGGTCGGCGCGAGCGGCGCAAGCTCGACCAGGCCCTCGGCCTCGTGCCCTTCGCGGTCAAGCTGCCGGGCGACCTGGTGACGCAGGTCCAGGCGCTGGCGCAGTCGCGCGAGGCGGGACTCAACGCGTTCGTGGCCGAACTGCTGAGGAAGGGCCTGGAGGGAATGGACACCTAGGCCCTGTTGTTCATCCGCTTTCTGCGCGCCCGTCAGGGCGTTCCGGTGGCCGCCCGGCTGGCCTTGGCGGGGCGTTTGGCGGCCCTTTTCTCGTGGACCAGCCGCGCCTTTTGCTCCCGCGGCGCGCTGCGCTTGGCGCTGATCTCCAGGGTGGCGGCGCGCGGCGGGACCGCCTTCTGGCCGATGCCCGCCCGCGCCACCCGGACGCGTTCCGTCGCGATCTGCCGGTCCACCCGCTCCAGGGACAGGCCCTTGGTCTCCAGCACGTTGCGCACCCGCAGCAGCCGGGTCAGCTCTTCCGAGGCGAATTCCGAGCGCGTCGGTTCGCCCCAATGGGCCTTGGGCTGGCTGGCGACCTCGGCGAACTCCTCCTTGGAGGTGACCAGGCGGGCGATGGTCGTGTGGTTGAACTTCATGGCCCATTCCAGCGCGCCGTCACCCCACTCGTTCTTCACCTTCGGGTCGGCGCCGCGCTCGATCAGCGTCCGGGCCAGCTCCTCGCGGCCCTCGTAGACCGCCATCATCAGCACGCTGGAGCCGTTGGGGCTGCGGGCATTGATGTCCGCGCCCCGCTCCATGAGGGTGCGCGCTATCTCGCCGTGGCCGGCGAACACCGCGTAGTGCAGGGCCGACCATTGCAGGGGCTCCCGGTTCAGTTGCGCGCCGCGGGCCAGCAGCCACTGCGCCGCCTCCAGGTGGCCCCGCCAGGCCGCGTGCATCAGGGCCTGCTCGCCGAAGGCGTTGCTGCGGTTGACGTCGGCGCCGCGGGAGACGAACAGATCCATCAAGGCGATATTGCCGTGCCAGGCGCCGATCATCAGCCCCGTGCCGATGCGGTCGGCCACGTAGTTCGGGTCCACCCCGGCATCCAGCCAGCGGCGCACCCGGTCGAGATCACCGGCCTCGACGCGGGCGCCGTATTCCACCGGCGAGGGCCAGCCTGGCTGGGTCTGCTGGGCGGGGGACAGCGGCGCGCCCGCTGCCGCCGGCCCGGCCTGGGGGAAGGCCGGGGGGGTGAGCGCCAGGGCCAAGAGCAGCGCCAGGGCGTTGCGGAAAATACCGGCTTCGTGCGTCAATTCGTCTTTCCCCAATTACACCGTTCCGTGAGCGCGCCGAACTCGTATCTTGGCCCGGCCCTCGTGCTGTCGCTGGCCCTGCATGCCGCGCTGATCGTCGTGGCTGTCCCGTGGCGCTCGCGGGATGCCGGGCGGGAACCAGCCCGCGCTCCCCTGGCGGCGCTGCTCGTCAAGCCGGCGGCGCAGCCACCCCTGTTCCTGCCCGAGCCGCCGAAACCGGCGGCCGCCCAATCGGAAACTGAGCCGTCCCAAGCCCAAAAAGTTCCGGAGCGCCGCGGCCCGCAGCCGCGGCCCCGGGCCGCCGCGCGGCAGGCGGCGCGGGCGGCGTCCGAGCAGGTGGGCCGCAGTCTGCTCTATCCGCCGGAGGCCATCGCCCGCGGCCTGGAAGGCGAGGCGCTGGTCCTGCTGTTCCTGGACGAAGCCGGCAACGCGCTGGCCGCGCGGATCGAGCGCAGCAGCGGGCACGTCCTGCTCGACGAGGCGGCCGTGCGGGCCGCGAAGACCGTGCGCTCCCTGCCCGAGGCCGCACCGCGCGAAGTCCTGCTGCCCGTGCGCTTTCGCCTGCAGTAGTTACGAGAGCCCCAACCGCTGCCAGATGGTGCTGGTGAGCCCGGCCTGGTTCAGGGTGTAGAAGTGCAGGCCCGGCGCGCCGTTGGACAACAGGCGGTCGCACAGGGCCGTCACCACGTCCAGACCGAAGGAGCGCACCGAGGCCGTGTCGTCGCCGAAGCTTTCGAACTTCTTGCGGATCCAGCGGGGGATCTCGGCGCCGCAGGCATCCGAGAAGCGGGCGATCTTGCTGAAGTTGGCGATGGGCATGACGCCCGGCACGATGGGCACCGTGACACCGACCGCCCGACACTCCTCGACGAAATGCTCGTAGGCGTCGCAGTTATAGAAGTACTGGGTGATGGCCGAGTTCGCGCCCGCGTCCACCTTGCGCTTGAAGTTGAGCAGGTCCTCCCGCGGGTTTTTCGCCTGGGGGTGGTATTCCGGATAGGCCGCCACCTCGATGTGGAACCAGTCGCCCGTCTGCGCGCGGATGAACGCCACGAGCTCGTTGGCGTAGCGGAACTCGCCGGGGTCGGCCATGCCGGAGGGGAGATCGCCGCGCAAGGCGACGATGCGGCGGATGCCAGCGGCCTTGTAGCGCTCCAGCACGCCGCGCACGTTCTCCCGCGTCGAGCCGATGCAGGAAAGATGCGGCGCCGCCGGATGGCCGTCCGCCTGGATCTCCAGCACCGTCTCCAGGGTGCGATCGCGGGTCGAGCCGCCCGCGCCGAAAGTGCAGGAGAAGAAGGCGGGCCTCAACTGCGCCAGTTGGCGGCGCGTGGCGCGCAGCTTCTCGATACCCTCGGGCGTCTGCGGCGGGAAGAATTCGAAACTGTAGGTGCGCATGGCGCTGTTCATCGGGAGTTCAAGTCGGGTTCAGCCCAGTGTGTTCAAGTGGCGCTGCGCCGCTTCGCCCAGTCGGTGGTCGAAAGTGGCCAAGGGCGCCTTGAGTTCGGCAGCGAGCCATAGATAGGCGGCGTCGTAGGCGGTCAGGTCGTAGCGCAAGGCGAGTGCCATTTGTGCCTGGGCATCGACCCGATGGCGGTTGATCGATAGCGCCCGGAAGTCCGCAAGGCCGCAAGCGGCGACGTCGTCCAGCCCCTGCCGCGCTTTCTTCAGCGCCACGCTGACGATCTCGAAGTCGAGCAGAAACGGTGCGAAGAGTTCGCTCCCCGCCAAGCACGTCGCCGCGGCGTCGCGTTCGGGTTCATCGAACAACGCGGCCGCGAGCATGCTGCAATCGACGACCAGCGGCGGATGCACGCGATAGGGGGCGGGCGGTTGCGCGATGATCGGCTCCATCGGCGCTCATCTCGTGTCGCGATCGGCGCGAACAATATCCACGGCGCGCGGCCCGACGTCGAAGGGTTGCGGCCAGCGGGCGCGATGTTCGGCGACGATCTGCTCGATGGTCTTCGGCCTCGTCGCCCCTTCCTGCCCCGCAGGGGCGTGGCGCCGCTCCGGCTCCTCGGCAACGGCCTGCGTGATGAGTGCCATCAGCTCGCCCTGGAGCGAACGATGGTTGCGCGCCGCCCGCTGGCGCAGTTTTTCCGCCACGGCTTCCGGGACATCCTTGATCGACAGGTTCGGCATGGTTTCCTCCAGAATGGAGCCAATACGGAACCATTCTGGATTCGCTGTCGGGCGCTGTCAATACCGGTAGTGCTCCGGCTTGTAGGGGCCGTCCTTGCTCAGTCCCAGGTAGGTCGCCTGCTCGTCCGAGAGTTCCGTGAGCTGCACGCCGATCTTCTTCAGGTGCAGCCGCGCCACCTTCTCGTCCAGGTGCTTGGGCAGGACATACACCTGCTTGCCGTACTGGTCGCCGCGCGTGAATAACTCGATCTGCGCCAGCGTCTGGTTGGTGAAGGAGTTGGACATCACGAAGGAGGGGTGGCCCGTGGCGCAGCCCAGGTTCACCAGGCGGCCTTCGGCCAGCACGATGATGCGGCGGCCAGAAGGGAAGATGACATGGTCCACCTGGGGCTTGATGTTCTCCCACTGGTACTGGCGCAGGCTGGCGATGTCGATCTCGGAATCGAAGTGGCCGATGTTGCAGACGATGGTGTTGTTGCGCATGGCCTTCATGTGGGCATGGCCGATCACATGCACGTTGCCGGTGGCGGTGACGAAGATGTCGGCCTTGTCGCAGGCTTCGTCCATG
>CAYZLI010000150.1:0-6727 GCA_964479195.1 uncultured Rhodocyclaceae bacterium
CGCGGCAGCAGCAGGTTGGCCGCCGAGTAGTCGTTGGCCCTGTCGGGGATGTCGCCGTAGGACAGCACCGCCTTGGAAGAGAGGCCGCCGCCATGCAGCCAGCCCTTGTAGAACGAGGCGATGGCGAGGAGGTCGGGGATGTACACCTGCTCCACGAACTCCTTGGTGCGGTCGATGATGTGCTTGACCAGGTTGAGGCGCTCCATGTTGATGGCGCCCACCGCTCCCGTGTCGTGCACGTTGATGGCGCAGGGCATGCCGCCCACCAGCCAGTTGGGGTGCGGGTTCTTGCCGCCGAAGATGGTGTGGACCTTGACGATCTCCTTCTGGAAATCCAGGGCCTCCAGGTAGTGCGCCACGGCCATGAGGTTGGCTTCCGGCGGCAGCTTGTAGGCCGGGTTGCCCCAGTAGCCGTTCATGAAGGGTCCGAGCTGGCCGGACTCGACGAACTTCTTCAACCGGTTCTGCAGGTCGCGGAAGTAGCCGGGCGAGGACAACGGCCAGCTGGAGATGCTCTGGGCCAGCTCCGAGGTCTTCTTGGGATCGGCCTTGAGCGCCGAGACCACATCGACCCAGTCCAGGGCGTGGAGGTGGTAGAAGTGCACCAGGTGGTCGTGCACGTAGAGGTTCAACTGCATCAGGTTCCGGATGGTGTTGGCGTTCTCCGGAATCTTGATGGCGAGCGCATCCTCCACCGCGCGCACGGAAGTCAGCGCATGGGTGCCGGTGCACACGCCGCAGATGCGCTCCGTGAAGGCCCAGGCGTCGCGCGGATCACGGCCTTTGAGGATGACTTCCAGACCGCGCCACATGGTGCCGGTGGACACGGCGTTGCGAATGACGTTGTCGGCATCGAGGTTCACCTCGACGCGCAGATGGCCCTCGATGCGGCAGACGGGGTCCACGACCACGCGCTTGCCGGTGTTGTCCATCTTGAAGCCTTGGGTTTCGTACACGCCCATGATTACTTGTCCCCCGTGTTTTCGTCAGCGTGGTTGATGCGCGCGCGCTTCAAGGCGGAGACGGCCGCATGGGCCGCCACCGCGGCGCCGGCCACCGTGGCCGCCGCGCCGCCCACCTGGTCGGCGTTGGCCTCGACGCCGAACTGCTTGATGTCTGTGAGCCGCTCGTAGAAGCCGCCCTTGTCCCAGAAGCCGTCTTCGGAACAGCCGATGCAGCCGTGGCCCGAAGCGATGGGGAAGGACACGCCGCCGTTCCAGCGCATGGTGGAGCAGGCGTTGTAGCTGGTCGGCCCCTTGCAGCCCATCTTGTAGAGGCAGTAGCCGCGGCGCGCCGCGTCGTCGTCCCAGCTCTCCACGAACTGGCCCGCGTCGAAGTGGGGCCGGCGGTAGCACTTGTCGTGGATGCGCTGGCCGTAGAACATCTTCGGCCGGCCCTGGCGGTCCAGCTCGGGGATGCGGTCGAAGGTGAGCATGTAGGTCACCACCCCCGTCATCACTTCCGCGATGGGCGGGCAGCCCGGCACCTTGATGATGGGCTTGTCGGTGATGACCTTGTGCACCGGCGTGGCCCGGGTGGGATTCGGCTTGGCCGCCTGCACGCAGCCCCAGGAGGCGCAGGAGCCCCAGGAGATGATGGCCTTGGCGTCCTTCGCCGTTTCCTTCAGCACTTCCACGAAGGGCCGGCCGCCGTGGATGCAGTACATGCCATCCTCGTTGAGCGGCGGGTTGCCTTCGACGGCGAGGATGTAGTTGCCCTTGTACTTCTTCTTGATCTCCTCGATGATCGCCTCGGCCTGGTGGCCGGCGGCCGCCATCAGCGTGTCGTCGTAGTCCAGCGAAAGCATGGACAGCACCACGTCCTTCGCCAGCGGGTGCGCCGAGCGGATGAAGGACTCGGAACAGCAGGTGCACTCCAGCCCGTGCAGCCAGATCACCGGCGTGCGCGGCTTGGTCTCCAGGGCGTGCGCAATCTTCGGCGCGAAGGCCGAGCCGAGACCCAGGGAGGTCGCGGTCAGACTGCAGAACTTGAGGAAGCTGCGCCGCGTGATCCCCTGCCGGCGCAATACGTCGTAGAAGGTTTCGACCATGGGTGTTGTCTCCTGTGTCTCCCGGCTTCCCCTCACCCCCATCCCCTCTCCCGCAAGCGGGCGAGGGGAGCATCTGGAGCCGCTGCGCGGCTTGCTGGGCTGGAACCGGTCGGGAGGCATTACCCAAGTTCCGTGCCAGCCCTGCGCCCGCTGGATTTTCCTTTGCATATCCAAGTATTACGCACCTCAGTCGCAACCAGCCCCACCTCGGGCGCTCCGAATTATTGATGTTGCTGGTAAGCGGATTTCCACCCGCCGGAGCGCACCGTGATCCGGGCTGCCGGCCATTGGCCGGGCGGTGGCGCTCGGTCTCCAGGGCGTATTACTAAAGCAAGCATCGGCGCCAGCCGTTAAAATCGGCTGAGCCTCGCAACGCTGCGCCTGGGCGCAGCGACGTGTAGGGAGCCGCGCTCGGCACCGGTACCCGCCACGGCCGCGCCGAAAGTGGGACGAAAACAACAACCCCGAATCGAGGAGGCATATGGGCCAGACCGCTGCCATCCGCACCGGACATTCGCGTGCCCTGGACGCGCGCATCGCGGTCCGGGAATTCCACACGGCAGTGGCGCAGGAAGACGCCAGCCTGATCGTGTTCTTCTGCTCCAGCGAATACGACCTCGACGCCTTGGCCGGCGAGATGAACCGCATGTTCCCCGGCGTTCCCGCCGTCGGCTGCACGACGGCGGGCGAGATCGGGCCTGCCGGCTACTGCGAGAAGAGCCTCTCGGGAGCGAGCTTCGGCGCTGGGGCCGGCGTGGCCGTGACGGGCCTCCTGAACCGCCTGCAGCAATTCGAAATCGGCCAGGGTCAGGCATTCGCCCAGACGCTCTTGCGCGAGCTCGAAAGCCGTCGGCCCGAGACCGACGCCGCCAACACCTTTGCATTGCTGCTCATCGACGGGCTCTCGGTGCGCGAGGAGCCGGTGGCGCGCGCGCTCCAGGCCGCTCTGGGCGAGATTCCCCTGTTCGGCGGATCGGCCGGCGACGACCTTAAGTTCACCCGCACCTGGGTGTTCCACGACGGCGCCTTCCACACGGACAGCGCGGTTCTGGTCCTGCTCAGCACCAGCCTGCCGTTCAAGCTCTTCAAGACCCAGCATTTCGTGAGCGCGAACGAACGGCTGGTCGTCACCGAAGCCGACGCGGCCCGCCGCATCGTCAAGGAGATCAACGGCCTGCCGGCCGCCGAGGAGTACGCCCGGATGGTGGGCGCGGACGTGAATGACCTCAACCCCATGCGCTTCGCGGCCTTCCCCGTGGTCGTGGTCATCGACGGAACAGACTACGTGCGTTCCATCCAGAAGGCCAACCCGGACGGCAGCCTGACTTTCTACTGCGCCATCGAGGAAGGTTTAGTCCTGCGCGTGGCACGTGGCGTCGATCTCGTCGCCAACCTGGAACGCACCTTCGACGACATCCGCGCCGAAATCGGACCGCCCCAGTTCGGCCTCGGCTGCGACTGCATCCTGCGCAACCTGGAAATGACCCAGCAGAACCTGAAGGAAAAGGTCGGCGACATCCTGCGACGAAACCACATGGTCGGCTTCAGCACCTATGGCGAGCAGTATGGCGGCGTGCATATCAACCAGACCTTGACGGGAATCGTCATCGGCAGCCCGCGGGCGGACGGCCATGCCTGACGCCGAACAGCCCGTCCCCTCGCCCGCCGAACAAGCCTTGCGGGCGGAGGTCGTCCGCCTGAACAAGATGGTCAATGCCCTCATGAACCGCGCGGAGCGCGAAGCGAGCGCCCGAGGTTCCGATTTTGGTCTGTTCCAGACCGCCGTCACCCTCGAGAACAAGGTTCGCCAACGCACCGCCGAACTGGAAGCCGCCCTGCGCGAGAACGAAAAGATCAACCGCGCCCTGCAACGGGAGAAGGAAGAGCAGCGGGTGCTCATCAAGAAGCTGGAAGAGGCCCACAACCAGCTCCTGCAATCGGAGAAGCTGGCCTCCATCGGCCAGTTGGCCGCGGGGGTGGCCCATGAGATCAACAACCCCATCGGCTTCGTCAAATCCAATCTGGCGACACTGAAGGGCAACGCCGCCGATCTGCTGCGTCTGATCGAGGCCTACGAAACCGCCGCACCGCTGCTGGCGGCGGACCCGGTGCAAGCCGAGCGCATCGAGAACATCGGGCGTGAAATCGATATCGACTTCCTCCGCGACGACATCGGCAGCCTGATCGCGGAATCCATCGACGGCACGGGGCGGGTGCAGCGCATCGTGCAGGATCTGCGCGACTTCTCCCGCATGGGCGACGCCGAGTGGCAGTGGGCAGACCTGCACGCAGGCCTGGAAAGCACGCTCAACGTGGTCTGGAACGAAATCAAGTACAAGGGCGAAGTGGTCAAGGAGTACGGGGCTTTACCGGAAGTCGAGTGCGTGCCTTCCCAGCTCAACCAGGTGTTCATGAACCTGCTGGTCAACGCCGCCCAAGCCATCCCGGAAAAGGGAACGATCACCATCCGCACAGGCGCGACGGACGGCTGGGCCTGGGTGGCGGTACGCGACAACGGCTGCGGCATTCCGCGGGAAATCCTCAACCGCATCTTCGACCCCTTCTACACCACCAAGCCGGTGGGCAAGGGCACGGGCCTGGGCCTGTCGATCTCCTACAATATCGTCACCAAGCACGGCGGGCGCATCGACGTGGAAAGCGAACCGGGCAAGGGCACGACGTTCCGCGTCTGGCTGCCGGTGGAACAGGTGAAGGAGCTCGCGTCGTAGCGGCGAGGGTCCAGGCCGCCCCAAACCACCGGCCCGGCGGCTGCAATTCATCCTTCATGAGCCTGTAGAATACGGCCGGGGTTCGAATCCCCGTGGGGACGCCGGCACACCCGTGGATTGAAAAAGTGCCGAGTCATTGGGAAGAACGGCGCGAAAAGGTGTTCTTCCGCGAAGTGAATGATCGTTCGGCGACCGGCAGGGAAGAACTGCCGAACTGGTGCTACGATTCCGAGCAAGATTGCAGCCCGTAGCGAACAAACACGCGGCAGGCGCGCTCAGCCCGACGCCCCTGGATGACGATGGCGGGACTTCCGATGACGAATGCGATGCGATGGTTGGCGCTGTTCGTGGTCCTGGCCGGCGTGGCGGCCGGTTACTACTACTGGCAACTGCGCGAAGAACCGCCCCTGCCCCCGCCGGCACCGGCCGAGGCACCGGCACCCCCGGCGCCGGCCGCGCCCGAACCGGCGGTACGCTATCCGCTGGAGACGCCCCCCGCGGCTGCGCAGGAGCCGCCGCTCCCGGCCCTGGACAAAAGCGATGGGGCGATGCGCGAGGCACTCACGGCCCTCCTGGGCCGCACGTCCGTGGCGCAGTTCCTCCACCTCGACGGCCTGATCCGCCGCATCGTCGCCACGGTCGACAACCTGCCGCGCAAGCAGGTACCGGCGCGCCTCATGCCGCTCAAGCGGGTTCCCGGGCCGTTCGCCACGGCGCCCAGCGGGAGCGACAGGATCATCAGCCCGGGCAATGCCGCCCGCTATGCGCCCTACGTGCGGCTGGCCCAGGCCGTGGATGCCCGCAAACTGGTGGGAATCTACGTGCGCTTGTACGCCCTGTTCCAGCGCGCGTACGAGGAGCTGGGCTACCCGAAGCGCTACTTCAACGACCGGCTGGTGGAGGCGATCGACGACCTGCTCGCCGCGCCCGAGATTGCGGGCGACATCGGACTCGTGCAACCCGAGGTCCTCTACGCGTTCGCCGATCCCGAACTGGAAGCGCGCTCCGCCGGCCAGAAGATCCTGATCCGCATGGGCAGCGAAAACGCCGCGCAGGTGAAGGCCAAGCTGCGCGAAATCCGGCGTGAAGTGACGCGCCAGGCGCCGCCGCGCTAGCCCGGATGTTTCACCGGATCGCGGGATGATGACCGACTACGGCGCAATACGCTCCGGCGCAATGCGCTTCGCTTATTGCGTCCTACGCTTTCTTGGCGGCGGTTGCGCCTAACCGACGGCAAGCGCCCCTTCCTTCAGCGGCGTTCCCTGGGCGTCCTCCACGTCAACCCGCACGGGAATGCCCGCCTGGACGCTCTGGGAGACCGTGCAGAATTCCTCGAATTGGGCGAGGATCCGGTCCAGGTGCTCCAGCTCGCTGCCAGGCCGCCCGAGGGATAGCTTCACGCCGATCTCCTGGACGCGCAGGCGCTTGTGCTCGTTGCGGTCGACCACGCAGGTCGCCGTGGCCGTGATCGTGCCGGGGTCCTGCTTGAACTTGCGCAGGGCGAAGAGCAGGCTCGCCGACAGGCAGTTGGCCACCGCCGCCAGGAGCATCTGGACGGGCGCGGGCCCCGCCCCCGCGCCCAGGGGCGCCGGCTCGTCGGCGAGCAGGGCGGGGATTGCCGCGCCGAAGTCCACGAGGAATTGATAGTTTTCTTGCTGTGTGATGGTGATGCTGACCGTTTCGCTCATTTTGGACCTCCCTCAAGTGACTAAGCCCTAGCCTACCTCAATATCCGATTTCCACGCCATGCCGTCCGACCCGATGCCGCGGTCGGATAGACTCAAGCCCTTATCCTCCGATCAATCCCAATGACGCCCCGTTACGACGCCACAGGCCTCCAAGCCACCTTCGAGCCCGGCTCGCACAACCGGGTATTGCGTAACCAGCTCGGCATCCGCCGCGTGCGCGACATGAACGAAGCGGAGTCGCAGGCATTAGAGTTGGCTCA
>CAYZLI010000150.1:6827-9495 GCA_964479195.1 uncultured Rhodocyclaceae bacterium
GAGGGCATTCACGCCGCACTGGCACGTGACTACACGCCGCTGGCGAAGGTGTTCGGAAAGGTTATCGACCGGACTTGGAAGCGCGCTGCTTCCAGTACTCAATAAGCGCCTGCGCCGTCGGCGGCTTCCACGCGTGCGGCCCCTTGGCGAAGGGTTCGCGGATGCCTTCGACCGCGGAAGACGATTGCGCCGAAATCCAAAGTGCCTCGCTACGGCGCACAGCGGATTTCAGATGGGGGTTTGCGCCTTTGAGATTCATGAGCAACATAGTACTCCGCAGCACCGCAAAATCAAAGAGATGTCCCCCCGCGCGACAAGCTCGATCTCGGAGATCTGGCGGAGAATGTGGAGAACAACGCACCTGCCACTGCGAAGGACCGACAACCCATGACCTACCTCATCCTCGGCCTGCTGCTCTTCTTCGGCACCCACTCCATCCGCATCGTCGCCGACGGGTGGCGCGCGGCGCAGCTTGCCCGCCTGGGCGAGCCGCGTTGGAAGGGGCTTTATTCGCTGGCCTCGGCCGTCGGGTTGGGCTTGGTCGTCTGGGGCTACGGACTGGCGCGGGCGGAGCCGGTGGCGCTGTGGGACCCGCCCGCGTGGACGCGCCACGCCGCGGCACTGCTCACTCTTCCTGCCTTTTTCCTGATCGCTGCGGCCTACGTGCCGGGCAACCGCATCAAGGCGGCGGTGGGCCATCCGATGGTGGCGGGCGTGAAGGTCTGGGCACTTTCCCACCTAGTCTCGAACGGCACGCTCGCCGACGTGCTGCTGTTCGGTGCGTTTCTGGTCTGGGCGGCGCTGGATCTCCGCTCGGCACGGCGCCGCGACCGGGCGGCGGGCATCCGCTATCCGGAGGGGACGGCTGCGCGCGATTCGCTCACCATCGCCATCGGGCTTGCGGCTTGGGCACTATTCGCTGGCGTCCTGCATGCCTGGCTGATCGGCGTGCGGCCGTATTGAGGCCGCAACGGCTATAATTCGCCCCTTTCGCACTTGTCTGTGGGAGCGGCGTCCACGCCGCGAACACGCGCCGATTCGCGGCGTGGACGCCGCTCCCACAGCGATCCCGGCCCTTCGTTGAACTCATGAGCAACCCACCCTTCCCCGCCGACCTGCTGCGCGATGTGGCGCGCCGGCGCACCTTCGCCATCGTCTCCCACCCGGACGCGGGCAAGACCACGCTCACCGAGAAGCTGCTGCTGTTCGGCGGGGCCATCCAGATGGCGGGCACGGTGAAGGCGCGCAAGAGCGCCCGCCACGCCACCTCCGACTGGATGGAGGTGGAGAAGCAGCGCGGCATCTCCGTCACCAGCTCGGTGATGCAGTTCGACTACGGCGGCCACACCATCAACCTGCTGGACACGCCCGGCCACCAGGATTTCTCCGAGGACACCTATCGGGTGCTGACGGCGGTGGACGCGGCGGTGATGGTGATCGACGCCGCCAAGGGCGTGGAGGCGCAGACCATCAAGCTGCTGGAGGTCTGCCGGCTGCGCAACACCCCCATCATCACCTTCGTGAACAAGATGGACCGGGAGGTGCGCGAGCCGGTGGAGCTGCTGGAGGAGATCGAGTCGGTGCTGAAGATCGACTGCGCGCCGATCACCTGGCCCTTGGGCATGGGCAAGAGCTTCCGCGGCGTCTTCCACCTGCTGCACGAGCAGTTGATGCGCTTCACGCCCGGCGAGGAGCGCGCCGGGGGCGAGACCGAGCTGATCGAGGGCCTGGGCAACCCGAAACTGGACGCACTCTTCCCCATGGAGGTGAGCCGCCTGCGGGAGGACGTGGAGCTCATCCAGGGGGCGAGCCACCCATTCGACATCACCGCCTTCCTCGCCGGCACCCAGACCCCGGTGTTCTTCGGCTCGGGCATCAACAACTTCGGCGTGCGGGAAATCCTGCAGGCCCTGGTGGAATGGGCGCCGCCGCCCCAGCCGCGCGACGGGGGCGGCCGCCTGGTGCAGCCGGCCGAGGCGCCCTTTTCCGGCTTCGTCTTCAAGATCCAGGCCAACATGGACCCGAAGCACCGGGACCGCATCGCCTTCTTCCGCGTCTGCTCGGGGCGCTACACGCCGGGCATGAAGGTGCAGCACAAGCGCGCCGGGCGCGAGATGAAGCTCGGCAACGCGCTCACCTTCATGGCCAACGAACGGGTGGCGAGCGAGGACGCGGTGGCCGGCGACATCATCGGCATCCACAACCACGGGCAGTTGCAGATCGGCGACACGCTGACGGAAGGCGAGGCGCTGGGCTTCAAGGGCATTCCCTATTTCGCGCCGGACCTCTTCCGCGTGGCGCGTCCGCGCGACCCCTTCAAGGCCAAGCAACTGGAGAAGGGCCTGCGGGAGCTGGGCGAGGAAGGGGCGATCCAGGTATTCCAGGCGGCGGTGAGCAACAACCTGCTGCTGGGCGCGGTGGGACCGCTGCAGTTCGAGATCGTCGCCCAGCGCCTGGCCTCGGAATACAAGGTGGATGCGCTCTACGACGCGGCGCCCGTGTCCACCGCCCGCTGGCTCACCTATCCCGACGCCCACACCCGGCGGGACTTCGAGCGGGAGCAGGCGGCCGCCCTGGCCGCGGACGTGGACGGCAATCCGGTGTTCCTGGCCACCAACAAGTACAACCTGCAGGTGACCATGGAGCGCTGGCCCAAGGTGGGCTTCCA
>CAYZLI010000151.1:0-9492 GCA_964479195.1 uncultured Rhodocyclaceae bacterium
GTGAAGCAGCGCCGGCTCATGAATCAAATTAACGTCGTGCCCTACATCGACGTGATGCTGGTGCTGCTGGTCATCTTCATGGTGACGGCACCCATGATCCAGGTAGCGGCCGTGGACGTGCCCACGGTGGCCAAGGCCGCCCAGGCGCCCAGCGAGCCCATGCAAGTCATCGTCAAGGCCGACCAGAGCCTGGCGCTGCGCCCGAACGCCGCCGCCCCGGCGCGGGAGGTCAGCCGCGCCGAACTGGTCCAGGCCGTGGCGGCGGCGCGCCGGAAGAATCCGCAGCAGGCCGTCGTAGTGGCCGCCGACAAGAACGTCCGCTATGAAGCCGTCATGAAAGTGATGGACGACCTGCAGAAGCAGCAGGTGGCGCGCGTCGGCCTGCTCGTGCAGCAGGGCCAATGAACCACCCCCACGCTTGCTTCGCTTCGCTGCCCCCCGAGGGGGCGCAGGCCTCCCTTGGGGCGGCCCGGCGGGAGGCCTGATGAGCGCGGTCCTCGGGCAGCGCGAAGAGCCGGGGCGATGGATGTCCGTCGCCCTGGCCGTGACGGTGCACCTCGTGCTGCTCGGCCTGCTCGTCTACGGCGTGCGCTGGCAGACGCGCCCGGCCGCCCCGGTGGAAGTGGAGCTGGTGCGCGCCGCGCCGGTGGTGGAGCCGCCGCCCGCCCCCGCGCCGGAGCCGAAGGTCGAGCCGAAGCCGGAGCCCAGGATCGAACCCAAGCCGGTGCCCCCTCCGCCCAAGCCCGACATCGCGCTGAAGGAAAAGCCCAAGCCGAAACCGAAACCGGAGCCCAAGGAGGCGCCGCAGCCCAAGGCGGACCCGTTTGCCGAGCAGTTGAAGCGCGAGACCGAGCAACTGGCCCAGCTCAAGGCGAGGGAAGACGCCGAGCGGGCCGAACGGGAGCTGGCGAAACTGACGGCCGCCCAGGCGACCACGGCGCGAGACAAGGCCATCGCCGACTACCAGGCGAAAATCCGCGCCAAGATACGGGGCCACATCGTCCTGCCCCCGGACATCAAGGGCAATCCGGAAGCGGTCTTCGACGTGGTGCAACTGCCGAGCGGCGAAATCCTCGACGCACGGCTCAAGAAATCCAGCGGCCATGCCGCCTACGATGCCGCCGTCGAGCGGGCCATCCGGAAATCCAGCCCGCTGCCCAAGCCCGCCCAAGGTGAGCTGTTCAGCCGCGAACTGCTGCTGGTGTTCCGGCCGCGCGAGGAATAGCGGGGAATGTATAATCCCCCGGATTTCCGACACCCATCGCAATGACGCACGCCATCCTCCGCGCCGCCCTGGCCGTCCTGCTTCTCGCCCTGGCCGTTGCCGCCCGTGCCCAGCTCAGCATCGAGATCACCGGCGCCGGCGCCACGCGGCTGCCCATCGCCGTGGCCGACTTCGCCGGCGAGCCGGCGGTCGCCAAGGCGCTCGGCGCGGTGGTGCGCGCCGACCTGGAACGCAGCGGGCTGTTCAAGCTGGTCGAAGCCGGCAATCCCTTCGCCGAGAACGCCCCGGTCAATTTCCCCGACTGGAAGGACCGCGGCGCCGATGCCCTGGTGGTGGGCAGCGTCGCGCCTGCCGCCGACGGCCGCTACGAGGTGCGCTTCCGGCTCTACGACGTGCAGAAGCAGGCTTCCCTGGGCGGCCTGGCCTACGTCATGTCCGGGGCGCAGGTGCGCGCCACGGCGCACCGCATCGCCGATTTCGTCTATGAGAAGCTGCTGGGCGAGCCGGGCATCTTCTCCACCCGCATCGCCTACGTCCTGAAAAGCGGCGGGCGCTACGAACTGCAGGTCGCCGATGCCGACGGCCAGAACGCCCAGGCGGCACTCGCCTCCCGCGAGCCCATCATCTCCCCCGCCTGGTCGCCCGACGGCACGCAGCTCGCCTACGTCTCCTTCGAGGCCAAGAAGCCGGTGGTCTATGTGCATTCGCTGGCCACGGGCCGGCGCCAGGTGGTCGCCAACTTCAAGGGCTCCAACTCGGCGCCCACCTGGTCCCCGGACGGGCGCCGGCTCGCCGTGGTGCTGACCAAGGACGGCAGCTCGCAGCTCTACATGGTCAATGCGGACGGCAGCGGCGTCGCCCGGCTGGCCTCGTCCTCGGGCATCGACACGGAGCCCTTCTACTCCCCCGACGGCCAGCATATCTATTTCACCTCGGACCGCGGCGGCAGCCCCCAGGTTTATCGCATTGCGGCCGCCGGCGGGGACGTCCAGCGCGTCACCTTCGAGGGCAGCTACAACGTCACCCCGCGCCTGTCGCCCGACGGCAAGAGCATGGTCTACGTGTCCCGCAACGGCGGGCGCTTCCAGCTCACGCTGATGGATCTCGCCAGCCGCCAGACCCAGATCCTCACCGACTCGGACAAGGACGAGTCGCCCAGCTTCGCCCCCAACGGCCGCACGATCATCTATGCCGCCCAGATCGGCGGGCGCGGCGTGCTCGCCGCCGTCTCCGCGGACGGACGGGTGAAGCAGCGGCTGTCGGTGCAGGCAGGCGATGTGCGGGAACCGGCGTGGGGACCGTTTGTCAGATAGCGACTTTTTTTGGAGAGAGCAATGCGCAACAAACTGATCGTCTTGTGTGGGGTGGCCCTGCTCGCCGGCTGCGCGACCCAGAGCGGCCCGGAGCAGGCCGGCGCGGCGGTGGAGGACCGCGGCGCCAAGCCCGTCGAAACGCCCCAGGTGGCCACGGTGATGCCGCAGCCGGTGGACGGGGGCCTGGCGGCCCTCAAGGATCCGAGGAGCATTCTTTCCAAGCGCAGCGTCTATTTCGATTTTGACGAGTTCGTCATCAAGGACGAGTTCAAGCCCTTGATCGAAGCCCACGCCAAGTTCCTCGTCGGCAACCGCAAGATGAAGATGCTGATCCAGGGCAATGCCGACGAGCGGGGCAGCCGCGAGTACAACCTGGCCCTGGGCCAGAAACGGGCCGAAGCGCTGAAGAAGACGCTGATGCTCCTCGGCGCCAAGGAGGACCAGCTCGAGGCCGTCAGCCTGGGCGAGGAAAAGCCCAAGTCCGGCGGGCACGACGAGGCGGCGTGGGGCGAGAACCGCCGCGACGACATGCTCTATTCGGGCGAGTTCTGAGGCATGAGGGCGCGGCTGCCGGTGCTGCTGTTCGCCGCCGCGCTCGGCGCCGTCCAGGCGCCGGCGCGCGCCGCCCTGTTCGACGACGAGGAAGCGCGCAAGCGCATCCAGGAGCTGCGCACGGAGAGCGGTGCCCGGCTGGAGAAGCTCGAGGCGGCCAGCCGCGGACAGATCGAACTGGCCAACCAGATCGAGGCCCTCAAGGCCGAGCTGGCCAAGCTGCGCGGGCAGATCGAGGTGCTCAGCTACGAGCTCGACGCCCTCCAGAAGCGGCAGAAGGACTTCTACGTAGATCTGGACAACCGCCTGCGCAAGCTGGAAACCCAGGCCGCCGCGGAGGCGAAACCGGCCGAGGCGAAACCCCCCGCGGCCGATCCCGCCGCCGAAACCCGCGACTACGAGAACGCCCTCAACCTGTTCAAGGCGGCGAAGTACAAGGAGGCGGTGGGCGCTTTCCTCGCCTTTACCGGCGCCTATCCGCAAAGCCCCTTCGCCGCCTCGGCCCACTACTGGGCCGCCAGCGCCCATTACCAGTTGGGGGAATACCGGAAGGCGATCGAGTTGTTCGGGAAGACGGCCGCCACCTGGCCGGACGACCCCAAGGCCCCCGACGCCCTGCTCGGCCAGGCCAACTGCCAGCAGGAAACCGGCGACGCCGCGGGGGCGAGAAAAACCCTGGAAATGCTCGCCGCCAAGTACCCTTCCAGCGCCGCGGCGCAAGTGGCCAAGCAGCGGCTGGCGCCCCCTGCGGCCTCGAAGCGAAAGAAGTAGCCCTGTAGGAGCGGGCTTGCCCGCGATGGCCGACCTTTCCGCCAAGCTGCGCATCACCGAGATCTTCCATTCCCTGCAGGGGGAGAGCAGCCGCGCCGGGCTGCCCACGGTGTTCGTGCGCCTCACGGGCTGCCCGCTGCGCTGCGCCTGGTGCGACACCCCATACGCCTTCACCGAGGGCGGGATCATGACCGTCGGCCAGGTCCTGCTCGAGGTGGCCCGGCACGGCACGCGCTACGTCTGCGTCACCGGCGGCGAGCCCCTCGCCCAGAAGAGCTGCCTGCCGTTGCTGGCGGCCCTGTGCGATGCGGGCTACGCCGTGTCGCTGGAAACGAGCGGCGCCCTGGATGTCGGCGCGGTGGACCCCCGCGTCTCGCGGATCATGGACCTGAAGGCACCGGACTCCGGCGAATCGGAAAAAAACCGCTGGGAGAACCTGGCGCGGCTCACGGCCCACGACGAGATCAAGCTGGTGCTCGCCAGCGAGCGCGACTACGAATGGGCACGCAAGACCTTGCGGGAACGCAAGCTGGATGCCATCTGCCCCGTGCTGGTCTCACCCGTGGCCGGCCGGCTGGAGCCGAGCCAACTGGCCGAGTGGGTGCTGCGCGACCGGTTGCCGGTGCGCCTGCAGGTGCAGTTGCACAAGGTGATCTGGGGGGCCGAGCGCGGCCGCTAGACCGCGCGCTCAGCAGACCGGTGCGCCGTAGCCCCGGGAGAAGGGAATGGGGCCGGACAGGGCCAGGCGGTCGCCGTGGGCGAGGACGATCCCATCCTCGAAGCGGCCGCCGAACGTGGTCAGGACGTTGTGGCCGTTGTGCCAGGCGGCGTAGATTTCCCGCTCGGGGATGCCCAAGCCCCGCGCCACCTCGGCGGGGCGGATGCCGGCGGGCAGGACCAGCCGCAGGGGCCCGTTGCGGACGGCATACTTGGCCAAACTGTTGTAGAGATGAACTTCGACCTGGATCATAGCGACGGAATGTTATTCAATTGCGCCGTCCGGACAATTGACTCGAATCAAGCCGTAGGAAGCCTATGAGCGAAAAACGCGCGGTGGTGCTGCTCTCCGGCGGCCTGGACTCCGCCACGACGCTGGCCATCGCCCGCGGCGAAGGCTATGCCTGCCATGCCCTGTCCGTGGCCTACGGCCAGCGCCACCAGGCGGAGCTCGCCGCCGCGGCGCGGGTAGCCGCCGCGCTGGGCGCCGGCAGCCACCGGGTCGTTCAAGTGGATCTCGCCCAGTTCGGCGGCTCGGCCCTCACCGACCAGGGCATCGCCGTGCCCACCGGGGGCGTGCAGCCCGGGATCCCCGCCACGTACGTGCCGGCGCGCAACACCATCATGCTGTCCCTGGCCCTCGCCTGGGCCGAGGTGCTGGGCGCCGGCGATATCTTCGTCGGCGTCAACGCCGTCGACTACTCGGGCTACCCCGACTGCCGGCCGGAATACATTGCGGCCTTCGAGACCCTGGCCAACCTCGCCACCAAGGCCGCCGTCGAAGGCGCCCGCCTGCGCGTGCACGCGCCGCTCATCCGCCTCACCAAGGCGGAGATCATCCGCCGCGGCACGGCGCTGGGCGTCGATTACGCCCTCACCGTCTCCTGCTACCAGGCCGATGCGCAAGGGCGCGCCTGCGGCCTGTGCGATTCCTGTCGCCTGCGCCGCGCCGGCTTCGAGGCGGCCGGCCTGCCCGACCCGACGGCCTATGCCGCTGGTTGAAAACATCGGCGCTTACTAACATACGCAGTGGTTATGTCCGGCGAAACAAGACTGATCCACGGCGCCGGCGGTTTCTTTAAAATCCGCAAGTTGCGCGGATAACGCACAAACTACGCGCGGTTTCGCCGGAGGAGAAGGAATGGAATTCACGATTCACAATCAGGTCCTGCTGTCCGTCTTCGTCATCGCCCTGATCATGGGCGCGGTGGCCAACAAGACCAATTTCTGCACCATGGGCGCCGTATCGGACTGGGTGAACATGGGCGACCGGGGCCGCTTGCGCGCCTGGCTGCTGGCCGTCGCCGTGGCCATCATCGGCGTGCTGGCCCTGGAGGCCACCGGCAAGGTGAGCCTCGGCTCGGGCACCTTCCCCCCCTACCGCACGGAGAATTTCGCCTGGCTGCGCTACCTGCTCGGCGGCCTGATGTTCGGCGTCGGGATGACGCTGGGCTCCGGCTGCGGCAACAAGACCCTGGTGCGCATCGGCGGCGGCAACCTGAAATCCCTGGTGGTCCTGATCGTCGCCGCGGGCTTCGCCTACCTCATGCTGTGGACCGAGTTCTACGGCAACTACTTCAACTCCTGGATTGTCGCCAGCAGCATCAGCCTGGGCAAGCTCGGCATGCCCAGCCAGGAGATCGGCGCCATGCTGGCCGGGCTGGCCGGCCTGCAGGACGCCAAATCGGCGCACCTGGCCCTGGGCGCCCTCGTCGCCCTCGGCCTGCTCGGCTACATCTTTGCTTCCGGCGAATTCCGCGGCAACTTCGACAACATTTTCGCCGGCGTGGTCATCGGCCTGGCGGTGGTGGCCGGCTGGTACATCACCGGCGGCTCGATGGGCAGCGCCTGGAAGGAATGGGCCGAGATGGCCGAGACGGTGCCGAGCCGGGTGGAGGTGCAGTCCTTCACCTTCATCAGTCCCATGGGCGACTCCGTGCGCTACCTCATGAGCCCGTCCAACCTGGCCAATGTGAACTTCGGCGTCATGGCCCTGGCGGGCGTGATTGCGGGCTCCTTCCTCTTTTCCGTACTGAGCGGCAACTTCCGCTTCGAATGGTTTGCCTCCGGCGGCGACTTCCTCAACCACGCCGTGGGCGGCGTGCTGATGGGTATCGGCGGCGTGCTGTCCATGGGCTGCACCGTCGGCCAGGCCATCACCGGCGTCTCCACCCTGGCCGTGGGCTCGATGCTGACTTTCGCCGCCATCGTCGCCGGGGCCGCGGCGACCATGAAATACCAGTACTGGAAGATGATGCGGGAAGCGTAGCAACGCCTTCTCCCCGCCCCCTTCCCGGGGAAGGGGGTGACGGTTGCTCGCTACGCTCGAAGTTCCGTGGCCGCGCCGCCTCGGGGCGGCCCAGCGGCGGCGCCCACCAAAATTGACACGCCGGGGGCCGGCACCTATAATGCGCGCCTCTTTCGGGGGTCGTTAGCTCAGCTGGTAGAGCAGCGGACTTTTAATCCGTTGGTCGGCGGTTCGAATCCGCCACGGCCTACCAAGGAATCCAAGGGGTCAGCTTCGGCTGGCCCCTTTTTCGTTTCCACAATCCTCGCCTGTTGTTGACTTTCCGCAAAAGCCGGACGCCGACCCGACTCGATAATCAGACGCGGGCCGCAGGACCCCCTGCGCGCCCGGCTCCGCAACACCAAGGGAGAATGGCTATGTTCCAGGTACGCATCCATGGCCGCGGCGGCCAGGGGGTGGTGTCGGCGACCGAGATGCTGTCCGTGGCCGCCTTCCTCGAGGGCCGGTACGCCCAGGCTTTCCCCAGTTTCGGCTCCGAGCGCATGGGCGCGCCGGTGATGGCCTTCTGCCGCATCGACGACAAGGATATCCGCCTGCGCGAGCCGGTCATGCAGCCCGACGCGCTGATCATCCAGGACCCGACCCTGCTGCATCAGGTCGATCTGTTCAGCGGCCTCGCCCCCGCGGGCTACATGCTGATCAACTCGACGCGGGATTTCCAGGCGCTGGGCCTGGGCGAGTTCGTCAAGGGCTTCCGCCACGAGCGCCTGTGCACCGTGCCGGCCACGGAGCTGGCCCTCAAGCATGTGGGCCGGCCGCTGCCCAACGCCGCCCTGCTGGGCGGCTTCGCCGCCGTCGCCGGCGTGGTGCGGCTGGACTCCGTGTTCGCCGCCATCCGCGAGAAGTTTCCCGCCAAGATCGCCGAGGCCAACGTCGCCGCGGCGCGGGAGGCCTACGACATCGTCACGGCCGAGAAGAAGGAGGCACTGCAAAATGCTTAAGCAGACAGAAGGCTCCCATGCCATGGCCGAGTGCATCGCCCTGTGCCGACCGGAAGTGATCTGCGCCTATCCCATCACGCCCCAGACCCACATCGTCGAGGGCTTGGGCGAGATGGTGAAGTCGGGCGAGCTCGGCAACTGCGAGTTCATCAACGTCGAGTCCGAGTTCGCCGCCCTGTCCGTGGCCATCGGCGCCTCGGCCGCCGGCGTGCGCACCTACACCGCCACCGCCAGCCAGGGCCTGCTGTTCATGGCCGAGGCCGTCTACAACGCCGCCGGCCTGGGCCTGCCCATCGTCATGACCATCGGCAACCGGGCCATCGGCGCGCCCATCAACATCTGGAACGACCACACGGACTCCATGTCCATGCGCGACGCCGGCTGGATCCAGCTCTATGCGGAGACCAACCAGGAGGCCGCGGATCTCCACATCCAGGCCTTCCGCCTGGCCGAGGAGCTGTCGCTGCCGGTGATGGTGTGCGTGGATGGCTTCATCCTCACCCACGCCTACGAGCGGGTGGACATCCCGACCCAGGAGCAGGTGGACCGCTTCCTGCCGCCCTTCGAGCCGCGCCAGGTGCTCGACCCGGCCGAGCCGGTATCCATCGGCGCCATGGTCGGCCCCGACGCCTTCATGGAAGTGCGCTACCTCGCCCACCACCGGCAGATGCGGGCGCTGGAGCTGATCCCCAAGCTCTCGGCCGAGTTCCGGCAGGTGTTCGGGCGCGAAGCCGGCGGGCTGATCCGCACCTACCGGGCCGAGGACGCCAAGACCATCGTCGTGGCCCTGGGTTCGGTCATGGGCACCATCAAGGATGTCATCGACGAGCTGCGCGAGGAGGGCTACGCCATCGGCGCCGCCTCCATCGGCTCCTTCCGCCCCTTCCCCAGCGCGGAGCTGCACGAGCTGCTGTCCCACGCCAAGCGCCTGGTGGTGATCGAAAAATCGCTCGCCGTGGGCATCGGCGGCATCGTCTCCCACAACCTGCGCATGGCGCTCTCGGGCATCTCGCTCCACGCCTACACCGTGGTGGCCGGCCTGGGCGGGCGCGCCATCACCAAGGCCAGCCTGCACGCCCTGTTCCACAAGGCCCTGAAGGACGAGCTGGAATCCCTCACCTTCCTCGACCTCAACCAGCCGGTGGTGGATCGGGAGCTGGCGCGGGAGAAGGAGCGGCGCCGCTCGGGGCCCTCCGCGGAGAACATCCTGCGCGACCTCGGCACCGTCGCCGCATCCGTGAAATAGGAGCCGGCCATGGAAATGCAGCAAGTCAAGTTCTACCAGACCGGCACCTTCACCGTGGGCAACCGCCTGCTCGAGGAGAATGAGCGCAGCGTGCAGGCCAACATGGAGCGCACCAACTCCCTCAACTCCGGCCACCGCGCCTGCCAGGGTTGCGGCGAGGCCCTCGGGGCGCGCTATGCCATCGACGCGGCCATGCGCGCGGCGGACAACCAAGTGATCGCCTGCAACGCCACCGGCTGCCTGGAGGTGTTCTCCACCCCCTACCCGGAGACCTCCTGGCAGATTCCCTGGATCCATTCGCTGTTCGGCAATGCCGCGGCGGTGGCCACGGGTGTTGCGGCGGCCATGAAGGTGAAGGGCAGGAAGGACGTGCGCGTCATCGCCCAGGGCGGCGACGGCGGCACCACCGACATCGGCTT
>CAYZLI010000152.1:0-5205 GCA_964479195.1 uncultured Rhodocyclaceae bacterium
CTAGATGGGGCTCTCCGCGGTCTTTTCAACCGGGAGCCCTATGCTAAGCTCCCGCCATCGCCCACAGGAACGACCCCGAAGAGTCGCATGACCCTGGCACCGGATTTCACGCAGGACGCCGACAGCATACGCCGCGTGGCGATGCAGTCCATGTTCGAGCTGCTGGAGGGCCTGTGCGAGGGCGCGCTGGTGGTGGACCGGGAGGCACGCATCGTCTGGATGAGCGGCAAGTACGCCGCCAAGCTGGGCCTGGCGGGCCCCGAGGCGGCCCTCGGCCGGGAGGTGGAGCAGGTCATCCCCTCCAGCCTGATGCGCGAGGTGGTGCGCACCGGCAAGCCCATCCTCCTCGACCTCATGGAGTTTGGCCAGGAAACCTTCGTCGTCACGCGCATCCCCCTCAAGAACGAGCGCGGCGAGATCATCGGCGCCATCGGCTTCGCCCTCTACGACCGGTTGCACTACCTGAAACCCCTGGTCTCCAAATTCTCCCGGCTGCAGGCGGCGTTGGCCAAGGCCGAGCGCAAGCTGGCGGAGGAGCGGCGGGCGAAATACACCTTCGCCAACTTCGTCGGCACGAGCCCCGCCTGCCTGGAGGTGAAGCGCCAGGCGCGGCGCGCCGCCCAGCTCGACGCCCCGGTGCTGCTGCTGGGGGAGACGGGCACGGGCAAGGAGCTGCTGGCCCACGCCATCCACGCCGCCGGCCCCCGCGCCGACAAGCCCTTCGTCGGCGTGAACATGGCCGCCATCCCGGAGACCCTGCTGGAGGCGGAATTCTTCGGCGCCGCCCCCGGCGCCTATACGGGTGCCGAGCGGCACGGGCGCGAAGGCAAATTCAAGCTGGCCGATGGCGGCACCCTGTTCCTGGACGAGATCGGCGACATGCCCCTGGCGCTCCAGGCGAAGCTGCTGCGCGTGCTCCAGGAACAGGAATTCGAGCCCCTGGGCTCGAACAAGGTGGTGAAGGTGGACGTGCGCATCATCGCCGCCACCAGCGTCGACCTGCCGAAACGGGTGGCCGAAGGCCGCTTCCGCGCCGACCTCTACTACCGGCTGAACGTCCTCGCCCTGACCGTGCCGCCCCTGCGCAGCCGCCTGGCGGACCTGGAAGCCCTGTGCGAGCACCTGCTCGGCCAAGTCGCCCAGGGCAGCGTCGGCCCCGTGCGCGAGATCGCGCCGGAGGCCGTCGAGCTGCTGCGCGCCTACGGCTGGCCGGGCAACATCCGCGAGCTGCGCAACGTGCTGGAGCGCGCCGCCATGCTCAGCGACGAGCCGCGCCTCACCGTGGACGACTTCATCTCCATCCTGCAGGTGCCCGCCCGGAACACCGCGCCCGCCCAGCCGGTGCGCCGCTTCGACGACGCCCTGGCGGAATTCGAGCGCCGGGTCATCCGCGATGCCCTGCAATCCACGGGCGGCAAGGTGCCGGAGGCGGCCAAGCTCCTCGGCCTGGGCCGCGCCACTCTCTACAAAAAGCTGGTCGCCCTCGGCATCCCCACCCGATAAGGCGCTCGTCTCCGTTGTGAGACGATATTTTCCTTCGACAAATCACCGTATTGGAACTAGCGTCCGGGGCCTGCCCGTCTCCGGATCGAGACAAATCCGGGTTTTTTCGCCAGCCCTGCCGGCCGTCCCCACGGCCGCGCAATTTTAGATTTTACTTTCAGCTAGTTATACAACTGGCACGGGGATTGCGAATAGCGATCCGCCATGGCCATCGAGCAGCCCTTCCCCGCCGCCGGAATTCCGGACGCCGCCTTCCCGCTGCGCGGCGAAGCGCTCCTTGACGAAGCCAGCCGCCTCATGGCCCGCGGCTGGCCCCTGGTGGTCACCGCCGTCTACCTGGACTGCGCCCTGGCCATCCTGCGCGGCACCGGCTCGCCCCAGTTCGCGCAAATCGTCTGGCACCTGCTGGCCATCGGCCTGACCCATGGCCTGGCCATGATCGGCACCCGTGGGCTTTTTCGGGCGGGAACGCCCGCAGGACCCGCCCGGGCCTGGATCGAGAGCGCCTGCCTGGCCGCCCTGGCCCTGCTGCTGCTCGCCGTGGCGGTCGCCGCCTGCACCAGCGCCCCGGTCGCGCCCCTGCCCCTGCACTGGCCGGTCCGCCTGGTGGTCCTCGCCTCCAGCCTGCTGCTCGGTTTCGCCGCGCTGGCCCGCCTGAACCGCCTGCGGCCTTACCTGAACGAGATTTCCGCAACCCACTAGGAGCACTGCATGTCATCCACCGCCACGCCTTCCCACGCCCACCGCCCCGATCCGGCGGACTCGGCCCTGCGCCAGCGCCGGCTCACCGGCAAGACGGTGCTGGTCACCGGCGCCGCCCGCGGCATCGGCGAGGCCATCGCCCGCCAGTGCGCCGCCGAAGGGGCCCAGGTCGCCCTGTGCGACCTGGACCGGAATTCGCTGCAGCAGGCCACCGACGCCCTGCGCCAGGAGGGCGGCCTGGCCGCCGCCTTCTCTGCCGACGTGGCCGACATGGACAGCGTCAAGGCGATGGTGGCCACGGTGAAGTCGTGCTTCGGCCGCATCGACGCCCTGGTCAACAACGCCGGCATCGTCCTCGACGCCCAGTTGAAGAACATGCGCGACGAGCAGTGGGACAAGGTCATCGGCATCAACCTCTCCGGCGTCTACCACTGCACCCGCGCCGTGGCGGACACCATGCTCGCCCAGGGCGCCGGCTCCATCATCAGCATCTCCTCCATCGTCGGCCTCTACGGCAATTTCGGCCAGACCAACTACGCGGCGGCCAAGGCCGGCGTCATCGGCATGACGAAGACCTGGGCGAAGGAGCTGGGGCGCAAGGGCATCCGCGCCAACGCCCTGTGCCCGGGCTTCATCGCCACGCCCATCCTCGCCAGCATGCCGGACAAGGTGCTGGAGGGGATCGTCAGCCGCATCCCGGCCGGGCGGCTGGGGCGGCCCGAGGAAATCGCCAGCGTCGCCGCCTTCCTCGCCTCGGACGAGGCGAGCTACGTGAATGGCGCGGTGATCGAGGTGTCGGGCGGAGCGACGCTCTGACATGAGCAAAGGGGGCTCGGGCAAGATCGTCGGCGCCGCCGAGGCGGTGCGCCGAATCCGCCCCGGCGCCACGGTGGCCACGGCCGGCTTCGTCGGCACCGGCTTCGCCGAAGGCATCGCCATCGCCCTGGAGGAGCGCTTCCTGTCCGGCGCCGGCCCCCACGACCTGACCCTGGTCTATGCCGCCGGCCAGGGCGACGGCGGGGAGCGGGGCCTGAACCACCTGGGCCACGCCGGGCTGGTGCGCCGCGTCATCGGCGGCCATTGGGGCCTGGTGCCGAAGCTGCAGCGGCTGGCGATCGACAACCGCATCGAGGCCTACAACCTGCCCCAGGGGGTCATCAGCCATCTCTTCCGGGACATCGCTGCCGGCAAGCCCGGCCACCTCTCCCCCATCGGCCTGGGCACCTTCGTGGACCCGCGCCATGGCGGCGGCAGGCTCAACGCCCGCAGCACCGAGGACCTGGTGGAGCTTCTCCGGCTCGGGGCCGAGGACTACCTCTTCTACAAGGCCTTTCCCATCGATGTCGCCATCGTCCGCGGCACCACCGCGGACGCCGAGGGCAACGTCACCATGGAAAAGGAGGCCCTGACCCTGGAGGCGCTGGCCATCGCCATGGCCGCCCACAACTGCGGCGGCCTGGTCATCGTCCAGGTGGAGCGCCTCGCCGAGCGGGGGAGCCTGCCCCCGCGCCAGGTGAAGATCCCCGGCGTGCTGGTGGACTGCGTGGTGGTGGCGGAAAAGCCCGAGCACCACATGCAGACCTTCGCCACCGCCTACAACCCGGCCTACTCCGGCGAGGTGCGCGTGCCCATGGAGACCATCCCGGCCATCGCCCTGTCGGAGCGCAAGATCATCGCCCGGCGCGCGGCCTTCGAACTGGCCGCCGGCGCCGTGGTAAACCTCGGCATCGGCATGCCCGAGGGCATCGCCAGCGTCGCCCACGAGGAAGGCCTGCTCGACCGCCTGACGCTCACCGCCGAGCCGGGGGTGATCGGCGGACTGCCCGCCGGGGGCCTGGATTTCGGCGCCGCCAGCAACACCGCGGCGGTGATCGACCAGCCCTACCAGTTCGACTTCTACGACGGCGGCGGCCTCGACATCGCCTTCCTGGGACTGGCCCAGGCCGACCGCCGGGGCAACCTGAACGTGAGCAAGTTCGGGCCCAAGCTCGCCGGCGCCGGCGGCTTCATCAACATCTCCCAGTCGGCCCGCAAGGTGGTCTTCGTCGGCACCTTCACCGCCGGCCCGCTGCAACTGCGGATCGAAGACGGGCGGCTCGCCATCCGGCGCGAGGGCACGACGCGCAAGTTCGTCGAAGAGGTCGAGCACCGCACGTTCAGCGGCGACTACGCGGCCCGGCGCGGCCGGCCGGTGCTCTACGTCACCGAGCGCTGCGTCTTCCGCCTGGGCGAGGAGGGCCTGGAACTCACCGAGATCGCCCCGGGCATCGACCTGGAGCGGGACATCCTCGCCCACATGGATTTCACCCCGGTGATCCGCGCCGCCCCCCGCATCATGGACCCCCGCATCTTCCGCCCGGAGCCCATGGGCCTGGGTGAGCTTCCCGAACGGGTTCGTCCCGGCAAAGTTCGGTCTCCTGCTCTATCCTGAACAATGACCAATGCACAGGAGGACGAAGCCATGACGAAGCAATCGGAACAGTTCAACGAGATGCACCGGAAGAGCATCGACGCCGCCGTGCGGCTCGCCCAGATCTCCCTGGACAACTCCCGGCGCCTCATGGAGGTCCAGGCGGACACGGCCCGCGCCCTGTTCGAGGACAGCGTGAAGAACGCCCGGGCGCTGGGCGAGGCCAAGGATCCCCAGGCGGCCATGGCCCTGCGCAGCCAGTTCGCCCAGGCGACCACCCAGCGCATGATGGAGGCGGTGCGCCGCATGGGCGAGATCGGCGCCGAGGCCCAGGCGGAGTTCAACCGCATGGTGGGCCAGCAGATGGCCAGCTCGGGCCAGGAGATGATGGAGGCCTTCCAGAAAATGATGGGCGGCTTCCCCGGCGCCAACCAGAGCGCCTTCGCCGCCATGCAGCAGGCCTTCGACGCGGCCCGGGGCGCCATGGAGCAGATGACCAAGGCCTCGTCCGCCGCCTTCACCGAGGCGGGCGGCAAGCACAAGGGCAAGGATGTGAAGGTGGAGTGAATAAACCCACCGTTCGTCCTGAG
>CAYZLI010000152.1:5305-7836 GCA_964479195.1 uncultured Rhodocyclaceae bacterium
TCCCGCGCATCCACCCAGCGGTTGCCTTCCGGCGTCTGCTCCTTCTTCCAGAAGGGGGCGCGGGTCTTCAGGTAGTCCATGATGAATTCGCAGGCGGCGAAGGCCTCGCCGCGGTGGGCGCCGGTGACCACCACCAGCACGATGTTGTCGCCGGGCCGCAAAGGGCCGACCCGGTGGATGACGGTCGCTTCCAGGATGTCCCAGCGCCCGCGCGCCTCCTCGACGATGGCCGCGAGCGAGTTCTCGGTCATGCCGGGATAGTGCTCCAGGGTCATGCCGGTCACCCCGGCGCCCTCGTTCACGTCGCGCACCAGGCCGACGAAGCTCGCGCAGGCGCCCACGTCGCGGCGCCCGCGCGTCAGCGCGGCGATCTCGGCGCCCACGTCGAAGTCGTCCGTCTGGACGCGAACCGACACTTCAGCCTCCGGTGACGGGCGGGAAGAAGGCCACCTCGTCGCCGTCCTTCACGGGCGCATCGAGCGCCGCCATCTGCTGATTGACCGCCACCCGCAGGTTCTTGGTCTGGGCCAGGGCTTCCCACGCCCCGCCGCGGGCGACGAGGTGGGCGTGCAACTGCCCGACGCTGCCCACTTGGGCCGGCAGGGCGACCTGCTCGGAGGTTTGGCCCAGCGCTTCGCGCAGGCCGGCGAAATAGAGGACTTTGACTACCATCAGCTCAGTATAACAACTCGGAAAAAGGAATGAACCGCACCAGCTCGCCCCGCTTCACCGCCTGCCCCGGCGGGTTGTCCACCAGGCCATCGGCCCAGGCGCAGGAAGTAAGCACGGCCGCGCTCTGGTTGGGGAAAAGCTCCAGCCCGCCCTCGGCATTGATCCGCACGCGCAGGAACTCCTGGCGCCGGTCCGGCCTGGGCCAGTCGAAGTCCGCCCGCATCATGAGCGCCCGGGGCGCTGTGCGGGCCGCCCCCTGCGCCTTCAGGATGTAGGGCCGCACCAGCATGAGGAAGGTGACGAAACTGGACACGGGGTTGCCCGGCAGGCCGATGAAGCCGGCTGCTTTTTTGTCACCTCCGACATGGCCGAAGGCGAGCGGCTTGCCCGGCTTGATGGCGATCTTCCACAGGTCGAGCGCACCCTCCGCTTCCACCGCCGGCCTGACGTGGTCCTCCTCCCCCACCGAGACGCCGCCGCTGGTGACGATGAGGTCGTTGGCCGCCGCCGCCTGCCGCAGCACGGCGCGGGTGGTCTCCAGCCGGTCCGGCACGTTGCCCAGGTCGTGCACCGCGCAGCCCAGGAGTTCCAGCAGGCCGCGCAGGGTGTAGCGGTTGGAGTTGTAGATGGCCCCCTCGGGCAGGGGCTCGCCGGGCATGACCAGCTCGTCGCCGGTGAAGAACACGCCGACCCGCAGGCGCCGATACACCGGCAGCCGCGCCAGGCCGACGGAGGCGGCGAGCCCGGTCTCCTGGGGCTTGAGGCGCGTGCCGGCGGCGAGGATCTCGGCACCGCGGCGGATGTCCTCACCGGCACGGCGGATGTTCTCGCCTTCCCGGGGCAGGTGGTTGATCGCCACGGCATTGCCCTCGTGGGCGCACAGCTCCTGCATGACCACCGCGTCGGCTCCCGGCGGCACGGGCGCGCCGGTGAAGATGCGCGCCGCCGTGCCGCGCTGGAGCGGCGTACCGACGCTGCCGGCGGGTATGCGCTGGGAAACCGGCAGCCGCACGCCGGGCTCGGGCAGGTCGGCGCGGTTCACCGCGTAGCCGTCCATGCCGGAGTTGTCCAGGGGCGGCACGTCGATGGTGCTGTACTGGGGTGCGGCGAGCACCCGGCCGCAGGCGGCCAGCGTGTCCACCGGCTCGACCTCGCTCACCGGGCGTGCCCCGGCGAGCAGTTGCGCCAGGGCCTCGTCGAAGGAAAGCATGCCCTTGTTCATTGCTTCAGTTCCAGGTGGTTCATGATGAACTCAACGATCCCGTCCGGATCGTTGAGATCGAGCAGCGGGACAGGCGTCGCGATCGGCGCATCGCTCGCCACGGCGACGATGTTGGGCTGCTCGGGGTGGAGCAGCGGCTTGCCGTTGGCGGGCCGATAGACCTCCAGCTTGGGAACCAGGTTGTTGGTCTTGTAGCCCTCGATGAGCACCAGGTCGCAGGGGGAAAGGAGCTTGAGCTGCTGCTCCAGGGTCGGCTCGGGCCGCCCGCGCAGCTCGTGCATCAGCACCCAGCGGTCGTCGGAGGTGACCAGCACCTCCGTGCAGCCCGCCTCCCGGTGGCGCCAGGAGTCCTTGCCGGGCTTGTCGATGTCGAAGCCGTGGTGGGCGTGCTTGATGAGGGAGACCACCAGCCCCTCCATGACGAAGCGGGGAATGAGCTGCTCGATCAGCGTGGTCTTGCCCGAACCGGAATAGCCTGCGAAGCCGAAGACTTTCATGCAAACCTCTTGGCGAGGGCAAGAGGATAGCAGAGAGTCCGCTCACCGCGGCAGAGGCATCACCGGCGGCCGGCCCGGCGCCCCGGCGGGCGGCAGGCCGTAGTGCTTGGCCAGGTAGTCGAGGATTTCCGGTTCCGTGG
>CAYZLI010000152.1:7936-9447 GCA_964479195.1 uncultured Rhodocyclaceae bacterium
ATCGGGTGGGGCGCGCATCCGCTTGCACTGTCATCCTCGCGAACGCGGGGATCCAGTGGCTTTCGAAACGACGCTGGATTCCCGCATCCGCGGGAATGACAAGCTACTAGCGTTGGCAGGGAACGGTGAGCACCGGCGCGAAGCCGCCGCCGGGAGTGCGGAAGTTGGTGGTCTGGCCCTGGTAGAGGCGGGCTGTGACGAGTTGCACCGCGCCGCGATAGACGTAGTTGCGCAGGTCGAGCTTCAGGGGCAGCGTCTCCTCGCCCACGCCGACGTGCCGCTCGGAAGGCAGCGCCAGGGCCTGGGCGACGTAGCCGCCGGCGAGCACTTCCCCGAACACCCGCTTGGTGAGCTTGTCGCCCCGGTAGGCCGCCTTGCTGCCGTAGCCGGCCGCCGGCTTGAAGAAGAGCTGTTTGCGCCGCGCCCAGAGGGCATCCGCGTCCTCGCGGCGCACGAGCTCGGTGCGCGGAATGCCCTCCAGCAGGATGCGCCGCGTGTCGGCATCCGCGCCCAGCTCGATCAACGCCGCCGCGTCGGTGAGCAGGGCCAGGTTGCGCTTGTCGGCGTAGAGGGCGTGGGCGCGGGGATGGGGCGTGACGAGCACCGCGCCGGCGAGATAGGCCTCGCGCAGCGCCGCATTGCCGGGGGCCTCCAGGCCGAAATCCGTGAGCCGGTTGTAGACCAGGTCGATGCGCCGATCGCCCGCCCACAGGGCGCCCGCCCCGAAGCGCAGCTCGCCCGGATCGGCGATCAGGGCCTTCAGGCCGTGGCGCTCGAAGAGCTTCTGGAAGAGCACGAACTCGGGAAAGAGGTATTGCTCCTGCGGGTGCTCGTCCACGATGGCGATCGTCTCGAGGGGCGCCGTGCCCCGCTCCGCCCGCCACTCGGCGAGGAACATGTCGAAATAGGTCTGCTCCAGCGTGCCCGCGTGCAGGCCCGGCAGCGCCGCCTCGGCTTGCGCGCAACAGGCCTGCTGGGCCTGGGCCAGGGCGGCGTTGAGCAGCCCGCCGCCGGCATTGGTGTTGATCTCGATGAGCTGCGGACGGCCGCCCTCCTGGTGGAAGTCGTAGCCGAGGAAGACGCCGGAACACTTCGGCGCGTAGCGGGCCGTCTGCGGCGCCCAGGCCAGCACCCGCTCGCGGAAACCCGGCAGGGCGACGACCCGCTCCACGGCGGCGATGATCTCGGCCATGCGGCGGATGCACAGCTCGCCCAGGAAGACCGCCGATTCGGCGAAGAGATGCGGGCGGCCTTCCTCGATCATGGCATAGAGGTCCGCGCCCGCCTCGCCCCGCGCCAGCGCCTGGCGCAGGGCCTCGCGATCGAGGGTGACGCACTGGCACTCCCGGTTCAACTGCTCGGCGGTGCGGATGCAGGGCTCAGGCACGTTCGGCCTCCGGCGCGAAGAACTCGATCACTTCGGCCAGTTCCCGCGTGCGCCGCATGGGCGGGAGCGAGCGCCAGACGCGCTTGCCGTAGGGCTTGGTGATGAGGCGCGGGTCGCAGATCAT
>CAYZLI010000153.1:0-6017 GCA_964479195.1 uncultured Rhodocyclaceae bacterium
GCCACCAGCCAGGACCACAAGCGCCTCAAGGACGGCGACCAGGGCCCCAACACCGGCGGCATGGGCGCCTATTCGCCCGCCCCCGTCGTCACGCCCCAGGTGCATGCCCGCGCCATGCGCGAGGTGATCACGCCGACCCTGCACGGCATGGCGGAGGACGGGCTGCCCTACACCGGCTTCCTCTACGCCGGCCTGATGGTCTCCCCGGACGGCTCCATCAAGGTGCTCGAATTCAACTGCCGCATGGGCGATCCGGAAACCCAGCCCATCATGCTGCGTCTAAAGAGCGATCTGGTCGATCTCGTCGAGGCCGCCGTCCACGGCCGGCTGGGCCAGATCGAAGCCGAGTGGGACCGCCGTGTCGCCCTCGGCGTGGTGATGGCCGCGGCCGGCTATCCCGATGCGCCGCGCAAGGGCGACGCCATCACCGGGCTGCCGCCGGCCGGCGAGGACTGCCACGTCTTCCACGCCGGCACCGCCCTGCAGGGGAAGGACGTGGTCACCGCCGGCGGGCGCGTGCTGTGCATCACCGCCCTGGGCGACACGGTAAAGATGGCCCAGAAGCGTGCCTACGAAGTGGCCGGGCAGATTCGCTTCGAGGGTATGCAGATGCGGCGGGACATCGGCCACCGCGCCCTGAAGCGCTGAGCCTGCGACTGGCGGTTCACCCCGGCGCAACGAGGTATTCGGAATGAACGCTTCCAAGGTCCGCGACTATTTCATCGGCCTGCAGCAGCGCATCGTCGCCGCGCTGGAGACTTTCGACGGCAAGCCGTTCCGCACCGACTCATGGCAGCGCCCGGAGGGCGCAAGCCAGGGCCAACCCCCCGCCCCCCTTCCCGCGGAAGGGGGTGACAGCGGCTCGCTGCGCTCGCAGGAAAACGATGCCGCCGGCTCGGGGCGGCCCGTCGCCGGCGGCGGCATCACGCGCCTCATCGAAGAGGGCGACTTCTTCGAGCGCGGCGGCGTCAATTTCTCCCACGTGACGGGCACCGGCCTGCCCCCCTCGGCCACGGCGGAGCGGCCCGAACTGGCCGGGCGCGCCTGGGAGGCGATGGGCGTGTCGCTGGTGCTGCATCCGCGCAATCCCTACTGCCCGACGGCGCACATGAACGTGCGCTGCTTCCTCGCACGGAAGGAGGGCGCCGAGGACGTCTGGTGGTTCGGCGGCGGCATGGACCTGACGCCCTACTACGGCTTTGCGGAGGACTGCCGCCACTTCCACGCCGCGTGCAAGGCGGCGCTGGCCCCCTTCGGCCCGGACGTGCATCCCCGCTACAAGAAGTGGTGCGACGAGTATTTCTTCCTCAAGCACCGCAACGAACCGCGCGGCGTGGGTGGCGTGTTCTTCGATGATCTCAACGAAGGGGGCTTCGAGCGCTGCTTCGCCCTGACGAAAGCGGTCGGCGATGCCTTCCTGCCCGCTTACCTGCCCATCGTCGGGCGCCGCCGCGATTCAGCCTACGGCGAACGCGAACGCGACTTCCAGGCCTACCGCCGCGGCCGCTACGTGGAGTTCAACCTGGTGTTCGACCGGGGCACACTCTTCGGTCTGCAGTCGGGCGGACGCACCGAGTCGATTCTGATGTCACTGCCGCCCGTGGTGAAGTGGCGCTACGACTGGCAGCCCGAGCCGGGCAGCGCCGAGGGCGCACTTTACGCGGAGTTCCTGAGGCCGCGGGACTGGGCGTAGGCTGACCCTGTTGTCCCGGAAATAACTGCCGTTCGGCCTGAGCTTGTCGAAGGCCACACGGGCTTCGACAAGCTCAGCACGAACGGTTCATGCAGATACGCTCGACTCTTCCTTCATGCACAGCGCGGCCGCGGCGCGGTAGATGCGGTTGGCTTCCGCGCCTCGATCGAGCTGGTCGAGCAGGGTCGCCAGCTCCGCATAGGCGTCCTGGCTCGGCTGCACGGCCAGCGAGGCCTCGAAATAGCTCTGCGCCTTGCCCCACAACTGCTGCTCGCGGCAGAGGCGTCCGAGGGCCAGCAGCAGGCGCGCGTCGTTGGGCTGCCGTTCCAGCCATTTCTCCGCCTTGGCGATGCGCGCCAGGCTGTCGCCGCCGCGGCAGGCGGCAATGAGTTCCGCCAGCTCGGAATCCCACTCGTTCTCGAGCTGGGACTCGATGAGCCGCTGGGCGGCGGCGGACTCGCCGGCGCCGATCAGCGCCCGGGCGGCGGCGGCGGCAAAGCGCACCGCGCGCCGCTCCGCGGCGGGCGCGGACTGCCAGTAGGCGAGCAGGGCCCTGGCGTCGCCCGCGCGGGCGCGCAGGTTCTCCAGGTGGGCGCGCAGCTTGAGCGGAGCTGCCATCTCGGCGGTGAGCCCGCGGTGCTTCTCCAATTGGCGCGCCACGCGCAGGACATCGTCCCAGCGGCCGAGCTGGCGATAGGCGCGCAGCCCCAGGCGCAGGGCGGCCACGTGCCGCTGGCCGCCCTCCTGCAGGGCCGCCAGCGCCTCGGCCGCCGCCTCGAAGCGGCGCGCCCGGACGTGCAGTTCCGCCTCGGTCATGAGCCGCGCCGCGCGGGCCTCGGCATCATGCTCGGCGGCACGGCGCAGCCACTCCTCCTCCCGTTCGCCGTCGCGCAGGCCGTGGGCCGCCCGCGCCGCCACCAGGGCCGCGAGACCCGGCGCCTCGCCGGCGCCGAAGGCGATCGCCGCGCTCTTCAGGGCCTGGCCGTAGCGACCCTCGAAGAGCCGCTGCACGGCCTCGCGCAGGGCGCGCACGGCCTTGTCGCGACGCTTGCCTGCACGCCAGGCGCGCACCGCCTGGGGCAGACGCAGGGTATTGATCACCGTGCGCATCAGGCCGTAGAGCAGGGCGAAGCCCGCCGCCAGCGCCACGATGAAGAAATTGAGCGACACCTCGACGCGCCAGGGCGGCAGCACCAGCAGCACATAGCCGTCGTTGTAGCCGGCGGCGAACGAAATGCCCACCGCCAGGGCGAAGAGGGCCAGCAGCCAGAGCAGCGTGCGCATCCCTTAGCGCCCCCCTCGCGGGGAGATGGTCGCTGAATCCCGCGCCACCTTGAAGTTGCGCAGGGTGGCGAGGCTCTCGTTCAACGTGGGCAGTTCCAGGGCGATGTCGGCCCCGGCAAGCTGCTTCAAGGTGGCCAGGGCCCCTTGCACCGGCTTGGCCCGCGTATCGAAGTAATGCTCGACCCAGGCCTGGGCCTGCTTCACGTCCTGGCGAAAGCTCCTGCCGTCGCGCTGCAACAGAGCCAGGCGGGCGTTGACCAGGCGCAGCTTGAGGTTTTCCCGCAGGAAGAAGGCGTGGCTGGGCGAGAGCAGCGCCGGATCGGGCCGGTCCAGCCGCTCGATGCGCACCAAGCCCCTCAGCTCGGCCCAGAGCTCGCCCGCCAACTTTTCCCAGAAGCCGAGCGGGGCAGGCGCCGTAGGCCGTGCCGGCGCCTCGGCCCGGGGCTTGGCCTCGAAGGCGAGCGGCAGCGCGTCCACGGCGGCGGCCACGCTCTCCAGCTTGAGGGCAAGGCCCGGCACGTCGGCCAGGGGCAGGGCCTTGAGGCGTTCGATGTCCCGGGCGATCACCTTGCGCAGGGGCAGGAACTGGGCGCGGCCGGCCGCGGCCAGGCGCGCGTCCGCCCCCTGCAGGGCGATGAGCGCCGCCTCCACGTTGCCGGCGAGCTGCAGTTGCTGGGCGGCGGTGTTGAGTGCCTGTTCGATCTCGGCGAGCAGGCGCTCCTCGCGGTTGCGCGTGAGCTCCTGGTACATGGCCTCCAGGGCCACCTGCTGGCTCTGGGACTCCGCCAGCTTCGCCTCCAGGGCGCCGAGCTTGGCCTGCAGCGCGGCTGACGTCTCGTGGTTCTGCCGGGCGAGCGCCCGGCTCTCCTTGGCCAGCGTGTCGCCCTCGGCCAGGCGCCGCGCCAATTCCTCGTGCAGCTCGCCGATGCGCAGGCGCATCTCGATCCACTGGCCGACGAGCAGTACCGCGGCCAGCAGCGCGATCGCCACCGCGGGTCGGCGCAGCACCGCCAGTGCCGTTTTCAGGCGCGAGGTCTTCGCCGGCGCCGTCTGGATATCGCCCCCGTCCATTATTCTGTTTTCCGTCCTCTAGCCGTAGGGCGCATTAGGCCGCAGGCCGTAATGCGCCGGCCCCATCCGGCGCATTACGCTTCGCTATTGCGCCCTACTAGTGAAATACGCGATCAGTCCCGCCAGCAGCCCTTCGTCCCCGGCCCCCGTGCGGACCACCTCCCGGAAACCGAGGCGTCGCGCCTCCTCGGCGATGCGCTCGTGGGGCAGGAAGAGCGGCACCTGCAGCAGCCACGGCGCGCCGCCGGCCATGTCCACCAGGTTGCGCAGCCCCTCGCTGCTGGTCACCGTCAGCGCCGACAGATCGCCCCGCGCCGCCAGCTCCCGCAGGGGCCGGGCATCGGCCTGGGGCCGGCCGCGCCGGTAACAGGCGACGAATTGCACCTGCGCACCCCGTGCCGCCAGGGTCTCGCCCAGCAGCTCGCGCCCGGCGTCGCCGCGAAAGATCACGATCCGCTTGCCCCGCACGCTCTCCGCCTGCAGCTCGGCGTGCGCCAGCAGCGCTTCGCTGTCGGAGCGGCCCTGGGGCAGCAGCACGTCGCGCACGCCGTGGCGCGCCAGCTCCCGCGCGCTGGTCTCGCCCATGGCCGCCGCCCGCAGCCCGGGGGGCCAGGGGCGCCGCGCCGCGACGGCGCCGAGGGCCTTGTCCACCGCGTTGGGACTGACGAAGACGGCGAGGTCGAACTCCTCCAGCCGGTCCGCCACGGCCAGCAGCGGCCCCTTGTCCTCCACGTCGCGGATTTCCAGCACCGGAAACAACACCGCCGTGCCGCCGCTCCGCTCGATGGCAGCGACCAGCGCCGCCGCCTGGGCGGCCGGGCGGGTGACCACGATGTACCGTCCGGCGAAGGGTCGAGCGGCTTCGGCGGCACCCGCGCCGCTCATGGGGACAGGGCGGCGAGGATCGCGTCGGCGCCGTGCCCGCGCAGCTCCGCGGCCAGGGCGTTGCCCAGGGCCTCCGGGTCCTCCGGCCGGCCGGCGAGTTCCGCGCTGGCCATGCGTGTCCCGTCCGGACTGGCGACGAAGCCGCGCAGGCGCAACTGCCCCCCCTGCATCTCGGCGTAAGCGCCCAGGGGCACGTCGCAACTGCCCGCGAGCGCTCGCGACACGGCCCGCTCGGCGCGCACGCAGGCCGAGGCGGCGGCATCGTTGAGGGGCGCCACCCAGCGGGCGACCTCGGGCCGTGCGGCCAGGGCTTCGATGCCCAGCGCGCCCTGCCCCGCCGCCGGCAGCGAAAGCTCGGCAGGCAGCACGACGCGGATGCGCGCGGCCAGGCCGAGGCGCGTCAGGCCGGCGGCGGCGAGAATGATGGCGTCGTAGTCCCCGGCATCGAGCTTGCGCAGCCGGGTGTCCAGGTTGCCGCGCAGGCTGGCGACGGCGAGATGCGGGAAGCGGGCGTGCAATTGCGCCTCGCGGCGCAGGCTGGACGTGCCCACCACACCCCGCGGCGGGATGTCCGCCAGGGCGGCGTACTTATTCGAAACGAAGGCATCGAGGGGGTTCTCCCGCTCGGAAATGGCGACCAGGGTGAATTCCGGCTCGAGCACCATGGGCACGTCCTTCATGGAGTGCACGGCGAGGTCGGCCGCGCCGTCGAGGAGCGCCGTCTCCAGTTCCTTGACGAAGAGCCCCTTGCCGCCCACCTTGGCGAGCGGGCGATCGAGGATCTTGTCCCCGCGCGTGGTCATGCCGAGGAGCTCGACGGAACACCCCGGGTATAATGCCCGCAGGCGGTCGCGCACGTGCTCCGCCTGCCAGAGGGCGAGGCGGGACTCGCGGGTGGCGATGACAATACGCTGGGGCTGGGGAAAGCTGCTCACGGTCCGGGATCTCGAATGAAAGCAATGCGACGCTGGCTGGGCGCCATGGCGCTGATTTTAGCATGGCTGCCGGGGGCGCCCGACGCCGCCGTCGGCGGAGTTCCGCCGGCCCCGGGGGCCCCTTCCGGCGAGATCCGCTTGGCGCCGGG
>CAYZLI010000153.1:6117-9424 GCA_964479195.1 uncultured Rhodocyclaceae bacterium
CCGGGCATCGTAGCCGGCGCAATCCCTCTCGCGCGGGACCTGTCCGTCGAAGCCCGGGAGGCGGGGCCGGCGGTGGTGCTGGTGCTCTACAGCCAGGCCGACTGCCGCTGGTGCGAGCGCGCCCGGCGGGAGGTCCTTATCCCCCTGCAGAACGACCCGGCCTGGCAGGGCCGCGTGCTGATCCGGCAGGTGGACCTGGACAGCGACGCGCCGCTTGCGGATTTCGCTGGCCGCAAGACGACGCACCGCCGCTTTGCCCGGGCCGAGGGCGCCAAGGTGACGCCCACCCTGGCGGTCTACGGGCCGGGGGGCGCCCGGCTGGCGGAGCCGATCGTCGGCTTCCGCACCGCGGATTTCTACGGCACCTACGTCGAAAGGGCGCTCGAAGAAGCGCTCGCCAAGCAAGGAAGAACCGCAAGATGAAACTGGGGGAACAGTGCCAGCGGCAGGAGGGAAATCGTGCCGCATGGTAGCGCACGGCAGGAGGAAGATCGTGCCGCGGAGTAGCGCGCGGCAGGAGAAGGGCAGGCCGCGAAAAGGCGCGCGGCAGGACAAGGACCTGCCGCTGCGGGAGGACATTCGCCTGCTCGGGCGCATCCTCGGCGACACCCTGCGCAGCCAGGAGGGCGAGGCCGCCTTCACCCTGATCGAGCGCGTGCGCCAGACGGCGATCCGCTTTCACCGGGACGAGGATCAGGGAGCGCGCCGGGAACTGAAAGCCCTCTTGAACGGCCTGCCGCCGGAGCAGACCACCCAGGTGGTGCGGGCCTTCAGCTATTTCTCCCACCTGGCCAACATCGCCGAGGACCAGCACCACATTCGCCGCAGCCGCGCCCACGCACTCGCCGGCTCGGCCCCGCGCGAGGGCAGCATGGCCTACGCCCTGGAGCGGGCGCGCCTGGCCGGCATCCCGCGGGCCGAGCTGGCGCGCTTCTTCAAGGATGCCCTGGTCGTGCCGGTGCTCACCGCCCATCCCACCGAGGTGCAAAGGAAGAGCATCCTCGACGGCGAGATGAAGGTGGCGGCGCTCCTCGACCGGCGCGACCGCATGCAGCTCACCCCGGAGGAGCGCGCCGCCCTCGACGAGAGCCTGCGCCGCGCCGTGCTCACCCTCTGGCAGACGCGCATGCTGCGCTGGTCGCGCCTGTCGGTGGTGGACGAGATCAACAACGCCCTGTCCTACTACGACCACACCTTCCTGCGCGAGCTGCCGCGCTTCTACGCCGAGCTGGAGGACGAGCTCGCCCGCCGCGACCCCGCCGGGCTGGCGGCGGAACTGCCCTCCTTCCTGAAAATCGGCACCTGGATCGGCGGCGACCGGGACGGCAACCCCTTCGTCACCGCCGAAGTGCTGCGCACCGCCTTGCGCCTGGGATCCACCCGGGCCCTCAACTTCTACCTGGAAGAGCTGCACCAGCTCGGCGCCGAGCTCTCGCTCGCCAGCCTGCTGGTGGAGGTCTCGCCGGAACTGGCGGGGCTCGCCGGGCGCTCGCCGGACGCCTCCCCCCACCGCAGCGACGAGCCCTACCGGCGGGCGCTGACCGGCATCTACGCACGGCTCGCCGCCACGGCCCGGGCCCTGGACCAGTTCGAGGCGCCGCGCCACGCCGTGGGCGAAGCGCCGCCCTACGGGGACGCGGCCGAGCTCAAGGCGGATCTCGACGTCATCCACGCCTCGCTCGCCGCCCACGGCTCGCGCCTGCTCACCCGCGGGCGGCTGCGGCGGCTGCGCCGCGCCGTGGATGTCTTCGGCTTCCACCTGGCCCCGGCGGACCTGCGCCAGAACTCCGACGTGCACGAGCGGGTGGCAGCCGAGCTCTTCGAGGCAGCGCAACCGGGCATCGACTACGCGCGGCTCGACGAGCCGGCGCGCATCGGCCTGCTGCTCGACGAGCTGGCCACACCCCGCCCCCTCGCCTCAAGCCACCTCAGCTATTCCGCCGAGACGGCCTCCGAGCTGGCCATCCTGCGCACGGCGGCGGACATGCACGGGCGCTACGGGGCGGCCGCGGTGCCCAACTACATCATCTCCAAGACCGACGGCGTGTCCGACATCCTGGAGGCGGCCCTGCTGCTCAAAGAGGCGGGGCTGCTGCGCCCGCGCGAAGGGCGGCTGGCGGTGAACATCATTCCGCTCTTCGAGACCATCGGCGACCTGCGCGCCTGCGGCGCGGTCCTGGATAGTCTGCTCGCCCTGCCGGCCTACCGCCGCCTGCTGGAGTCCCGCGGCGGCATGCAGGAAATCATGCTGGGCTATTCGGACAGCAACAAGGACGGCGGCTTCCTCACCTCCGGCTGGGAGCTGTACAAGGCGGAGATCGCCCTGGCCGAGGTGTTCCGCCGGCACGGCGTGAAGCTGCGCCTGTTCCACGGCCGCGGCGGCTCCGTGGGCCGCGGCGGCGGCCCCTCCTACCAGGCCATCCTGGCCCAGCCGGAGGGCGCCGTGCAGGGCCAGATCCGCATCACCGAGCAGGGCGAGGTGATCGCCTCGAAGTACTCCAACCCGGAAGTCGGCCGGCGCAACCTGGAGATCCTCGCCGCCGCCACCCTGGAGGCCACGCTCCTCGGCAAGGGCCGCGGCGCCGCGCCCCGTGCCGAGTTCCTCGAGGCCATCGAGGCGCTCTCCGCCCACGCCTTCGCCGCCTATCGCGACCTGGTGTACGAGACGCCCGGGTTCGAGCACTACTTCCGGGAGGCCACGGTGATCGCCGAGATCGCCGAGCTGAACATCGGCAGCCGCCCGGCTTCGCGCAAGAAGTCCACGCGCATCGAGGACCTGCGCGCCATTCCCTGGGTGTTCAGCTGGGCCCAGTGCCGGCTCATGCTGCCGGGCTGGTACGGCTTCGGCGCCGCGGTGGAGGCCTGGACCGCCGAGGCACCGCGCAAGCGCCTCAAGCTGTTGCAGGAGATGCACCGGGAGTGGCCCTTCTTCGCAACGCTCCTCTCCAACATGGACATGGTGCTGGCCAAGAGCGACATCGCCATCGCCTCCCGCTACTCGGAACTGGTTTCGGACAAGAAGCTGCGCGAGGCCATCTTCCCGCGCCTGCGCGCCGAGTGGGAAAGCGCCATCGCGGCCCTGCTGAAGATCACCGGGCAGAAAGCGCTGCTGGAGGGCAACCCGCTGCTCGCCCGCTCCATCCGCAACCGCTTCCCCTACATGGACCCGCTCAACCACCTGCAGATCGAGCTCCTCAAGTGCCACCGCGCCGGCCCCTCCAACAGCGGCGACGAGCGCGTCAAGCGCGGCATCCACATGACCATCAACGGCATTGCGGCCGGGTTGCGCAACAGCGGCTGACTGCCG
>CAYZLI010000154.1:0-1332 GCA_964479195.1 uncultured Rhodocyclaceae bacterium
CCCCAATCGAAGCTGCCGGCGCCGTTGTCGAAATATTTGGCGACCGGGCCGCTGGGCTCCTCGGAACCGCCGCCCGCCGGGGCCACGTATTGCAGCCGCGCCGCTTCGCCGGCAAACAGGCTGTAGCCCACGTTGAAGTTGGCGGGCGCGTTCACCGTGGCGAAGGTACCCGCCGCCGCGCCGCCCAGGGTGAGGATGGCGATGGCGTCCCCGTCGGCCGGCGAATAGCCCCCGGAGAGGCTGGCGTTGAGCGTCCCGTCCAGGGTCACGTTGCCCGTCACCGCCAGCGCGTCGGACTGGCCCGCGCCCGTGCCGCCCAGCTCCACGCTGAGGGCGCCGCCCGCGCCCTGGGTGTAGTTGCCGCCGATGGTGAGGGTGCCGATCCCGGACCCGGGTGCGACCGTGCCGCCCGTGTTGTTCACGTTCGCGCTCACGGTGCCGGCGCCGGTCAGGCTGCCGCCGGCGAGGGTGATGGCGCTGGCCGAGGAGAGTTGCGCCCCGGTGGCCACCGTGACAGTGCCGCCGTTGATGGTGAGCTGGCTGCCATTGGCGAAATCCAGGGTGCCGCTGCCCACCTCGAGGGTGCCCGTGTTGATGAAGGCCGGGTCGGAGACTTGCGCCGTGCCGGCGCCCGCGCTCTTGCGGAAGGTGCCGCTGTTGTTGAACGTGCCGGTGCCGTCGAACAGTCCCCCGTCCGCGGTGATGTCCATGGTGCCGGCGTTGTTGAACGTCCCATTCACGGCCAGGCAGTAGGCGCCACAGGCCGCCCAGGTCCAGTTGGCGGTGCCGTTGTTGTTCAGGACGTGGCCTCCCCCCAGGGTGCCGCCGCCCTGGATGTTGAGCGTCCCGCCCGCGGCCACCGTCGTGCTGCCGGCGCCGGGCGTGCTCAGGGTGCCGACGCCCCAGTCGAAGGTGTTGCTGACGGTGAGCGTGGCGTCCTGTAATTCCAGGGTGGCGCCTCCACCGAGAGTGAAGGACGGGGCGGTGGCCGTGGAATTCCTGATGAGCGCCGAAACGAGGTTGCCCCAGACGGTGAGGTAGCCGCTGGTCACGTTTATGGTGCCGCCGTTGGCGTCCAGCAGAGCGCCGTTGTTGAGGGAGACACCCCCCGAACCATTACCGTCCGAATCGGGGTTGAGCACCATGTTGAGCTTGCCGGCCGTGGATACGACCGAGGCCATGTAGATGCTGTTGTGGGCGTTCAGCGTCAGGGTGGCGTCGCCGCCGGCGGTCTTGCTGATGCCGTTGGCCATGGAAAAGCTGCCGGCCTCGCTGTTGGCGCCGGCGGTGCCGGTGCTGATGGTGACGCTGGTGCCGGCATTGAGCTGGTCG
>CAYZLI010000154.1:1432-3874 GCA_964479195.1 uncultured Rhodocyclaceae bacterium
CCGCCACGGGCGCTGATGGTGCCGTAGGCGCGGGTGGCTTCGTCCGACCAGACGATGACCTTGCCGCCGTTGCCGACCACCCCCTCACCCCAGCCCTCTCCCCCTGAGGGGGCGAGGGGGATGGGGGCGGCGTCGGCGCGGATGACGACATCGGGCCCCACGTAGGTGGCCTGGGCGTTGCGCAACGCGGAGTTCCTGCCCTGGTAGTCGCCGCCGATGAGGATCTCGCCGCCGCCCGCCGTCCCGGAGGCGCTGACTTTCGCATGGTCGAGCAGGCCGACCCGCTCGCCCAGGATTTGCACCGACCCGCCGCGGCCGGCGGCGTTGTCGGCGGAGAGGGTGGCGTTCCCTTCCACGATGGCGTCGCCCTGGGCGGAGAGGATTAGCCGGCCCGCCCCGTCCACCCCGGCGCCCGTGGCGCGGATGTCGCCGGAATGCCTGAGGGTGCCGGCGAAAAGCCCCACCGCGTTCCTCGCCTCGATGGCGCCCAGATTGAGGGCCGCATCCTCCGGCGCCTGAAGGGCGAACTGCACGCCCTGGGCGTCCGGGCCGGTGATGGTAACGGTTCTTCCCGCGGCGAGCACAACGCTGCCCGCATCGCTCACGAGCAGCCCCGTGTTCTCGATCCGCGGACCCACGAGGAAAATGTCCCCGCCCGCGCGGATCGTCCCCTCGTTGCGCAACGTCCCGCCGCCGCCCGCGAAGCGCAGCCGGCCGTCCAGGAAGTCCCGGTCGGCGACGTTCAGGGTCGAAGCGACGAAGCCCGCCGTGTCGATCACCGCCCCCTGGCCGAAGACGATGCCGTGGGGATTGACCAGGAAGACGCGGCCGTTGGAGTTGAGGGTGCCCAGGATGCCGGAGGGATCACCCCCCACGACGCGGTTCAGCACGGCGCTGGAGGCCGATTGCTGCACGAAGCGGGTGGTCTCCCCGGCGCCGATGGAAAACCGCGGCCAGTTGATGATGGCGCCCGGGGCGTTGGTGACCGTGAGCGTATTGCCCGAGGTCTGGAATTGGGCCGAGCCGGCGGCCACACTCCCCCCCGTCGGGTTGGCGCCGGCGGTGGAGCAGAAGGCCAGCAGGACGGCCCAGGCGGCCGGCCGCAAGGCGGTGCCGGGTGCGGACACGGTGCTTCTGCCGGGGGATGTCGCTTGCCTGTTGCCCATGGACTGGCTATTGTCATGGGAACTTGCGGCGAAAAATATCCTAAGAAGTTACTAAGGGCGGGGAAGCGAATGGGAGCGTCAGCGCTGCGCAAGGCGGAAGCGCATTTCAAGCAACTGTGTTCTCTGGGCGTCGAGAGCACGGTGCTCATGCCCACGCTCTTCAAGAGCCTGCGGGAGCTGGTCCCCTACTCCTATTGCGGCTTCTACTGGGCCGACGAGAACCGGGAGATCGCCAATTACTACTGGGAGGGGGACGGCGACCTTGAAATTATTCTGGAATACGTGGTCGAGTTTCACCGAACCGGGCGCGAGCAAGAGGTTCTCATGACGCTGCCCGAGGCCCTCTCGGTGCTACCCACCTTCAGCCCCGCGGAACGGCTGATCAAGATCAGCCGCCGCGAGTTCGAGCGGCACGATTTCTACAACCTCTGCTGGCGACCGATGCGGATGTGGGATTGCCGCTTCGTGATGGTCCGCGAAGGACCGCGCTCCCTGGGAGCGCTGCTGGTCAGCCGCGACAAGAACCAAACGCCCTTCACGCCCGACGAAGAACAAGTTCTCGAACGGCTGGCCCCCTACCTGGCCCATGCCTGCGCCGCCACCACGCCCTTCGACGGCCCCTGGCAGGACACGGAGGACTCCGGATTGGCGATCCTGAAGACCAACGGAGAAATCCAGCACATCAGCCCGTCAGCCCGCGCTTTGTTGTTCTATGCGAGCCATCCGGTGATATCGGCCCGGACCATAGGGCGACGCCCGCACGAAGAGGAAGCCAGCACCCTGATCAAGCGCCTGTATGAGGATCTGGTGGGCGTGTTTCATGACCGGGACGCCGCCAAGGTTCCCATGCGCCGCATCCGCAACGCATGGGGGTCGTTCACCCTGCGGGCCTACTGGCTGGACCCGGGCCGGCGCGACGGGGAGGCCCTGATCGGCGTCACGGTGCAGCGGCAGGAGCCGCTGCCGCTGAGTCTCGCCCGCCGCCTGGCGGATATGCCCCTGTCGCCGCGCCAGAAGGAAATCTGCCTGGCGCTGGCGGAGGAGAAATCCTATGGGGCGATCGCGGAAAAGCTGGGGCTGAGCGAGCGCACGGTCATCAGCCATCTCCAGAATATCCACGACAAGCTGGAGACGCGCAGCCGCACGGAGCTGATGCGGAAACTACTCGCCGGCTAGCCGCCGCCGGGGGCTACTGGTACACCACCTCGACGTTCTCCGCCTTGAGCCACTGCTGCAGGCCGGTGAGCAGCTCGTCGTCCAGGCGCACGCGCCAGGC
>CAYZLI010000154.1:3974-9199 GCA_964479195.1 uncultured Rhodocyclaceae bacterium
GCGCAGGGCCTTGGCGTAGCGCCCGCGCGCCTCCCCCAGGGTCATGAGCTTGTCGGCCACCACGCGCAGGCCGCCGCTGAAGTCGTCGTTGCTCACCTTGCCTTCCACCACCAGTACTTCGTCCACGGCGATCTTCTGGCGCTCGGCCTCGAAGACCTCGTTGAAGACCGCCACCTCGCGGCTCATGGTGCCGTCGTCCAGCACCACGAAGATCATCTTGCCGCGGCGGGTCATCTGGGTACGGGTGGCGAGCACCACCCCCGCCAGCAGGGTCGATTCCTTGCCGGGCTCCAGGTTCGCCAGGGGCCGGCGCACGAAAGCGGAGAGCTCCTTGCGGTATTCGTTGTAGGGATGCCCTGAGAGGAAGAAGCCCAGGGCCTGCTTCTCGTTCAACAGGCGCTCGCGCTCGCTCCAGGGCGGCACCTGGATCAACTGCACGCCCTGGCTCGCCGCCCCGCCCATGTCGAACAGCCCCACCTGCAGGGCATCGCGCTCCGCCTGCTCCGCGGCTTCCAGCGCCACGCCCACCGAGGCGAGCAGGCGGTGGCGGTGAGCCTGTCCTGAGCCTGTCGAAGGGTCCAGCGCATCGAAGGCGCCGGCGCGCACCAGGGCCTCGATGACGCGGCGGTTCACCACGCGCTTGTCGATGCGCCGGCAGAAGTCGAAGAGGTCCTTGAAGTCGCCGCCGCTCTCCCGCGCGCGCAGGATGGCGCCGATGGCCGACTCCCCCGTGCCCTTGATGGCGCCGAGGCCATAGCGGATGGTCTTCGCGTCCACGGGCGTGAAGCGGTAGAGGCTGCGGTTGATGTCCGGCGGCAGGAAGGCCAGCCCGTTCTGCAGGCAGTCGTTCCAGAAGAGCTGCACCTTGTCCGTGTCGGCCATTTCGGAGGAGAGCGTGGCCGCCATGAACTCCGCCGGGTGGTGCGCCTTCAGCCAGGCCGTCTGGTAGGCCACCAGCGCATAGGCGGCCGAGTGCGACTTGTTGAAGCCGTACTCGGCGAACTTCTCCATGAGGTCGAAGAGCTGTTCGGCGAGCTTCCCGGCGACGCCGCGTTTCGTCGCCCCTTCCAGGAAGATGGCGCGCTGCTGGGCCATCTCCTCCGCTTTCTTCTTGCCCATGGCCCGGCGCAGGAGGTCCGCGCCGCCCAGGCTGTAGCCCGCGAGCACCTGGGCCACCAGCATCACCTGCTCCTGATACACGATGACGCCGTAGGTGGGCTTGAGTACGGGCTCCAGGTCGGGATGGAAATACTCCGCCCTGGCGCGGCCGTGCTTGCGGTTGATGAAATCGTCCACCATGCCGGAACCCAGCGGGCCGGGGCGGTTCAAGGCCATCAGCGCGATGATGTCCTCGAAGCAGTCGCCCTTGAGGCGCCGCTCCAGATCCTTCGCCGAGCGCGATTCCGACTGGAACACGGCGGTGGTGTTGCCGTCGGCGAAGAGCTTGTACACCGCCGGGTCGTCCAGGGGCAGGTCCTCCAGCCGGAAGTCCGCCCTCTCCGGGTTGAGCGTGCGCACGAACGCCACCGCCTCGGCCAGGATGGTGAGGGTGCGCAGGCCGAGGAAGTCGAACTTCACCAAGCCGACCTTCTCGACGTCGTCCTTGTCGAACTGGCTCACCGCGGACTCGGCGCCGGCGGCGGAATAGAGCGGGCAGAAGTCGGTGAGCTTGCCCGGCGCGATGAGCACGCCCCCCGCGTGCATGCCCACGTTGCGGGTGAGGCCCTCCAGCTTCTCGGCCAGGGCCAGCAGCTCGCGGATTTCCTCTTCCTGCTCGGCCCGGGCGTCGATCTGCGGCTCTTTCTCCCGCGCCTCGGCAAGCGTGATGCCCAGCTCGTTGGGGATGAGCTTGGCGAACTGGTCCACGAAGTTGAAGCCCAGATCGAGCACCCGGCCCACGTCGCGGATCACCGCCTTGGCGGCCATGGTGCCGAAGGTGGCGATCTGCGAGACGGCGTGGCCGCCGTAGTTGCGCTTCACGTAATCGATGACCCGGTCGCGCCCGTCCTGGCAGAAGTCCACGTCGAAGTCGGGCATGGACACCCGCTCGGGGTTGAGGAAGCGCTCGAACAGCAGGTCATAGCGCAGCGGGTCCAGGTCGGTGATGCCCAGGCTGTAGGCCACCAGGGAGCCGGCGCCCGAGCCGCGCCCGGGGCCCACCGGCACGCCGTTGTGCTTGGCCCAGTTGATGAAGTCGGCGACGATGAGGAAGTAGCCCGGAAAGCCCATCTGCAGGATGGTCTTGATCTCGAACTCCAGGCGCGCCGCGTACTCCGGGCGCTTCTGCCCGCGCTGCGCCGGATCGGGAAAGAGCTGGATGAGGCGCTGCTCCAGGCCCTTCGCCGCCTCGTTCGCCAGGAACGCGTCGAGGGTGACGCCTTCCGGGGTGGGGAACAGGGGCAGCTTGTTCTTGCCCAGCTCGACGGAGAGGCTGCAGCGCCGGGCGATCTGCACCGAGTTTTCCAGCGCCTCCGGCAGGTCGGCGAAGAGGGCCTGCATCTCCGCCTGGGATTTGAAATACTGCTCCTCGGTGAAGGCCTTGGGGCGGCGGGCATCGGCCAGGACATAGCCCTCGGCGATGCACACCCGCGCCTCGTGGGCCTTGAAGTCCTCGCGGTCCAGGAACTGCACCGGGTGGGTGGCCACCACCGGCAGGTCGAGCTTCGTCGCCAGCCGCACGCTGGCGGCGACGAGGGGCTCCGCCTGGGGCTGGCCGTAGCGCTGCAGTTCCAAGTAGAAGCTGCCGGGGAAGAGCGCCGCCCACTCCCGCGCCGCCTTTTCGGCCGCGGCCCCGTTGCCCGCCAACAGGGCCTGGCCCACGTCGCCGCAGGCCGCGCCGGACAGGGCGATGAGGCCGCCGTTGTCGCCTTCGGCCAGGGCCGCGCGGGGTATTTCCGCCCGGCCGCGGTGGCGGGCGCTGAGATAGGCCCGGGTGAGGAGCTCGCACAGGCGCAGGTAGCCCGCCGGGTTCTTCGCCAGGAGGAGCAGCCGGGAACCGCGATCCTCCCCGGCGGGGGCCGGTCCCGAGCCCGCAGGCGCGACCCAGGCGTCGCAGCCGACGATGGGCTTGAGGCCCTTGCCGCGGGCCGCGCCGTAGAACTTGACCATGCCGAACAGGTTGGCCAGATCGGTCAAGGCCAGCGCCGGCATGCCGTCGGCCACCGCCCGGGCCACGGCCTCGTCCAGGCGGACCATGCCGTCGGCGATGGAGTATTCGCTGTGCAGGCGCAGATGGACGAAAGCGGGGGCAGCCATGCCGGTATTTTACTGCCCGGGCCGACCCCTTGAGATAAGCTGCTGTTCCCGCACACCATCGAGAACAAGGAACAGCGTGCCGCGCCCTCACGACCGTCATCGCAGTCCGGCCCTGGCCGCTCTTTTCGCCGGCGCCGTGGGCATCGCCTTCGCGCCCATCCTGGTGCGCCTGTCGGAAGTCGGGCCGGTGGCCACGGCCTTCTGGCGCGTGCTGCTGGCACTGCCCCTGGTCGCCCTGTGGACTGCGCTCGAGAACCGCGGCAACGGCGCGCCGCCGGCGCGTGGGGGCTTGCTGGCGTTCGCCCTGGCCGGCCTGTTCTTCGCCGGGGATCTGGCCGTGTGGCACTGGTCGATCCGGCTCACCAGCATCGCCAACTCGACCTTCCTGGTGAATCTCGCGCCGGTGCTGGTGACGCTCGGTGCCTGGGTGCTGTTCCGCGAACGGGCGAAGCCCGTGTTCTTCCTGGGCCTCGCCCTCGCCCTGGTCGGCGCGGCGCTGCTGGTGCAGGCCACAGTCTCGGGCGATGCCCGCGCCCTGCTGGGCGACATCCTGGGCATCGTCACCGCCTTCTTCTACGCCGGCTACCAGCTCAGCATCAAGCACTCGCGCGGCCGCCACGCCACCGCGCGCATCATGCTGGTGAGCGGCATCGTCTGCGCGATTGCGCTGCTGCCGCTGGCGGTGGCGTCCAACGAGCAAATCCTGCCGGCAAGCCGCACCGGCTGGCTGGTGCTCGCCGGACTGGCGGTGGTCTGCCAGTTCGCCGGGCAAAGCCTTATCACCTACGCGGTGGCCCATCTGCCGGTGAACTTCTCCTCGGTGGGCCTGCTCACCCAGCCGGTAGTCGCCTCGGCTCTCGCCTGGCTCATCTTCGCCGAGGCGCTCGGCGGCCTGCAATGGGCGGGGGGCGCCGCGGTGCTGGCGGGCATCTGGCTCGCGCGGCGCGGCAGCGCGTAAGCTGGTGGCCATGGGACGCTGGGAAAAACTGGTGGAGATCACGCGCGGCGGCGCCGTGGAGTCCGAGCACTGGGGCGCGCTGGTCGTGGCGGACGCCGACGGGCACGTGCTCCACGCCGTCGGCGACCCGGCCGCTGTCGTCTTCGCCCGCTCGGCGCTGAAGCCCTTCCAGGCGCTGCCCACCGTGGCGAGCGGCGCGGCCGACGCCTTCGGCTTCGACGAGGCCGACTTGGCGCTCCTGTGCGCCAGCCACTCCGGCGAGGCCGTGCACGTCTCCCGGGTCGCCGGTATGCTCGCGCGGATCGGCTGCACGGCGGCCGACCTGCAATGCGGCGTGCATCCGCCGCTGCACCTGGCTCCGGGCGATCCGGCGCCGCCCGAAGGCATCGGCCCGCTCCACCACAACTGCTCCGGCAAGCACACGGGCTTTCTCGCCTGGTGCCGCCACCACGGCGCCCCTTGCGCCGCGTACCTCAACCCCGACAGCCCCGTGCAGCGCGAGGTGCGCCGCGCCGTCGCCGCCTGCGCGGGCGTCGGCGAGTCGGCGCTGGTGGGCGCCACCGACGGCTGCGACGCCCCCACCTACGCCCTGCCCCTGCACTGCCTGGCGCGCGCCTACGCCCGCCTCGCCGCCCGCCCCGGGGGCCGCCCTTTCGCGCCGGAACTGGACCGGCTCTTCCGCGCCATGACCGGCCATCCATACCTGGTCGCCGGCAGCGGGCGCAACGACAGCTTTCTCATGACGCGCCGGCCCGGCGAGCTGGTGGCGAAAGGGGGCGCCGAGGGCGTCCAGGCCCTCGGCCTGCGGCTGCGCGGGATCGGGATCGCCGTCAAGATCGCCGACGGCAACAGCCGCGCGGCCGGCCTCGCGACCTTCGAGGCATTGCTCCAGCTCGGTGTGCTCGATGCGGGAGACCTGGACGGCGCGCCGGCCGCCCTGGCGCGCGAACTGCGCAACGCGCCGGGCCGCGTCACGGGGGAAGCCCGGGCGGTGTTCCGGCTTGCGTCCTAG
>CAYZLI010000155.1:0-9060 GCA_964479195.1 uncultured Rhodocyclaceae bacterium
TTGGGTGGCTCCCCGACCAGGGCTCGAACCTGGGACCTGCGGATTAACAGTCCGTCGCTCTACCGACTGAGCTATCGGGGATTTGCCGAGGCGCGAATGTTAGACACTTCGCCGCGGGGCGTCAATAAGGGGGTTTTCAGCGAAGCACTAATGGTCGCGTGCGGCACTGCACAATAAGTTGCGTTTCATCTGGCCAAATGCCTTTCCATAATACGGTACGTAGCGCCTAACATTCTGTAGCAACAAATGAAAAAGCATTGGAATGTAATTTATAAGATTACTTGTTGCTGCGCAGAAATAACCCTATACTCCGTAGGGTCACGAGCGCGGAAGTCACAACAGTGTCTTCGGCGTGTCACTCGAATCGGCCCACCCCGCCGGTTCGTCCCGTAGGCCGGAATCGATCTCCGGCTACCCCGTGAATGGCCGTCGCCATCGGCGCCCGCAAGGCACCGGGCGGGGTGCCCGCTAAACATTATCGAGCCTGACGCCAGGGCCATGCCGCACCAGCGGCGGGAACCTTGGCAAGCGTTGGACTCATGGGACAACACACGGATTCGGCACTATGAAAGCAAAAGCGAAGCAGCCAAAGCACCCCGGCGTTCCCAGCGTCATCCACGGCAACGGCGCCGTCGCCCATGTCATGGGCCATGTCTGCGGCGGTGTCATCGGCTATCCGATCACGCCGTCGACGGAAATTTCCGAAATCTATGAGGCGCTGCGCGCCGACGGCGGCGTGAACGTCTGGGGCCGGCACCCGTTCTTCTTCAGCCCGGAAGGCGAGCACTCGGCGCAAAGCGGCGCGTTGGGCGCGGCGCTCACCGGCGGGCAGTTCGTCTCCAACGCCTCGTCGAGCCAGGGCATCCTTTACGGCCTCGAGTCCCACTACGTCACCGTCGGCAAGAAGGTCGGCGGCTTCGTGCTGCAAGTGGCGGCGCGCGTGGTCTCGAAGCATTCGCTCAACGTCATGGCCGGCCACGACGACGTCTATGCGCTGCTCTCCTCCGGCTACACGATCCTGTTCGGCGCCAATGCGCAGGAAGCGGCCGACCTGGCGGCGATCTCCTACCGTGCCGCCTCCCTGTCGCTGATCCCGGTCGCCAACGCCATGGACGGCTTCGCCACCAGCCACATGCTGAGCGAAGCCCTGATGCCCGAGCCGGAGCTGCTCAAGGAATACCTCGGCGACCCGGCCGGCCGCATCCCGTGCCCGAGCGTGGCGCAGGAGCTGCTGTTCGGCGCCAAGGGCCGCGTGTTCCAGCTCAAGCAGTATCTCGTGCGTCATAAGGACGACATCGCGCCGGAAGACATCAGCCGGATCGAGAGCTACCTCGACGGCCACGCCGACCAGGTCGAGAAGGACAACGACGGCGCGCGCGTCGGGGATACACTCGGCTGGATTCCCGAGGAGCTGCACGGCCAGTGGCGGCGCCAGTGGGTCAACGCCCACGAGAAAGGCACCCGCCAGCGCGTGCCGGCCCTGGTCGACGTCAACAATCCCGGCCTTACCGGCGGCGTGCAGAACCAGCCCGACTTCCAGGCCGGCGCCGCCGACCACCGCACGCATTTCGCCGCCGAAGTGCCCCGGTTCGTGCGCCAGGCGATGGCCGAATATGCCGAACTCACCGGCCGCGAGTACGCGCCGGTCAAGACCTTCATGTGCGACGACGCCGAGACAGTGATGGTGGGCCTGGGTTCGGTCACCGATGACGTCGAGGCCGTCGTCACCTATTTGCGCAGCCAGGGCAAGAAGGTCGGCTGCGTCGCCGTCAAGCTGTTGCAGCCCTTCCCCGAGGCCGAGATCGTCGCCGCGCTCGTCGGCAAGAAGGCGGTCACGGTGCTCGAGCGCTCCGACCAGACGGCGCTGACCACCCTGGTGACCCAGGCCCTGTTCAAGGCGCGCGAGAACGCCGACGGCGAACGCCATCCCGGCATCGCCGCGATCCAGGCCACGCCCAAGATCACCACGGCGATCTTCGGCCTCGGCGCGCACGACCTGCAGCCACGGCATCTCATCGCCGGCTTCGAGAACATGGAGAAGGGCGCCAAGGGCGCGGGTGCGCCGCTTGTCTATCTGGGCTCGCAGTTCTTCGCCAGGAATCCGTCGCCGCGCGTGGCCGAACTCCAGGCGCGCCTCAAGGCCGCCTATCCGGAAACCGCGCTGATGGCCCTTGAGACCGGCGAGAACCCCAACCTGCTGCCCAAGGGCGCGTTCCGCATCCGCTTCCACTCGGTGGGCGGCTACGGCACCATCGCCTCGGGCAAACTGCTGACCGACATCCTCGCCGGCGTGCTGAACCTGCATTCCAAGTCCGCGCCGAAGTACGGCTCCGAAAAGAGCGGCGCGCCGACCAACTACTACATCACGCTCTCCCCCGAGCCGGTAAAGATCACCAACGCCGAGCTCGAGGACGTGGAGATCGTGATCTCGCCCGACCACAAGGTCTTCAGCCACACCAACCCGCTGCGCGGCCTGGCGGCCGGCGGCACCTTCATTATGCAGTCGAGCTCGTCCGCCGAAGATGTCTGGGCGGAGTTGCCGGCGCAGGCGAGGAAGACCATCCGCGAGCAGAAGATCCGCTTCTTCGTCGTCGATGCGTTTGCGGTAGCGAAGAAGCATGCGCCGACGCCCGAGCTGGAAACCCGCATGATGGGCATCGCCTTCATCGGCGCGGCGGCCGGCCATGTGGACCGCGTCGCGGCCGACGCTTCCTCCGAGGCCATCCTCGAGAAGATCCGCAACCAGATTGCCAAGAAGTTCGGCAGCAAGGGCGGCGCCGTGGTCGAGGGCAACATGGCGGTGATCCGCGAGGGCATCGAGGCGACGCGCCGCGTCGACTACGGCAAGCCCGAATTTGCCCACATCGAAAGCAAGCCGGCCGCGGGCAGCATTCGCGGCGTGGCGATCTCGGCCTCGATGTGCCGCGGCGGCGGCTGCGGGGAGAACGCCGGCCTCGCCGATCGCGCCTACTATGACGACGTCGTGGCGAGCCACTTCCGCGAAGGCACCATCGCCGAGGCGCCGGTGCTGCCCGGCACCGGCCTGTTCATGCCCGCCGGCACCTCGGCCTGGAAGGACAAGGGCCTGTTCCGCCGCAGCGTGCCCGAGTTCAAGGCCGAGCTGTGCACCGGCTGCATGGAATGCGCGCTGGTCTGCCCGGATGCGGCCATCCCCAACAGCGCGCACGACATCCACGAGTTGCTGCTCACCGCCATCCGCGGCCTCGACGTCACCGAGGCGCAGAAGGAGGCGATGCGCACCCACGTCTACACGCTGTCCGAATCCGTGCGCGAGATGGTCCGCCAGGCGAAGCAGCCGCGGCCGCTGCACGAGATGGTGGCCGAGGCGGCCAGCACGCTGGAGACCGACAAGGTCACCGTGCTCAAGAACTTCGGCAAGGTCGCCGAGGCCCTGGCGGTCTATCCGGTGGCGAAGACGCGGCCCTTCTTCGACGCCATGGAGAAGGCCAACCCCGGCAGCGGCGCCCTGTTCTCCGTGAATGTCGACCCATGGAAATGCACGGGCTGCCTCGAATGCGTGGATGTCTGCGGCCCCGGCGCCCTGGTGGCGCGCGACCAGGATGCGGCGCTTCTGGAAACCCTCCAGACGCGCTTCGAGTTCATGAGCAAGACGCCGAACACGCCGGCGCGCTTCGTCGAGAGTGCCGTCAAGGCCGACGGGGAAATCAAGCGCCTGATGCTCGACCGCGCCAACTACTACGCCACCAACGGCGGCCACGGCGCCTGCCGCGGCTGCGGCGAGGTCACCGCGATCCGCCTGATGATGGGCACCAACCGCGCCATCTTCGACAAGCGGCGGCGCGAGCACATCCGCGAGCTCGAGGGCCTGATCGAGCGCCTCGGCGTCAAGCAGGCGACGCTCGTCGCCAAGGGCGACGGCGAGCGGCGCGACCGCATCGCCGACGTCCTCGGCCGGCTGTCCAAGCGGCTGTATCTCTTCGAGGGCGGTCCGACCGGCAACGGCCCGGCCGGCGCGGTGATCGCCAACTCGACCGGGTGCAGCAGCGTCTATGCCTCGACCTTCCCGTTCAACTGCTACAACGACCCGTGGGTAAACAGCCTGTTCCAGGACGCCCAGCCGCTCGCCAAGGGCATCTTCGAGGGCATCGCCGCCGCCGCGGTCGAGGACATCCGCGCGCTGCGCACGGCGCACCTCGAACTCGACGACGCCTTCGATGCCGAGGTCCATAACAAGCAGCTCAACAACCTGTCGTGGAACGAGTTCACGGTGGAGGAGCTGAACCTCCTGCCGACGGTGATGACCATCGGCGGCGACGGCGCCACCTACGACATCGGCTTCGGCGCGCTGTCGCGCATCCTCGTCACCGATACGCCGCTCAAGGTCCTGGTGCTCAACACCGGCGTCTATTCGAACACCGGCGGCCAGGCCTCGTCGGCGAGCTTCGTCGGCCAGGACTCGGACCTCGCGCGCATCGGCGCCATGCACATGGGCAAACACGAGCACCGCAAGGAGCTGGGCCTGATCGCCTCGTTCCATCCCAACGTGTTCGTTTGTTCCACGAGCACCGCGCTGCATGGCCACTTCCTCAAGAACGCGCTGGAGTTCCTCACCTACACCGACTCGCCGGCGGTGTTCGACGTCTATACGCCCTGCCAGCCCGAGCACGGCATCGCCGACGACGCCTCCAACCGCCATGCGCTGCTGGCGGTGGAAAGCCGCATGAACCCGGCGTTCGTGCATGACCCGCGCCGCGGCAGCACGCTGCACGAGTGGTTCTCGCTGGACGGCAACCCCGATCCGGACAAGACCTGGACCACCACCACGCTCGAGCACATCGACGACGACGGCAAAGTGGCGCTGCTGGAAATGCCGCTGACGCCGGCCCACTTCGCGTTGAACGAAAACCGCTTCAAGAAGCACTTCCGCAAGCTCGCCGTTGATGCCAGCGCGGTGCCGGTGGACGCCTACATCGACCTGTGCCAGGCCGACCGCGAGGGCCGTACGCCCTTCATCTGGTCGACCGACGCGCAAAGGCGCCTGGTCAAGCTGGCCGTTTCGGCGGTGGTGGTGAAGCTGGTCGAGGAGCGCCGCAAGTACTGGCGCATGCTGCAATACCTGGGCGGCTATCATGTCACCCAGCTCGACGCGCAGCACCGCGCCGGCCTCGAAAGCCTGCAAGCGCACTACCGGGAGGCGCTGAAGGAGCGCGAGTCCTCGCTCGATTCCATCGCCCGCGCCATGTCGGAACTCGCTGCATCGTCCAAGGCGCCGCTTGCCGGCGGCTTCATGCCGTTGGCCGGTTCCGCCCCGGCTGCGCCCCGTGCCGAGGCCGCAGCGCCGGTGGCGGCACCCGCAGGCGGCGAAGCGCCGGTGACGGTGGCCGAGGAAGACCTGGTGAAATGCACCAACTGCAAGACCTGCTACCAGGATCTGTCCGAACTCTTCGAGAAGGCGCGCATCGTCGTCGACGGCGAGTCCAAGGAGGTCGGCAGGCTGATTCCCGGCGCGGTCGAGCGCGTCGCCGTGACGCCGGAGCTCGAGAACCGGATCAAGAAGGTGGCCGCCAACTGCGACGCGGAGATCATACGATGAGCGCGCCCATCCCCAATGCCGGTCAGGACGACCTGCAACGCTACCTCCACGCCGCCAGCGCGCTCGAGGCCACGCGCTTGCAGCTCGAAGAGCTCGTGGAGAGCGAAGCCGTCGGCGTCTTTCAGAAGCAGCTTGCGCTGCTGCAGCGGCGCCTGATTGCGGAACCGCAGTCCTTCCGCGACATGTTCATCGCCGACGGCACCCGAGCCGTCGTCTGGGAGTTCCAGCAGGTGGAACTGGGCGCGGCCTTCACGCGCACGCTGTGGAACCTGCTGCTCAGGAACGACGACATGAGCACGGTGCTGATGCGCTTCATCTGGAACGTGCCGCTCAAGCTCAAGCGCAAATTCGTGCGCGCCATCGACCAGCACCTGTCGGACCGCTACCCGATGTTCAAGGGCCTGTCGGAAGACTGGCCGGCCAACAACAGCATTCCGCCCTACATGCGCGACGCGCGGGAGCGCTCGCGCGACTTCGGTCTCGTGAACCAGGGCTATCTCGGCTACATGAGCCTCGGCTACAACGCCCGCGAGGTGGACCTCTTCGTCTGGCTCGAAGCCCTGCGCGACAAGCAGTGCGAGGAGAAGCCCTGCGAGATCGGCCTGCACGTGCCCGGCAAGTCCGAGAACCGGGGCGGCTGCCCGGTCAAGATACACATTCCCGAGATGCTGGAACTGTTGGGCACCGGCCGCTTCCGCCAGGCGATGGAGCTGATCGAGGGCTGCAACCCGCTGCCCAACGTCACCGGCCGCGTCTGCCCGCAGGAGCTGCAATGCCAGGGCGTCTGCGCCCACCAGAAGAAGCCGATCGAGATCGGCCAGATCGAGTGGTACCTGCCGCAGCGCGAAAAGCTCATCAATGCCGAAGGCATCGCGGCGCGCTTCGCCGATTTGCCCGACCCCTGGACGCAGGCCGCCAAGCCGCCGATCGCGGTCGTCGGCTCCGGCCCGGCCGGCCTCATCAACGCCTATCTCCTGGCGGCCGAGGGGTTCCCGGTGACGGTGTTCGAGGCCTTCCATACGCTCGGCGGCGTGCTGCGCTACGGCATTCCCGAGTTCCGCCTGCCGAACGAACTCATCGACGACGTCGTCAGGAAGATCGAGGCGCTCGGCGGCAAGTTCGTCAAGAACTTCGTCGTCGGCAAGACTGCGACGCTCGAAGACCTCAAGAAGGCGGGCTTCTGGAAGATATTCATCGGCACCGGTGCCGGCCTGCCGCGCTTCATGAACGTGCCCGGCGAACACCTGCTCAACGTCATGTCGGCGAACGAGTTCCTGACGCGCGTGAATCTGATGCAGGGCCTCTCCGACGAGTACGAGACGCCGCTGCCCGAGACGAAGGGCAAGCGCGTCATGGTCATCGGCGGCGGCAACACGGCGATGGACGCGGCGCGCACGGCGTGCCGCCTCGGCGGCCATGTCACGATCGTCTATCGCCGCACCCAGGATGAAATGCCGGTGCGCGTCGAGGAACTGCACCATGCGCTCGAGGAAGGCATCGCGCTCAAGGTGTTGCGCGCGCCCTGCGAGTTCGTCGGCGACGACAAGACCCATTTCGTCAAGGGCGCCAAGCTCGACATCATCGAACTGGGTGCGCCCGACGCCTCGGGCCGCCGCAGCCCGGTGGCCACCGGCCGCACCGAGCTGATGGCCACCGACCTCGTCATCATGGCGCTGGGCAACACCGCCAATCCGATCATCAAGGACTCGGAACCCGGCCTCAAGACGACCAAGTGGGGCACCATCGACGTCGCCGGCAAGGGTTCGCAGCAGACCTCGATCGAAGGCATCTATACCGGCGGCGACGCAGCGCGCGGCGGCTCCACCGCCATCCGCGCGGCCGGCGACGGCCAGGCGGCGGCGCACGAGATCGTCGGCGACATCAACCTCACCACCGGCGAGATCCGCCGCATGGTCGGAGCCGCCAGGAACTACACGAACCTCGGCGCCGCACCGTTAACGATTCTCGACAAGATCGAGCTGGCGGAGAACATCGTCGAGTTCGTCGTCCATGCCCCGCTGATCGCCAAGACCGCCCGCGCCGGCCAGTTCGTGCGCGTGCTGCCCTGGGAGAAGGGCGAACTGATCCCGCTGACGCTCGCCGATTGGGACGACAAAGCCGGCACCATCACCATCGTCGTCCAGGCCATGGGCACCAGTTCCATCGCCATCAACCGCATGAAGGTCGGCGAGGCCTTCACGGGGATTGCCGGTCCGCTCGGCCTGGCGAGCACCCTGCACCGCTACGAGGGCAACCAGACGGTCGTGTTCACCGCGGGCGGCGTCGGCCTGCCGCCCGTCCATCCGATCATGCGCGAGCACCTGCGCATGGGCAACCACGTCACGCTGATCTCGGGCTTCCGCAACGCCGATCTGCTGTTCTGGACCAAGGAGGACGAGCGCGTCGGCCGGCTGCAAGCGGAGTTCGGCGCACAGCTCGACGTGATCTACACCAGCAACGACGGCAGCTTCGGCATCAAGGGCTTCGTCACCACGCCGCTGGAGACGATGCTCCAGCAGGCGCAGGCGGGCACCGGCCGCAAGATCGCCGAAGTCGTCACCATCGGCCCCCCGCTGATGATGCGCGCCGTCAGCGATCTCACCAAGCCCTATGGCGTCAAGACCGTGGCGAGCTTGAACTCCATCATGGTGGACGCCACCGGCATGTGCGGCGCCTGCATGGTGCCGGTCACCCTCGACGGCAAGATGGTGCGCAAGCACGCATGCATCGACGGCCCCGAGATCGACGGCCACATCATCGACTGGGACAAGTTCCTGCCGCGCTTCAACCAGTTCAAGCCGCAGGAGCGCGCCAGCATGGTCAAGCACGGCTTAGCCTGACCGGGTTGAGCTTTGCGCGGACGCGGGGGCGGCACGACCGCTCCCGTGTCCGCTTACGCCGATTTCCCCTCGGAACGCCAAAGTTGTCGGGCAGTGCCGACATTTGTCCTGAAGTGCTCGCCAGGCGCGGCGGCGGTGTCTAGAATTCCCGGACACTTCGCCGCGAGACGCCAAGCTGTTGCGCGTCTGTAGGCCGCCGTTAGCGACATGGCATAGATGGACGGAAGCATCGTTTTCGTGAAGACCGGGCAAGGCGAGGCGGCGATCCGGCAGCGCGCCCGCCTCGACCAGCGTCACCTGCGCAATGTCCTCATCATGGTGGACGGCCGTTCCACCGTAAGCGAACTCACCGAGCGCTTCGGCGATGCCGACGGGATGGCGCAGTCGCTCGCCGAACTCGAGCGCGACGGCTTCATCGAGGATGTCGCGCGGACCGTTTCCGAGGCGGCGTCGCCGCCCTCGACCGATACGCCCCCGGGCCCCATCCCGGTTCTCAGCATACCGATCATGGCAGCGGGCCCGCCGCTGGCCGAGCCGGAAGCGGCGCCCATGCCCGGCACGGCAGCAGCTTTCGTCATCGGCATGCCGGAATACGAGTCGGTGCCGCCTCCACCATTGGCCCCGCCGCGCAACAGGGAGGCGGAC
>CAYZLI010000156.1:0-8854 GCA_964479195.1 uncultured Rhodocyclaceae bacterium
TCACCCCACGCCTGGCCGCCGACGATCTTGGCGCAGGTGCCCGCCGGCAGCATCAGCCACTCCTCCGCGTCCGCATCCTGCGGCGCCTGGCCGGCGCAGGCGTGCCGGGCCGTGCCGCAGTCGTTCTTGCCGGCCCGCACCACGCCGTAGCAGCGCTCCCGGTCGTGGGTGAACATCTTCGCCGAGCCGGGCAGCAGGTGCGTGTTCTGCTGCACGGCGAGCAGGGCTAGGCCGAGCGCGCCGCTGATAACAAGCGTGTTGGCGATTCCGTGCGCCATGATGTGTCCATCCCATGCGACGCGCTTCAGCGCGTCACGACGCTCCCCTCTCCCCTGGTGGGGCGGAGGCGGGGTTTCGCGAAGCATGCTTCGCGCCGCCGCAGCCGGCCGGCTGTGCAAGCTGGCCGTGGGGCGCGGAGCGGGGGTTGGGGGTGAGGGGGGCACGGCGCAAGCGTTCATGCTCCGTCGTGCCAGCGCCGGCTGCGGCCTTGAGGTAGTCGTACAGCACGCGGCCGTAGGGCAGGGTCAGGTCGGCGACGAAGTGCGTGCCGCCCAGCACCTTGCGCACCGGCAGGTCGGCCACCGGGGCATTGACGTGGGGGATGAGGTGCAGCCGCGCCGGGCTGTGCCAGCCGCCGTGGATGTGGATGTCCGCGAGGTTGTAGGCCACCAGCTGGGCGATGGCGAGGGAACCGTCCACGTCCGGGATCAGCTTGAGGTTCACCTGGGTCTTCGCGAGCTTCTGCACGAGGGGCGCCGGATCGCACTCCAGGCTGGCGTTGCTGCCGCAGATCACGTTCTCGTGCTTGTAGGCCATGCTGGCGAAGGCCACCGCCTGCCCGGCGTATTCCAGGCGCCCGGCCAGGGTGTCCCGGTTCACCTGGAGGGAGACGTCGGCGAGCTTCTTGGGAAAGCCCCAGATCTCGCGCCCGCCGGAGATGGGCGGCTCGCAGTCGAGGTACATCTGGGCGACGAAATTCACCGCCTCGCCGCGGTAGGTGCAGGGAATGACGATGCCGGACTCCGTGTAGTCGCCGAAGCCCGTGCTGTCGGGCATGCGGATGAACTCGTAGAGCACCTGCCGGCTGCCGTCCGGCTCCAGGGGCTCGGGCACCGCCTCGCGGATCGCCTCGGGATCGGACTCGTAGGTGATGATCATGTATTCCCGGTTGCGGAAGCGGTACGGCCCCTTCGGATAGCTCGGCCCGGCGATGGGCATGGAGGCGGTTTCGAGGATGTCTGCGATTTTCATGTCGGGTCTCCTGTCGGGTCAGAGGAATTCCTGGCGGATGTCCACGCTGGAACGCTCGCCGACATCGGCGTAGGCCGCGGCGAGCCATAGGTCCGCCTGGGCGCGGCCCCGGTCGCGCAGGTGGCAGAGGAAGTCCCAGTCGGCGTTGAGCTTGCTGGACACCCCCAGCTCCGTCATGGTTTCGTCGGAGCGGATGGAGTGGATGAGCATCTCCTTCATCTCGCCCCGGGCGACCTTGCCCTGCTCGATGAGCGAGGTGACGAAGGCGATGGCGCGCATCTCGCGCATGAGGGAGGAGTTGAAGCTCAGTTCGTTGATGCGGTTGAGGATGTCGGCGGCGGTGCGCGGCACGCCGCGGCGCACGATGGGATTGATATGGACGATCACCACGTCCCGCGTGCCGCAGTTGTAGATGAGGGGGTAGATCGCCGGGTTGCCCATGTAGCCGCCGTCCCAGTAGGACTCGCCGTCGATCTCCACGGCCTGGAAGAGGAAGGGCAGGCAGGCCGAGGCGAGCACCGCCTCGATGCACACATCGTCCCGCGAGAAGATGCGCACCTTGCCCGTCTCCACGTTGGTGGCGCAGAGGTAGAGGTGGATCGGGTTGCCCGCGCGCAGGGCGGCGAAGTCCACATGGGCTTCCAGCACCTCGCGCAGCGGGTTGAAATTGAGCGGGTTGAACTGGTAGGGCGAGAACACCCGCAGCATCAGGTCGGTCGCGAAGTACCAGGGCGAGTGCTCCAGGGTGTAGCCGTTGAGCCTGTCCCAGGGCATCTGGCGGAACGGGCTGTACAGCGCGGCGGACTGCGCCACGTCGCGCCAGAAGTCGCGCAGGGCGGTGCGCGCGCCTTCGCGCCCGCCGCGCATCAGGCCGTAGGCGAGCACCGCCGCGTTCATCGCTCCGGCGCTGGTGGCGCTCACGCCTTCGACCATGAGCCGGCCATCCTCCAGCAGGCGGTCGAGCACACCCCAGGCGAAGGCGCCGTGGGCGCCCCCGCCCTGCAGGGCTAGGGCCACCGGCTTGACGCGGGTGCGCGCCGGCCCGCTGCCCGCCGCCGCGCCCTGGCTTGCGTCTCTGGCGTTCATGGCGGCCACTCAGTGCTGGGTCCAGCCGCCGTCCATGGCCAGTGCCGTGGCCGTCATGGAGGCGGCCGCATCGCTGCACAGGAACACGGCCAGGGCCGCCAGCTCCTCCACCCGGACGAACTCCTTGCGCGCCTGGTGCACCAGCAGCACGTCGCGCACCACGTTCTCCGGGGAAATGCCGTGGGCCTTCGCCTGGTCGGCGATCTGCTGGTCCACCAGCGGCGTCTTGACGTAGCCGGGGCAGATCGTGTTGCAGGTGATGCCGTACTCGGCCAGCTCGATGGCGACGGTCCTGGACAGGCCGATCATCCCGTGCTTGGCGGCGACATAGGCGGACTTGAAGGGCGAGGCGGTGAGCCCGTGGGCCGAGGCGACGTTGAGGATGCGGCCCCACTTGCGCGCCTTCATCTCCGGCACCACGGCCTTGATGAGATGGAAGGCGGACGAGAGGTTGATGGCGAGGATGGCGTCCCACTTGGCCTCGGGGAATTCCTCCACCGGCGCCACGTGCTGGATGCCGGCGTTGTTCACGACGATGTCGATGCGGCCGAACTCGGTGCGCGCATATTCCACCATGGCCCGGATGGCCTCGGGCTTGCCCATGTCGGCGGCGGAGTGGCGCACGCGCACGCCGCAGTCGCGTTCGAGCTGCTGGCGCAGCGTGCCGATCTGGTCGGCGTCGCCGAAGCCGTTGAGCAGCACGTCGGCGCCGTCCCGGGCGAGGGCCGTGGCGATGCCCAGGCCGATGCCGCTGGTGGAACCGGTGACGATGGCGGTTTTTCCTTTGAGCATTTGAGTCTCCTGTTGGGGTGGGGGTGGGTGGGGATTCAGCGCGGGGCGGCGCGGCGCAGCGGGGGCACCGCGACCTCGTCCACCTCGTCGGTGCGGGTGAAGCGCAGGTGGGTGATGTCGGCCTGGAAAAACATGCTCCAGCTCCATTCCACCCAGATGCGCAGCTTGCGGCCGAAGGTCGGCATGCGCATGAGGTAGTAGGCGCGCCACAGCAGCCAGGCGGGCAGGCCGGACAGGCGCAGGCCGAACACCTGCGCCACGCCGCGCATGTGGCCGGTGGTGGCCATCATGCCCTTGGACTCGTAGGCGAAAGGGCGCGTCGGCCGGCCGGCGAGGCGGGCTGCGAGGTTCGCCGCCAACTGCCGCGCCTCGGCCACGGCGAACTGGGCCGTGGGCGGCGAGAACTCGCCGTTCGCGGCGTTCTTCACCAAGGCGCAATCGCCGATGGCCCACAGCCCCGGCGGCCCGGGCACGGACAGGTCCGCGGCGGTCTCGATGCGGCCCCGCTGGGTGGGCAGCGCCAGGTGCTCCACCAGGGCATTGGGCCGCGTGCCGATGGTGCAGATCACCGTGGCGCCGGAGAGGAAGCTGCCGTCGGCGAGGCTGACCCCCTCGGGCACCACCCGCGCCGCGCGCGCCCCGAGGTGCACCTGGACGCCCCGCGCCGCCAGGGAGCGCGCCGCGGCCCGGCCGAGGGATTCGGGCAGTTCCAGCAGCAGGCGCTGCGCATCCTGCAGCAGGCTCACCTGGAGCTCGTCCGCCTCCACCCGCGGGTAGTAGCGGCGCGCGCCGCGGAGGAAGTCCGCCAGCTCGCCCGCCACCTCCACGCCGGAGAAGCCGCCGCCGATGACGATGAAATGGCCCAGGCGGCGGCGCAGCGGCGGGTCGGTCTCCAGCTCGATGCGGGCCACGCGCTGCAGCACCCGGTTGCGGATGTGCATGGCGTCGCCCACCAGTTTGAGCGGCAGCGCGTGCTCCTGCAGCCCGGGCACCAGCGCCAGATTGGCCCGCGTGCCGAAGGCGAACACCAGGTGCTCGTAGGGGATCTCGCGCAGGCCGGCCAGGGTGTTGCCGCGCACGATGCGCCGGGCGAAATCCACGTCGGTGACGGTTGCCATGATGAAGCGGGTGCGCTTCACCATCTGCCGAATGGGCGCGATCACCTGCTCGGGGAAGACCGAGGCGCCGACCACCTCCGCCAGCATGGGATTGAAGGTGGTGTAGCTCTCCTGGCTCACCAGCACCACCTGGTAGGGCGGCTGGACCGTCCGCTCCAGCGCCTGGGCCAGGGTGGTGCCGGCGAAGCCGCCGCCGAGGACGACGATGTTGCGCCCGTCGGCGGCCGTGTCTTGCGCGACTGCAAACATGTGCGCCGCTCCCGCCTCAGCCGGCAAAGCGCCGGCGGATGAGGTGATCGAGGGAGAGCCTGCCCGGCCCGTGCAGCAGCGTGACCAGGAGCAGCAGCCCCCAGTACTGGTGGTCCTTGAGCCCGACCTCGGACAGGTCCGGGTAGGAGACCACGGCGACGATGTTGAACACGAACAGCACCAGGGCGGCGAGCCGCCCGCCCAGGCCCAGCACCAGCAGCACGGGCATGGCGAGTTCCACGCCGGTCCCCAGCCAGGCGGCCAGCTCCGGCGGGAGGAGGGGCACGGCGTACTCGTTTTCGAACAACGCCAGGGTGCTGTCCCAACTGGCGATCTTGGTCAGGCCGGACTTGAAGAACACGCTCGCCACCAGCAGGCGGATGCCGAAGTCCAGCGCCGGGGCGGCTAACTCCAGCGCGCGCACCGCGGCTCCGCCCGCGGCGACCAGCCGGTGAAAGAGGCCGGGGTGCGCGCCCGGGCGGGCGTCGTGCCGGCTGAAGGTGAGGTCCATGTGGGTCTCCTTGGATGGCTGACGTTCCGGGTAATTGCTTGGCTAGGTCGGCACAGGACATGTCATTCCCGCGGAAGCGGGAATCCAGCGTCGTCGCGTCGTCGTTTAGAGTCGCTGGGTCCCCGCGGGAGCCTGCCCTCGACCCGATCGGGGGCGGGGACGACAGACGCTACTTCTTCATCCCCGCCATGCCGCCGGGCACGTTGTAGGCCTTGTCGGTCACCGTGCCGCCGGCGATCTTTTCGCAGGTGCCCTTGGGCACATAGACCCAGGCCTCGGCATCCCGGTCCATCTTCGCCGTGCCGGCGCAGGAACCCTTGCTCGTGCCGCAGTCGTTCTTGCCGGCTTTGACGATGCCCGCACACTTCTCGTTGTCGCCCTTGGCGGCCAGGGCCTGCCCGGCGCTGGCCGCCATGCCCAGGGCCAATACACCGGCCAGGGCGCCGCGGATGATCTGTTCGCTCTTCATGATTCGCTCTCCATGCGTTGGTTGGGAAGACCGGACCGTTTTCCGCCGGTCCGTGGAGTGCAGTATGGGAACCGGAATTCACGCCCCCGTCCCCGAAAGATCACGTTTTCGTCACGGCGGCGATTGCCTATGATCAGAGGGTGTCTGGAGCGGGGCGCAGGCATGGCGCGACAGGTGCTGGTCATCGAGGACGACGCGGACATCGCCCGGCTGGTGGGAATGCAGCTGGCGGAGCTCGCCTGCGCCGTGAAGCTCGTGCACGACGGCGCCGCGGGGCTCGCCGAGGCGCTGGCCCGGCCCTACGACCTGGTCATCCTCGATCTGATGCTGCCCGGCCTGGACGGGCTGCAGATCTGCCGCCGCATCCGCGCCGGCAAGGCGGCCTACACGCCCATCCTCATGCTCACGGCGAAGTCGTCGGAACTGGACCGGGTGCTCGGCCTCGAGATGGGGGCGGACGACTACCTCACCAAGCCCTTCAGCGTGCTCGAGCTGGCGGCGCGGGTGAAGGCGCTCTTCCGCCGCATCGACAGCCTGGCCGCGCCGGCGGCGGAGCATGGCGTGCTGGAGGCCGGCGCCCTGCGGATCGACGCGGAACGCCGGGAGGTGCGCGTGGACGGGCGGCCGGTGGAGCTCACCGCCCGGGAGTTCGACCTGCTGCTCCAGTTCGCCCGCAACCCGGGCCGCGTGTTCACCCGCATCCAGCTCCTGGACCAGGTCTGGGGCTACAGCCACAGCGGCTACGAGCACACGGTCAATTCCCACATCAACCGGCTGCGCGCCAAGATCGAACGCAACCCGAACCAGCCCGAGTACATCCAGACCGTGTGGGGCGTGGGCTACAAGTTCCGCGATCCGTCCCGGGCGCCCCAGTGATGTTCCGCTCCCTCTACGGCAAGCTCGCCCTGGTGCTGATGGCGGTGTTCGTCGCCGTGGGCGCGCTGATGATTCTCGCCTCCCAGCAGATGATCGAGGCGCAGCGCCTGCTGGAGCTGGCCACCACCCTCATCATCGGCGCGGTGGCCTTCAGCCTGGTGGCCGCCCTCATCGTCTTCCGCTTCCTCACCCGCCGGCTGCGCACCCTGGCGGAGGCCATCGACGCCTTCCGCACCGAGGGCTTCGCCCGGCCCATGCACGTGCCCGCCGCCGAGCACTCCGGCGACGAGATCGACCGCATCAGCGGCGCCTTCCAGGAAATGTCGGCGCGCATCGCCAGCCAGCTGCAGCAGCTCGCCCAGGTGGACCGGCGGCGCCGGGAACTGCTGGCCAATGTCTCCCACGATCTGCGCACGCCGCTGGCCTCCATGCAGGGCTACCTGGAAACCCTGCTGATCAAGGAGGGCAGCCTGCCGCCGGAGGAGGCCCGCGCCTACCTGCAGGTGGCGGCCCGGCACTGCGAGCGCCTGGGCCGGCTCGTGAGCGATCTGTTCGAGCTGACCAAGCTGGAGGCGCGCGAGGTGCAGCCGCAGCCGGAGGTCTTCCAGATCGCCGAACTGATCCAGGACGTGGCGCAGAAGTTCGAGCTCAAGGCCCAGGGCCAGGGCGTGCGGCTGGTGACCGCCTTCGCCATGGCGAGCCCCAGTGTGGCGGCCGACATCGGCATGACCGAGCGGGTGCTGGAGAACCTGATCGAGAACGCCCTGCGCCACACCCCGTCCGGCGGCGAGATCCGCATCGGCGCCCGCCCCGAGGGCGCGCGCGTGGAACTGCGCGTCGCCGACACCGGCGAGGGCATTGCGCCGGAGGAGCTGCCCAACATCTTCGACCGCTACTACCAGGTGGACCGCAGCGCGTCCGGCAGCGCGGGCCTGGGCCTGGCGATCACGCGGCGCATCGTCGAACTGCATGGCGGCCGCATCGCGGCGCAGAGCACGCCCGGGCGCGGCAGCACCTTCGTGTTCGACCTGCCCGCCGCCGGCACGGCCCTGCCCGGCGGCACGACGCCCACCGCGACCGCCGAAGCGGATGCGGCCGGCGCGCGGGAGACAATCCGGGCCGACCGCGCCATCGCCTCCCTCAAGGGCAGGATCGAAGCGCAGCAGGCCGACCTGGAACGCGCCCTCGAACGCTGCCGGCAGGCCGAGGCCGCCCTGCGGGCGAGCGAAGAACGCTTCGCCCTGGCGATGCGCAGCGCCAGCGACGGCATGTGGGAATGGGACCTGCAGAACGAAGAGGTCGTCCTCTCGCCGCGCTGGAAGAGCATGCTGGGCTTCGCCGATGAGGAGCTGCCGAGCCGCCTCGACGCATGGCGGGGGCGCCTGCACGCCGAGGATCGGCCGCGGGTGGCGGCGGCCCTCGAAGCCCACCTGGGCGGCGCAACGCCCTGGTACGAGCAGCAGGTGCGCCTGCTGCACAAGGACGGCCGCTACCGCTGGCTGCTCTCCCGCGGCAGCGCGCTGCGCCACGCCAACGGCAAGGCCTACCGCATGGTGGGGCTGGACACGGACATCACCCGCGTCAAGCGGGTGGAAACGATCCTCGACCAGATGGTGGAAGGCACCTGGGGCGCCCACGGCGAGGCCTTCTTCCGCGCCCTGGTGCGCCACTTCGCGGCGGCGCTGGAGCTGCCCTGCGCCTTCGTCACCGAATGCGCCGACCGGCCGCCGACGCGCGTGCGCATGCTCGCCTTCTGGTCCGGCGACGGCTTTCGGGACAACGCCGAATACGACCTGCCGGGCACCCCCTGCGCGGACGTGATCAAGGAAGGCCGCACCTGCTTCTACCCCTCCCGCCTGGGGCACGCGTTCCCCCGCGAAGCCGAGTTCGAAAGCTACCTCGGCATCCCCATCTTCAGCAGCGAGGGCCAGGTGATCGGCCACCTCGCCTTCCTCGACACCAAGGAGATGCGGGAGGACGTCATGGTCGACTCCGTCTTCCGCATCTTCGCCGCGCGTGCCGGCGCGGAGCTGGAGCGGCAGTGGGCGTTGGCGCGGGTGGGGCGGTGATCGGAAAGGGCCAGTCGACACGCCCGGACCAGTGACCGACACCTCCCTTGTGGGAGCGGCGCCCCGCCGCGATCTGCCGCCGCAATCGCCCCCTTTGGTCCTTCCCGCGAACGCGGGAATCCAGCGGCGTTGCGCCAGCCAGGTAGCCCTTCCGCGGGAACGGGTTGGTGAGCGGAGAAAGGCCTAGCCATCCGTCATGACGGTCATTGTCTCTCGCTGCAAACACTTTGGGCAGCCGCAATCCAGCCTTTGAGACGGGCGGTCTGCAAGGATCACGGGGCTGCTCCGGTCTACTTGAGGTGTGGCAACCGAACCGGGCAGAACCGGTCGGGAAGCCGGGCGGTCAAAGTTTCAGTGACTTGGAGGCGTTATGAACCATCGCCGGTTTTTCCTCAAGGCTTCGGGCCTGTTTCTCACTACCGCCCTGCCGACA
>CAYZLI010000157.1:0-8828 GCA_964479195.1 uncultured Rhodocyclaceae bacterium
GGCTTCCACACCTGGCCGATGGAAACCTTGTCCAGCTTGCGGCGGCGCCCGTAGTAGAGGTTCACGATGGCGCGGGATACGGTGACCGCCGAGAAGATGGAGGTGAGGATGCCCAGGCACAGCACCACGGCGAAGCCGCGCACCGGACCGGAGCCGAAGGCGAGCAGCGCCAGGCCGGCGATCAGCGTGGTGATGTTGGAGTCGAGAATGGTGTCGAAGGCGCGGTCGTAGCCGGCGGCGATGGCCGCCTGGGGCGTAGTGCCGTTGCGCAGCTCTTCGCGCACGCGCTCGTTGATCAGCACGTTGGCGTCGATGGCCATGCCCAGGGTGAGCGCGATGCCGGCCATGCCGGGCAGGGTCAGGGTGGCTTGCAGCAGGGAAAGGAGGGCCACCAGGAAGAGCAGGTTGCAGCCCAGGGCCACCACCGAGATGAAGCCGAACATGAGGTAATAGGCTGTCATGAAGGCGGCCACGGCGGCGAAGCCCCACAGGGTCGAGTCGAAGCCCTTCTTGATGTTTTCCGCACCCAGGCTGGGGCCGATCGTGCGCTCCTCGATGATCTCCATGGGTGCGGCCAGCGAGCCGGCGCGCAGCAGCAGGGCCACGTCGTTGGCCTCCACCGTGCTCATGCGGCCGGAGATCTGTACGCGCCCGCCGCCGATCTCGGTGCGGATCACCGGGGCGGTGACGACCTCGCCCTTGCCCTTCTCGATGAGCAGGATGGCCATGCGCTTGCCGACGTTCTCGCGGGTGATGTCCTTGAAGATGCGGGCGCCCGCCGAGTCCAGGGTGAGGTGCACGGCCGGCTCGTGGGTCTGGTTGTCGAAGCCCGGTTGGGCGTCGGTGAGGCGCTCGCCCGTCAGCACCACCTGCTTCTTCACGAGGATGGGGCGGCCGCCCCGCTCGACGTAGTATTCGGTGCCCAGCGGCGGCTGCCCTTTGGCGGCCAGTTCCAGCACTGCCGGGTTCTCGCTGTTCTCCTCGTCGACCATGCGCACTTCCAGGGTGGCGGTGCGGCCCAGGATGTCCTTGGCCTTGGCCGTGTCCTGCACGCCGGGCAATTGCACGACGATGCGGTCCGCGCCCTGCTGCTGGATCACCGGTTCGGCGACGCCCAGCTCGTTGATGCGGTTGTGCAGGGTGGTGATGTTCTGCTTGACGGCGAACTCCTGGATGCGCTTCTGGGCTTCCGGCTTGAGGGTGGCCGTGAGCTTGAGATCGGCGCCGTCCTGGGCCTCGGCCAGCAGGAGGTCCGGCTGGCTGTCGGCGATGGCGGCGCGCGCCTTGTCCCGGGTGTCGGCCTCGCGGAATTTGATGGTCAGCGCCTGGCCGTCGCGGGAGATGCCGGCGTGGCGCACGCCCTTGTCCCGCAGCAGGCTGCGCAGGTCCGCGGACAGGGCGTCGAGCCGCTTGGTGAGCGCCCCTTTCATGTCCACCTGCAGCAGGAAGTGCACGCCGCCGCGCAGGTCGAGGCCCAGGTACATGGGCAGGGCGCGCAGCGAGGTGAGCCACCGGGGCGAGCTGGACAGGAGGTTCAGCGCCACCACGTAGGAGGCGTCCGCCGGGTCGGGGTTGAGCGTCTTCTCGATGGCGTCCTTGGCCTTGATCTGGGTTTCCGTGTCGCCGAAGCGGACGCGCACGCTGTTGAGATCGGCGAAAACGCCCTCATGGGCGATGCCCGAGCCCTGCAGCGCTTCCTCGACCCGCTGCATCAGCTTCGCGTCCACCTTGACGGTGGCTTTCACGGGAGAGACCTGGACCGCCGGCGCCTCGCCGTAGAGGTTGGGCAGGGCGTAGAGCAGGCCGAGCAGGATCGCGACGGCGACGACTAGATTCTTCCAGAGCGGGTAGCGGTTCATGGGCGGGTCAGCGGTGAGCGGTGAGCAGTGAGCGGTGGACGGCGAGGGGGGCTCAGCTCACCGCTCACCGCTTGCCGCTCACAGGGTTTTCAGGGTGCCCTTGGGCAGGATGCTGGCCACGGCGGCCTTTTGCACGGTGATCTCGACGTTCTCGGTGATTTCGAGGCCGATGTAGTTCTCGCCGACTTTGGTGATGCGGCCGGCCATGCCGCCCTGGGTCACCACCTCGTCACCCTTCTGCAGGGCTTCCACCATGGCCTTGTGCTCCTTGGCCTTTTTCATCTGCGGCCGGATCATGAGGAACCACAGGATGACGAACATCAGGATGATGGGCAACAGGCCCATCAGGCCGCCGGTGGGGTCGGCGGCGGGCGCGCCCTGCGCCCAAGCATTGGAAATCAGCACGTTGGTCTCCGTGATGGTGGGTGAAAAACCACGAAATTATAACAGCTTGCTTCGCGAAGGCCGATAAACCACTGGGGAAGCGCCGCTCCTACAGCCGGGCTTCGTGGAAGGCGGCCACGTAGTCCTCGAGCCGGCCCGCGGCGATGGCCTCCCGCAGCTCGCGCATCAGTTGCTGGTAGTAGTACAGGTTGTGGATGGTGTTCAGCCGGGCGCCGAGGATCTCGTTGGCGCGCTGCAGGTGGTGCAGGTAGGCGCGGGTGAAGTTGCGGCAGGTATAGCAGGGGCAGGTCTCGTCCAGGGGCCGCGTGTCCGCGGTGTGGGCCGCGTTGCGGATCTTCACCGTGCCGTAGCGGGTGAAGAGCCAGCCGTTGCGCGCGTTGCGGGTGGGCAGCACGCAGTCGAACATGTCGATGCCGCGCTGCACGGCGTGGACGATGTCCTGCGGGGTGCCGACACCCATGAGATAGCGGGGCCGGTCCGCCGGCAGCCGGGGGGCGGTGTGGGCGAGGATGCGCTGCATGTCCTGCTTCGGCTCGCCCACGGAGAGCCCGCCGATGGCGTAGCCGTCGAAGCCGATTCCCGTCAGCCCGGCCAGGGATTCGTCGCGCAGGCCTTCATACATGCCGCCCTGGACGATGCCGAACAGGGCATTGGGGTTGCCCTCATGGGCGCGCCGGCTGCGCTCGGCCCAGCGCAGGGAGAGCCGCATCGACTCGGCGGCCTGCGCCTCGGTGGCGGGGTGGGGCGTGCATTCGTCGAAGATCATCACGATGTCCGAATTCAGTACACCCTGGATGCGCATGGATTCCTCCGGCGTGAGGAACAGCCGGTCGCCGTTCACCGGCGACTGGAACTTGACCCCTTCCTCCGTGATCTTGCGCAGCCGGCCCAGGCTGAAGACCTGGAAGCCCCCCGAGTCGGTGAGGACGGGCCCGTCCCAGCCCATGAAGCGGTGCAGGCCGCCATGGGCGGCGACGACTTCCAGGCCGGGGCGCAGCCAGAGATGGAAGGTGTTGCCCAGCACGATCTGGGCGCCGATCTCCTTCAGCTCCGCCGGCGACATGGCCTTCACCGATCCGTAGGTGCCCACGGGCATGAAGGCCGGCGTATCCACCGTGCCGTGGGCCAGGGTCAGCCGGCCGCGGCGGGCGGCCCCATCGGTGGCGAGGAGCTCAAATTTCATCATGACGATGGATGAACATGGCGTCGCCGTAGCTGAAGAAGCGGTAGCGCCGGGCGACGGCATGGCGGTAGGCGTTGCGGATGGGCGCCATGCCGGCGAAGGCCGAGACCAGCATGAGCAGGGTCGACCTGGGCAGGTGGAAGTTGGTGATCAGGCAGTCGGCCGTGCGGAAGCGGAAGCCGGGCAGGATGAAGAGCGCGGTCTCCCCCGTCCCGGCGAGGATTTCCCCCTCCTGCGCCGCCGCTTCCAGGGCGCGCAGGCTGGTGGTGCCCACGGCGATGATGCGCGCGCCGCGGCCCTTCGTCGCGCGCAGGGCCGCAGCCGTGTCCTCGGGAATGATGTAGCGCTCCCGGTGCATGCGGTGCTGCGAGAGATCGTCCGCGCGCACCGGCTGGAAGGTGCCGGCGCCCACGTGCAGGGTGAGCCAGGCGAGTTCGACGCCCTTGTCGCGCAGCGCGGTGAGCAGTGGCTCGTCGAAGTGCAGGCCGGCGGTCGGCGCCGCGACCGAGCCGTGGCGGCGTGCGTACACCGTCTGGTAGCGCGCCTCGTCGGCCTCTTGCGCGGGCCGCTCGATGTAAGGGGGCAGGGGCAGCTTGCCGTGGCGTTCCAGCAGGGCGACGAGATCGTCCGTGGCCGGGAAGCGCAGCAGGAAGAACTCCCCTTCGCGCGCCACGACCTGCACTTCCAGGGCATCCTCCAGCATCAGGCGGCTGCCCGGCTTCGGCATGTGGCTGGCGCGCACCTGGGCCAGGGCCTCGTGCCGGCCGATGGGCCGCTCGATCAGCACCTCCACCCGGCCGCCCGAGTCCTTGACCCCATGCAGCCGGGCATGGATGACCCGGCTGTCGTTGAACACCAGCAGGTCGCCCGCCCGCAGCAGCCCGGGCAGTTCCGCGAAGCGCCGGTCCTCCAGGCGCGTCCCGTCCAGCACCAGCAGCCGGCTGGCGCTGCGCGCCGGCAAGGGGGACTGGGCGATCAGCTCGGGCGGCAGCTCGTAGTCGAAATCGCTGAGCGACAGGGGCATTTGATCAGAAAGAGGCGAATGCGGGATAATGCGCGCTCTTTGCGCGGCCCGACATTCTACGCGGGCTCGGCCGGGATGGCGGAATCGGTAGACGCAGCGGACTCAAAATCCGCCGCTGGCAACAGTGTGGGGGTTCGAGTCCCCCTCCCGGCACCACCTCATTCAAGCGGACTCACAACACGCCGCGCAGCGGCTTGTTGCGGCGGAGGCTAACCTGCGCAGCAGGTTAAGGCCGCTCTAGCGGCCGGCCGCAGCCAAAATCCGCCGCTGGCAACAGTGTGGGGGTTCGAGTCCCCCTCCCGGCACCATCAAATATTTGCAACAGGATGTAAAAGCGGACAACACCACCCGCTGCGGAACGTTCTAAGAACTGTAGGGCGTTTCTCTGCGGTGGGGTGGTGTCATGAAGGTCTTCCGGTCTTTCCTCCTTGTTTTCGCCGCCGCGGCATCCTTCGCGTGGGCGCAGGAGCCGGACCCGGACCCGCCGGCTCGCGTCGGGCGCATCAGCTTCGTCTCCGGTACGGTCCTGGTGCGGGACGAGTATTATGGGGATAGCCGCGCGGCAATCGTGAACTGGCCGGTCACCAGCGGCAATACGATTGCCACCATGGCCGGCGCGCGTGCCGAGGTGCGCATCGGGTCGACGGCCATCCGCCTGGATGGCGAGACCGAGCTCGAATTCGGCGCCCTCGACGATGAGCAGGTGAGGCTGCGCCTGCTGCGCGGCACGGTCGCCGCCCGCGTGCGCGAGCCGGAACAGGCCCGGCAGTTCGAACTGATCACGCCCCAGGGCCGCATCGGGCTGCAAGAGGCCGGCGCCTATCGCTTCGAGACCGGACGGGCTCCCGAGGCCACGGCGGTTACCGTCTTCCAGGGCGCGGCCGCCTTCGTCGGCGATGGCCTCGATCTGGCGATTCGCCCCGGCCAGCGGGCGGAGATCGTCGGCAGCCGGACCCCGGATTACGTCATCGCCCGCCAGGACTGGGACGATTTCGATTCCTGGTGCGTGGCGCGGGACCGGCGCGACGACGAGTCGCAGAGCGTGCGCTACGTACCGCGGGAGATGACAGGCTATGAGGATCTCGACGACCACGGCGAGTGGCGGGAGAGCGCGGACTACGGGCCGCTCTGGTATCCGCGCGCCGTGCCGGCCGACTGGGCGCCCTATCGCATGGGCCACTGGGCCTGGGTGGAGCCCTGGGGCTGGACCTGGATAGACGACGCGCCCTGGGGCTTCGCGCCCTTCCATTACGGCCGCTGGGTCTTCGTCGGCGGCCTCTGGGCCTGGACGCCCGGTCCCTTCCGGGCGCACCCGGTGTATGCGCCCGCGCTGGTGGCCTGGATCGGCGACCCGGGCTGGCATGTGGCGTTTGCGTTCGGCCGGGCGCGCGCCGTCGGCTGGTTCCCCCTTGGCCCGCGGGAAGTCTTCGTGCCCGGCTACCGCTGCACGCCGGCCTATGTCCGGCGGGTCAATGCGCCCCACGTAACGGATGCCGCGCAGATCGAGCACGTGCGGGCGAACGTCCGTGGCGTGCGGCACGTCCATCGGTTCCATCCGGGCGCCGTGACGATCGCGCCGGCCGATACCGTCTCCCGCGGGGAGCGGGTGCCGCGGTCCATGGCCGGGCCGGACCGGGCGGCATCGATCGGGGCGCTGCCGGCTGTCGTTGCGGCGCCGGAGGTCGTGCCGCCGAAGCGGCGTCACCGGGGGGGCGATGCCGCCGGGCCGTCCGGACGAGGGTTCACCGATCGTACGCGGCCCGCTGGAGCGCCGATTCGCGGCGAGGGCGCCGCCCCCACGGGCGAGCCGGGCGCCACCGAACGCACGCGACCCGCGGCGGACAAGGCTCCGGAACGGGTGGAGGTCTGGCGAGGCATGCGCGGGCGCGGCATGGGCGGGCGCGACGATGAGCGCAGGGCAACCCGGCGGCAGGCCCAGACCGAATCGGCCGCTTCGGTGATGGGCGAACGTCTCATAGTCGTGCCGGTGCGACCGGGCGCGTCTCCCGGGCGAGACCGGGGCGAGGGCGCGCGCGGGCCGGTCGGGCGCCGCGACGGGCAGTCGGCGCTTCCGCAGCCACGCGCGACGGAGCGCACGCCGCCGATCCTTGGCAATCCCTCCGGGGCGCAGCGTGACCGGGTGCGGGCCGCCCCGGGAGTGGAGGCGCCACGCCGGGAGGTGCGGGGCTCCGCAGTGCGCGAATCGCGCGAAGCGGATAAGGGTGGCCGCCCTGAGCGCGAATCCGGGAAAGGCATGAGGGCGCGAGACCGCAACGGGCGTATTGATTGAATCGTTCAGGGCTGAAGCATCTATCCCTTTAGTGTCCTCAGCTTGACAAAAATCAAGGAAGCGCAAGGCCGAAAGGCAGAATCTTGCCGCACTAGAAAAACCACAAGAGTTGCACGTCCATTTTGATTGTTATCGGGTCCTTCTTGGAGGGAAAAACACATGAAGAAGCGCAATTCGTTGTCCGGGTCCCTGTGCATGGCGGCCCTGCCCCTGGCGCTCGCCGGGGCGTTCAATGTCGCGTTTGCCCAGGCTCCGGCACCGCAGCTGACGGCGGAGGAGAAGGCGACGGCGAAGAAGATCTACTTCGAGCGCTGTGCCGGCTGCCACGGCGTGCTGCGCAAGGGTGCGACCGGCAAGAACCTGGAGCCGCACTGGACGAAGAAGCTGCCGGACGGCTCGACCCAGGAGGGCGGCACGCTGAAGCTCGGCCAGAACCGTCTTGAGAAGATCATCGGCTACGGCACCGAAGGCGGCATGGTGAACTTCGACGACATCCTGACCAAGGATGAGATCGCCCTCATGGCCAAGTACCTCCAGAACACGCCGGATGTGCCGCCGGAGTTCAGCTTCAAGGACATGACCGAGACCTGGAAGGTCAGCGTCCCGGTCGACCAGCGTCCGAAGAAGCAGATGAACAGCTTCAACCTGAAGAACATGTTCTCCGTGACCCTGCGCGACACGGGCGAGGTGGCGCTGATCGACGGCGACACCAAGGAGATCCGCAGCATCGTCAAGACGGGCTACGCGGTGCACATCTCCCGCCTGTCCAAGTCCGGCCGCTACGTCTATGTGATCGGCCGCGACGGCCGCCTGTCCCTGATCGACCTGTGGATGGAGAAGCCCGCCGTGGTGGCCGAGGTCAAGGTCGGCTTCGATGCCCGCTCGGTGGATACCTCCAAGTTCAAGGGCTACGAGGACAAGTATGCGGTGGCCGGCTCCTACTGGCCGCCCCAGTACGTGATCATGGAAGGCGAGACCCTGAAGCCGCTCAAGATCATGTCGACGCGCGGCATGACGGTGGACGGCGACTACCATCCGGAGCCGCGCGTGGCCTCCATCGTGTCGTCCGAGATCAAGCCCGAGTGGGTGGTCAACATCAAGGAGACCGGCCAGATCCTGCTGGTGAATTACTCCGACATCAAGAACCTGAAGGTCACCACCATCGAGTCGGCCAAGTTCCTGCATGACGGCGGCTGGGATGCCTCCAAGCGCTACTTCCTCGTGGCTGCGAACGCGTCGAACAAGATCGCGGTGGTGGATACGAAGGAAGGCAAACTGGCGGCGCTGGTCGATACCAAGAAGCTGCCCCATCCGGGCCGCGGCGCCAACTTCAAGCATCCGAAGTTCGGCCCGGTCTGGGCGACGGGCCACCTGGGCGCGGACGTGATCACGCTGATCGGCACCGATCCGGCCAAGCACAAGGCGGAAGCCTGGAAGGTGGTTCAGGAAGTCAAGCACGTGCCGGGCAACCTGTTCGTCAAGACGCATCCGAAGTCCAAGAACCTCTGGGCCGATGCGCCGCAGAACCCGGAGCGTGAAATCGCCAGCTCGGTGGCGGTGTGGGATATGGCCGACCTGTCCAAGCCGAAGAAGGTCATCAACGTGGCCAAGGACTCCGGTCTGCCCGAGACCAAGGCGACCCGCCGCGCCGTCCATCCGGAATACAGCGCCGATGGCTCCGAGGTCTGGATCTCCCTGTGGGGCGGCAAGGCAGATCAGTCGGCCATCGTCGTGTATGACGACAAGACCCTGGCCCTGAAGAAGGTGATCACCGATCCGAAGATGATCACGCCGACGGGCAAGTTCAACGTGTATAACACGCAGCACGACATCTACTGAGCTTCGCCCGGTTCGCCGAGTCAGCCCGGGGGCACGAGCCCCCGGGCGCACATCGGGGGGCGCGGGACCCCGTCCCGCCTTCCTCAGACGACAGGATTCTCAAGTGAGCGAAATCGATTCGTCCCCCGGCGGGATGGCGCGCCTGTGGCGGGGCCTGCGCCGGCCCAGCGCCAGGTATTCCCTGCTGACCCTGCTGGTGGTGGGCTTCATCTCCGGCATCGTCTTCTG
>CAYZLI010000158.1:0-8790 GCA_964479195.1 uncultured Rhodocyclaceae bacterium
CGCGGCGCACCCTGGACATGCTGGCGCAACTGGACGTGCGCGCCGTCATCCCCGGCCACGGCCCGCCCTTCGCCGGCTACGCGGGCGCGCTCGCCCGCGCCTTCCAGCGCCTGGCCGCCTTCGAGGCGAGCCCCGAGCGCCTCGCCCGCAGCGCCCTCAAGGCGCTCTTCACCTTCACCCTGCTGGAAAAGCGGCGCATGGCGCGCGCCGAGATCGCCGACTACTTCGGCCGCGTCGAGATCTTCCGCGACGTCTCGGCCCGCTTCTTCGACAAGGAACCGGCGGCGGTGGCCGTCCAGGTGATCGACGAACTCCTCAAGGCCGGCGTGCTCCTGGAGCAGGACAGCGACATCCTCGCCCGCGGCCCTTAGCCTCCCCCTTTGCAAAAGGGGGACCCAGCTCCCCCTCCCCCTGCCAGGGGGAGGGCTGGGGTGGGGGTCCGGCCGCCGCTTCTACGAAAACTTCCCTAAGAAATCCTTCTTCCCGATCGCCACCCCGCCATGCCGCAGGATGGCGTAGGCGGTGGTCACGTGGAAGAGAATGTTGGGCAGCGCGTATTCCAGCAGGTAGGTCAGGCCGTCGAAGGCAAGCGTCCGCTCGCGCACGGTGAGGCTGATGGCGCGCCCTTCCGAGCCGTCGATCTGCTCCGGCGTGAACGTGGCCAGATAGGCGAGCGTCTTGTCGATGCGCGCATAGAGCTCCGGAAAGCTCGCCTCGTTGTCTTCATAGCGCGGCGGCTCCACCCCCGCCAGGCGCGCCGCCACCCCCTTGGCGTTGTCCGCGGCGATCTGCACCTGGCGCACCAGGGGAAACATGTCGGGGAAGAGGCGCAGGTTCAACAGGACCGACGGGTCGATCTTCTTTGCCTCGGCATGGGCCGCGGCCGTTTCGAGAATCCCGCGCAGGTTGGTGAGCGTGCGGGCGATGGGCGGGACACACGCGCGATACATGGAAATGGCCATAGGGGTTGCTCCTTGGGGAAGGTCCTGCATGCGGTGGCTCTACTACGGCGATCACTGACAGCCAGCCGGAACTAGGCCGTCAAGCCGCCCGCCGCCGTATCCATCAAGGCCTCCAGCCGCGGGCTGGCGGCGCTGTCGTTCAGGCAGACGATGCGGGTTTCCACCCGGCCGAAGGGGGCGGGCAAGGGATAGGTGCGCAGGGCCTTGCGCAGCATATGCCGCTCGACGATGCGCCCGGGCAGGACCGTGCAGCCGTTGCCGGCGGCCACATGGGCGAGGATGCCGTCGAGCGTTCCCAGCTCGTTGATGGCGGCCGGCGCGGCCTTCAGGGAGGCCAGCCAGCCCTCCAGCGCCGCCCGGAAGGCGCAGCCGAGTCGATAGACATAGAGCGGAGGCGCCGGCCGGTTGCGCCGGATCGCGGGCAGCTCGCCCGCCGCGGCATGCACCACCACCAGCTCATCGCTGCGCAGCGTGCGTCCCGTGAGCGCCTTGTCGCCCGGCGCACCGGAGACGATAGCCGCATCGAGCCGGAGGTCCTTCACGGCACGCACCAGTTCTTGGGTCGTGCCGGTGGATAGCTCGATGGACAACTCCGGGTGGTCCCGGCGCAGGCGGGCCAGCATCTCCGGCAGATCCAGGGTGGCCACGGTCTCCACCACGCCCAGGCGCAGGCTGCCGGACACCTTGCTGGCCGACTGCGGCGCCTGCAGGGCACGCACCCGGTCGAGGATATCGCGGGCCTTGGGATAGAGCCGGGCGCCGGCTTCGGTCAGCGCCACGCCGCGCCGTGAGCGGGCGAAGAGGCGCTCCGCCAGGTGCTCCTCGAGTTGCTGCACCCGCGCCGTGACGTTGGATTGCACGCAGGCCAGGCGGTCGGCGGCCCGCGTGATGGAGCCCAGATCGGCCACGGCGACGAATGTGCGCAAGTGGGTGAGTTCGACCCGGTCCAAGTTATCCATCTGCAAAAGAGATGATGGTGTTCATAGCAAACCATTGTACAGATTGCACCCCGGTTCGTATAGTCGGCCTCACCTCATGCGAAGGAGCACCCCTATGAACCCGAGCACTCCGGCCGACGGTCTGCCCTCTCCCAGCCGCAGACGCTGCCTCCTGTCCCTCGCTGCCCTGCCCCTCGCCGGCTGCGCCGCGTCCCCGACGACGGAGGCGGATGCGCAAGTAGCGACGAACGTACTGGTAGGCCATCGCCGTATCGGCACCGGGCCGGAAGCGGTGCTGGTCATGCACGAATGGCTCGGCGACCATGCCAACTGGGAGCCGGCCTGGCCCTATCTGGACCGCGCTCGCTTCAGCTATGTCTTTGTGGATCTGCGCGGCTACGGCTGGTCGAAGGGCCTGACCGGCGCCTACTCGGCGGACGAGGCGGTGGCCGACGGGCTGCGCATCATGGAGCGCTACGGGCACGCGCGCTTCCACGTGGTCGGCCATTCCATGTCAGGGATGATCGCTCAGAAATTCCTGGCGACGGCCCCAGAGCGCATCAAGAGCGTCGTCGCCATCTGTCCGGTGCCGGCCGCTGGCTTCAAGGCTGACGAAAAGACCATGGGGGCGCTGCGCGCGGTGATCGAGGACGACGAGGCGGCGAAGAAGGCCATCCTCGCCCGGGGCGGCGCGCGCTATGGCAGCGCTTGGGTGAATTTCAAGCTGGACCTGGCCCGGCGCGCCGCGACCAGGGAAGCGATGCACGGCTACCTGAAGATGTTCACGGGCACGGACTTCGCGGCGCAGGTGCGCGGCAGCCGCACGCCTATCCTCGCCCTCGTCGGCCGGCACGACATCCCCTTCTACCGGGAGGAGTCGGTGCGCCGCAATTTCGAGCCGCTCTATCCCAACTTCTCCGTCGCCGTCTGCGAGGAGGCCGGCCACTATCCGATGCTGGAGGCGCCAGTGTTCGTTGCCGGAAGCATCGAGAAGTTCATCGGGGCGCGGGCCGGATAAGCGACGCCCCGCCCGCGGGATCCTGCCAGCGGCCCTCACCTTGCCGATCTGGGCTGTCGCCCCAATGAGCGCCTGGCGGGGTCACATGCCGCATAAGTAGAATCCACAATAACCGTGGCGAACCAATGCCCTTAGGATCAACACCGTTCCAACACAGGGAGGATGACATGGTCAGAAGCTTGAGGGAACGGCTTGTATTAGCATTGGCGATACTGTTGACGGGCCCGGCGTGGGCGGGCGAGCTGGTTGCCGATTCGTTCAACTCCCCGGCTCTGGGGCGCGACTACCGGATGCGCATTTACCTTCCGGATGGCTACAAGGAGAAGCCCGGGTACTACCCGGTCATCTATCTGCTGCACGGCGCCAGCGGCGACGAGAACGACTGGCCTGCAAAGGGCGGGGCAACCCAGACCCTGGACGGGCTTATCGCACGGGGCTTGATCCGTCCCTCGGTAGTGGTGATGCCGGGCAACGGCCCGTCCTGGTGGGTCAATGGCGCCGTCGAAAAGGCCGAAACGGCGCTGATGGACGAGCTGATGCCCTATGTCGAAGGCAAGTACAAGGTGTCGCGCGAACGCAGTCACCGCCTGATCGGCGGCCTGTCGATGGGCGGCTACGGCGCCCTCAACCTCGCCATCAAGTATCCGGACCGCTTCTGCGGCGCTGCGGTCATCAGTCCGGCGATCTACGATCCGCTGCCTCCGGAAACCTCGGCCGCGCGGCGCACCGCCCAGTTCGTGCGAAACGGCCAGTTCGATCCGGAACTGTGGAAGTCGCTCAATTATCCGGCGCACCTGGAGGGCTATCGCAAGGCTGCCCAGAAGGTCCCGATGTGGATCGTCGCCGGCGACCACGACAAGCTGGGCATCGCCCTGATGTCGGCCCAGCTCTTTTCGCGGCTGCTGCCCGTGCAACCGAAGCAGATCGAACTGCGCATCGTCGACGGCGACCACGAGTGGATGGTGTTCCGCGACGCCCTGCCCGATGCACTGCACTATGTCGACGGGCACTGCGCGCGGGGCGGGTAGCGAGGGGGCGGGATTTCGCCCTCGCTTGCCGTCGGCGGCGGCGCCTGCCATACTTGCATCGCAAATGCAACGCAGGAGATTTCATGAAAACGGCTTCCATTCCATCGCTTCGGGTTGCTCCCGAATTGCGCCGCGCTGCGGAGAGCGTTCTCGGGGAGGGCGAGAGCCTTTCCAGCTTCGTGGAGCAGTCCATCCGGGCGAGTATCGATCGGCGGCGCCTGCAGCGGGAGTTCATCGCTCGCGGATTGGCGTCCCGGGACGAGGCGCGGCGCACCGGTGAGTATTTCACCGCCGACGAAGTTCACAAGGAATTGGACGGCATGCTGAAGGCGGCCAAAGCGAAAGCCAAGGGCCGCCGTTGAGCTATCGGGTGCGCTATACGGGAGCGGCTCGGGACGACCTGCGCCGGCTCTATGGCTTCCTGCTGGAGCAGGACCTGCAGGCGGCGGAGCGGGCCCGGGATGCCATCGTCAAGGCCATCGGCTTTCTTCAGGATTTTCCATTCACCTGCCGCAAGGCCGACCCGGAAAACCCCTTCCTGCGGGAACTGGTCATCCCCTTCGGCTCCGCCGGATACGTTGCGCTGTTCGAGATCGAAGATGAATCGACCGTGACCATGCTGGCGATTCGACACCAGCGGGAAGACGACTATCACTGATGTTCCCCCGCCGCGTGCCTTACTCGCCGCGTTCTCGCGTCTCCGCAGCTCACCGCGTGTAGTAACCTGCCCCAAGTACGAAGCCTTCCACTCGCTTGATAAAAGAACGTTTTTTCTCGACCTTATTGCTGACGTGGTTAAGCCACAAATAATCCAGCGATCCCTCGCCCTGACTTCTCGCAATTTCCATGAGGTTTTGTCCGATAGGTTGGCCCGCGGCATCCCTGGTATCGCGGAATGACGTTCCCACCAGCGACGGGGTGGCGCTGTTTGCAAACAACACTCCATCAAGGTTAACCACGAAAACATACAACTCACCTTTGTGAAAGGGACCGCCCGGATTATTGAAGGCGCAAAATGCCTTTGCGGGCCCTTCCTCTTCAAGATAGGCGACCGCCTTATTGAGCAGCTCTTTGGCCTCTTCCGGAGTAGAACCGTCCGCAGCTGCCGACAAAGATGCGGCCGCCATGAAACATACGCCCACTACGCTAAACAATCGTCGGAGTCTCATGAGAACCCCCTTTTTGGGACGATTTCGGCCATGGAAATGGGGCCGCCTTGAGAATTGCATCAGTGGTATAGAGTGCCGTACCCGGTCATTCGTTCGATACCACTGCGGGCCGCCCACATGTCGCGCCTATTTCAGGGCGCGTAGGCCCTGACCGGCTTAACCCGGCTGGCGGCGAGCTTGGCGCGCTCGCGGGCTTCGTCGGTGGTATCGGCATTCGCCACCGCCACGCCCATGCGGCGCTTGACGAAACTCTCCGGCTTGCCGAAGAGGCGCAGGTCGGACTCCGGCACGCGCAGTGCCTCCGCGACGCCCTCGAAGGCGATGCCTTTTTCCGCCAGGCCGCCATAGACCACGGCCGAGGCGCCGGGGCGGCGCAGCGCGGTATCGACCGGCAGGCCGAGGATGGCGCGGGTATGCAGCTCGAATTCCGACAGGCGCTGCGTCGCCAGCGTGACCAGGCCCGTGTCGTGCGGGCGCGGGCTGACTTCGGAGAACCAGACCCGATCGCCCTTGATGAACAGCTCGACGCCGAAGATGCCGCGCCCGCCCAGGTTGCCCGTGACCGCCCGGGCGATGTCGCGCGCCTTCTGCAGGGCCGCCGGCGTCATCGCCATCGGCTGCCAGGATTCCACGTAGTCGCCGTGGACCTGCACGTGGCCGATCGGCTCGCAGAAGTAGGTCTCGACTGCGCCGCCGGCGCCCACGGCGCGCACCGTGAGCTGGGTGATTTCGTAATCGAAATCGATGAAGCCCTCGACGATCACGCGACCCCTTCCACCCGTTGCCACACGCCCGCCCGCCTGGGCGTAATCCCAGGCCTTGCGCACGTCGGCGGGGGTCTTCACCAGCGATTGGCCCTTGCCCGAGGACGACATCACGGGCTTGATCACGCAGGGGTAGCCGATGCCGCCGTCGATGGCGGCCCGCAGTTCCTCGAGCGAATCGGCGAACTGGTAGGGCGAGGTCGGCAGGCCGAGCTCTTCGGCGGCCAGGCGGCGGATGCCCTCCCGGTTCATCGTGAGCTGCGCGGCGCGCGCCGTGGGGATCACTTCCGCCAGCCCTTCCTGCTCGATCTCGACCAGCATCGCCGTGGCGATCGCCTCGATCTCCGGCACCACCAGGTGCGGCTTCTCCCTTTCGACCAGGGCACGCAGGGCGGCGCCGTCGGTCATCGTGATGACGTGGCTGCGGTGCGCCACCTGCATGCCCGGCGCATCGGCGTAGCGATCCACGCCGATCACCTCGCAGCCCAGGCGCTGCAAGGCGATGATGACTTCCTTGCCCAGTTCGCCGCAGCCGAGCAGCATGACGCGCGTGGCGGAGGGCGACAGTGGGGTGCCGATACGTTGGATACGTTGGATCTTGGTCATGGGGTTCATCCGGTAGCGAGAAAATGGAGGCAGCGGTCGGGTCGACAAGCCGGTCAGCGATTATCCCTGAGCTCGTCCCGCTGGCAAAGCAGCTATGGCATCGGCCAGACCCTGGTCACCCGGTAGCCATCGCGCTCGAGCAGGGCGAGCAGCCCCTGCTCGCCCTGCAGGTGCAGCGCGCCCACGGCGACGAAGACGCGCCCGGCGCGCAGCGGCAGGGCGAGCCGGTGGTGCATCAGGATCGTGCGGTTGTGGATGACGTGCTGCATGAATTGCTGGTAGTGGCGCACCATGGCGGGGAACTGCTCGCCGATGCCGTCGGAGATCCGCGCGAGCGCCGCGAGGTCGCCGCGCAGCCACGCCTCGATCGTCGGCCCGGCGGTCGCCGCGAGCGCCTCGCGATGGGCGAGGGCGTGCTTGAGCATCGCCACCTGCGAGTCGAGCGGAACGGTGTCGAACGAGGCGATCTGCTCCTCGATCATTTCCAGCGGCAGCACGCGCATGCGCCGGGCGCGCGCCGCCCGCAGCAGTTGCTCGTCCAGGCTCGCCTCGTCCCCGTTGCGCGCGTTGCGGGTGACCTTCACCATCGCCGCCCACGGCTTCAGCCGCTCGATCACGCGCTGCGGCACGTCCTGTGCCAGGAGCGCATCCTGCAGCCGCGCAAACGCGTCCGCCCCGATCATGGGCTCGAGGCGGCGGCCGTCGTCGAGCTCCTCCAGTTCGAGCATGCGTGCGTCGAACGCCTCGGACACCGGCTCCATGGCCAGGGTGCGCGATTGGGCGAGGGCCGCGTCGACCGGCTGCGCGATCACGGATACGCGCGGATCGGCTGTGTGGATCGTGCCGAACACAAAGCTGTCGTCGCTGCCCGCGCGGGAAATCCGCCAGAGGAGGCCCTCCGCAAAGGGCTGTGTGCCCTCATGGGCGCTGGCCGTGCCGAGCAGCAGCGCCGCGGCCACCGCGATGCCATGCCGGAGCCAGGCCCGGGCCCGGCTCGCCTTCACACTGATTGCGTTCGATTCCATGGGAACCTTGCGGCCGGTGCAAGTGCGCATTGCACCGGATTCTGCGCCGCCGGCGCACAGCCCTCAAATGAATTCTTCTACCTTGTGGGAGCGGCGCCCTCGCCGCGATAGAGCGACGGAAACCGGGCCTTGAGGCGTGCCACCTTGGGCAGGTCATGGACAACGATGTACCCGTCGGTGGGATGGTGCATCGCGTAATCCTGGTGGTAGTCCTCGGCAGCGTAGAACGCCTGCAGGGGATCGAGGGTCGTGACGATGCGGCTTGCGTAGACCTTGGCGCGTTCCAGCTGGTCGATATAGGCGCGCGCGATCCGCTGTTGTTCATCGTTCGCGTAGTAAACCGCCGAGCGGTATTGCGTGCCGCTGTCCGGCCCCTGCCGGTTGAGCTGCGTCGGATCGTGCGCGACGGAAAAGAACACCTGCAGCAGCTGCCCGTAGGAGACCTGCGACGGATCGAAGACGATCCGGACGGATTCCGCGTGACCGGTGGCGCCGCCGCTCACGGCTGCGTAGTTTGCGCTGCGGGCATCACCGCCGGCGTAGCCGGAGGTCGCCGACTTCACGCCTTTCACATGCTCGAACACGGCTTCGATGCCCCAGAAGCAGCCCCCGGCCAGCACCGCGGTCTGTTCGCCGACGGAACCGGCCACCGGCGCATCGATCAGCGGATCGGGGAGTTCGACGGTTTGGCTGCCTGGTCTCGCGGGGCCGTACAGGAACAGGCCGACCAGCGCGGCTATGCCCAGCAAGAGTACGGAGCGGCCAACGGCGGGGCTCGGCATGGTCAGGATCTCAGGGCCGGCAATGCTTCGGCCGCGGGAACGAACTGCAGGGCGAGCCCGTTGTTGCAGTAACGCAGGCGCGTGGGTGGGGGCCCATCGTGGAAGACATGGCCCTGGTGACCGCCGCAACGGGCGCAGTGGTATTCGGTGCGCGGCCAAATCAGCTTGAAGTCCTGCGTGGTTCCTATGGCACCCGGCAGCACGTCCCAGAAACTGGGCCAGCCCGTGCCGCTGTCGAACTTGTGGGCGGAATCGAACAATGGCAGAAGGCAGGCGGCGCAAAGGTACTTGCCCGCCCGCTTCTCGTCGTTGAGTGCACTGGTGAACGGGCGCTCCGTACCCTCCTCGAACAGTACGCCGTAGCGCTCGGCAGACAGGAGCGCCTTCCATGCGGATTTCGATTTCGTGATCGGCGCCACGACGGGAGGCGGGTCCTTGGCAAGTGTCGGCAGGGCGGTAGTGAGAAACAGGCCCGAAGCCTTGAGGAAAAACCGGCGA
>CAYZLI010000159.1:0-8782 GCA_964479195.1 uncultured Rhodocyclaceae bacterium
GGATCGCGGTGGAACATGCGGGTGGCCACTAACAGGTTTTCCGGGTTGGGCGTTTCGAGGAGCAGCAGGCCGTTGGGAGCCAGGACGCGCCAGGCTTCCTTGAGCAGGGCGAGCAGTGGGCCGGGCGCCAGATGCTCGACGATGTGAAAACCCGAGATCACCGCTGCCTCGCCGGACGGGCGGGCGCGCAGCCAGGCCAGGATGTCGCCCTCCTCCACCGCCAGGCCGTTGTGCCGGCACTGCTCGATCGCCAGGGGGTTGCCGTCGACGCCGAGCCCGTCCAATCCGGAGTCCCGCAACAGTTCGAGCCATTCGCCGCGCCCGCAGCCCAGGTCGATGAGGGACTTGTCCGGCAGGCGCAGGGCCGCCGCGCGCACGGTGTCCACATAGCCCTGCAGCCGCGCGCGTATGGCGTCCTTGGAGCCACGGAATTCCTCCGCCAGTGCCCATTGGAAATCGTCGGGAGCGGAATCCTGGCTCGCCGTTCCGGGCAGAGGCTGCTGCGGATCTCCGCCCCCCAGGCGTTCCAGCACCTGGCGCAGGAGCACGGTGTGTTGCAGGTTCCAGTGGCGGTGCGCGTCCCCCGTGACCGTTTGCATGACACCGAGCAGCCGGCGCTCCAGTTCCGGCAACGCGTCCCGATCGGCCTTGTTGGGAAGTTCGCCTTGCAGGGCGGACTGGGCCGCGGCCAGTTGCTCCGCAGCTTGCCCCACCCGACCGACCGCTTGGTCGAGCCGACCGACCGCTTGGTCGAGCCGCCCCTGCGCCTCTTCGACTCGATCCAGGCGTTGTGACAAGGATTCGAATTGCCGGATAAACGACACCAGGGTCTCGTGGGTCTCGCGGCGATGCCGGGCCAGGCTGACCCAGGCATAGGCCCAGCGCATCAACCCGCCCAGCCACGGCCAGCGATCGGCCATACGCCGGAGGCGGTCGGTCAGCGGCAGGGTCTGTCGGTCGTTCACTTGCGGCTCCACATGGGATAGTCGGCCGCTATTGTAGTCCGGGTGGCGATTCTCATGGCATGGTTATGTCGAGATTCCCTCTGGCCTCCGGCGCTCGCAGCGCACCTCGGTGGGCAGCCAGGCGGCGCCGACGAACTCGGGCTGGTCCAGGTTGGCGACCTCGAAGACCAGGCAGTTGTCATGCCAGGCGTAGTTCCGGGTGAGGTGGGTTTCGCTGTCGGTGAGGGCGACGGTGAGGCTGTAGCTGCCCGGTCCCAGGTTCAGGGGCAGGCCGAAACTGATCTGCGCCGTTTCGCCCGCGGCGAGCGCGTGCAGGGTTTGCTGGAGATACCAGGAGTTGGTGCCGAAGATGGGATTGCCCGTGCGATCGCGCAGCATGATGCCGGCCACGAGGCTGTCGAGCGGACTGTGGACGCGGGCATCGACCCGGATGGTTACGGCCTCGCCCGTCCTGAACCTGAGCGCGGCATGCCCGGCCTGGTCGAACATCTGCACGGCGGCTATTTCGGCCTCGCCGCTGCCGGAGCGCGTCACCACCCCCTCCGCGCGCACCTCCTGGACGATGCCCGCCGCCCGCTCGCGCTCGGCGATGAGGGCGTTGTAGTAGTCGAGCACCGCGGCCGGGGGACCGTCCTTGCACAGGCGGCCGCCGACGAGCAGCACGGCGCGATCGCACAGGCTGCGCACGGCGTTGAAGTCGTGGGAGACGAACAGGATGGTGCTGCCCTGGCGCTGGAATTCCTTGATGCGCGCGAAGCTCTTGTGCTGGAAGTAGGCATCCCCCACCGACAGGGCCTCGTCGACGATGAGGATGTCCGGGCGCAGTGCGGTGGCCACGGCGAAGGCGAGCCGCGCCTGCATGCCGGAGGAATAGGTGCGCACGGGCTCGTCGATCATCCCGCCCAGTTCGGCGAAGGCGACCACCTCCTCTTCCCGCGCCCGCAATTCTTGCGCGCCGAAGCCGAACAATTGGCCGGCCAGGGCGATATTGTGCCGTCCACTCATGTCGAGGTGAAAACCGACGCCGAGTTCCAGTATGGCGGCGACGCGCCCCCGGATCTCGATGCGCCCTTCCGTGGGTGCCGTCACGCCGGCGATGAGTTTGAGCAGGGTGGACTTGCCGGCGCCGTTATAGCCCACCACCCCCACCGACTCCCCGGGCGCCAAGGCCAGGTCGATGCCCCGCAGCACCCACTGGGCCTGGTGGCGCCGCACCCGCCCCAGGCTCAGGGTCTCCAGCCACTTGTCCCGGTGGCTGGAAAAGCGCTTGTAGGCCTTGCCGGCACCGGTGATCCGGATGCTGCCGCTCACAGTTCGTCCGCCAGTTCGCGCGAGAAGCTGCGGAAGGTGGCCGCGGCCATCAGCATCAGGGCGGCGGCGGCGAAGACCGCCGGCCAGAGCGCGCTCCAGTCGGGTGCGGCGCGGCTCACGAAAATCTCCTGCAGGCCGGCCATGAGGCCGGTCAGGGGATTCAGGGCGATCCATGGCCGGATGCCTTCCGGAATGACCTGCAGGGTCCACACGATAGGCGTGAGCCAGAACCAGAATTGCAGCACGATGCCGAGGATCTGGCCCACGTCGCGCAGGAACACATTGAGCGTGCCCAGCCACAGCCCCAGGCCGGCGGCGAACAAGGCGAGCAGCAGGATAAGGGGAATCGCCGCGGCGAGCACGGCCAGCGGCGGCAAGCGGCCCGTGATGAGGAGGAAGCCGAGAAACAGGCCGAAAATGATCAGGAAGTGGATCGCCGCGGAGAGCACCACGATGGCCGGGATGCAGACCCGGGGGAAGCCGGACTTCTTCAGGTAGGTGCCGTGCTCGAGGAACATGCCGGAACCGCGGCCGACGATCTCGGCGAAGAACTGCCAGGGCAGCAGCCCCGCACAGAGGTAGATCCCATAGGCCAGGGTGTCGGCGTTGCCCGGCAGTCGGGCGCGCATGACCTCGGCGAAGATCAGCGTATAGACGAGGATCTGCGCCAGGGGCTGGAGGAAATGCCAGAGCGCGCCCAGGGAAGCGCCGGCATAGCGGCTCGCCAGTTCCCGGCGCACGCTGGCGAGAACGAAGCCGCGCCAGCGCCACAGGGCTCCCACAGCGGCCAAGCTCATGTCAGCAGCTCCCGGTAGACGGCAACGGTCCGGCGCGCGCATTCGGCCCAGGTGAAGCCCGCGGCGCGCCGGCGGCCCGCCTCCCCCAGGGCGCGGCGGGCGGGCGCATCCTCCAGCAGGGAGCGCAGCGTGAGCGCCAGGGCGTCGGCGTCCAGGGCCTCCACTTGGCGGCCCGCCTCGCCGACGATCTCGGGCAGCGAGGCACGATCGGAGACGACGACCGGCACGCCGGCGGCCATGGCTTCCAGCGGCGGCAGGCCGAAACCCTCGTACAGGGACGGGTAGGCGAAAACGGCGGCCCCGGCGTAAAGGGCCGGTAGCTCGGCGTCCGGCACATGCCCTGCGAGGCGCACGTCCCCCCGCTCGGCCGACCGCTCCAGGGCAGCATCCACCTCACCGTGCCGCCAGCCGCGCATGCCGGCGACAACCAGGGGAAAACGCCGGCGCAAGGATTGCGGCAGCAGCCTGTGGGCGGCGAGCAGGGTCCTGAGGTTCTTGCGCGGCTCGAGGGTGCCGACGGCCAGGACATAGCCGCCATGGTCCACGCCCAAGGGAGCGCGAACGGCCGCCGTGGCCTCCTCCGGAAGGGGCCGGAAACGGGCGGATACGCCCAGCGGCACGGTGCGCAGCTTGCTTTGCGGGACACCGAACAGCGTGCGCATTTCCGCGGCCACGAACTCGGAATCGACGATGACCCGATCCGCCCGATCAAGGGAGCGGGGAAACTCCGCTTCCAGGAAGCGCACCCGATAGGCGGGATGGGCGTCCGGATGACTCACCCAGGAGGCGTCGTGGGCCGTGATGACGACGGGACCGGGAAAGCGAAAGGCGAGAAAGCTCGGCTCGTGATAGACCTGCGGATGCAAGCGCGCCGCCCCGGACAGGAAAATCCGCTCACGCACCAACCGGGCCAACCGCCGGGCGCCCGGCAGGTGGCGGGCGAGGCGGACCGGCAGGCTGCTGCCGGCGCTAGGGCGCTCGCCAGGCGGGACGGCACCCCAGCGCCAGCCGAGGAAGGGGAACACTTGGCCGTAAGCCGGCAGGGCCGCCGCCAACTCCGCCGCGTACCTGCCGATGCCCGACAGGGGCGCACCGAGCGCGCTGACGTTGAGGGCAACGCTGAACTCCGGGAATTCCTTCTGCTCGGCCGGCCGTGGGTTGCGCATGCGTCCCAGCCCAGCCTTAGTGCGACAGGCGGCGCAGGTCCGCCTCCAGCATCATGACGATCAGCTCCTCGAGGCTCGTCTTCGGCTCCCAGCCCAGGCGGGTCCGGGCCTTGGCCGGATCGCCCAGCAGCACTTCCACCTCCGCCGGACGGAAGAACTGCGGGTCGATGATCAAGTGATCCTCCATCTTCAGGCCGGCATGGGCGAAGGCGATGCGGCACATGTCCCGCACCGTGGTCGTGCGGCCGGTGGCGATGACGTAGTCGTCGGGCTTGTCCTGCTGCAGCATGAGCCACATGGCTTCGACATAGTCGCCGGCGTAACCCCAGTCGCGCTTGGCGTCGATATTGCCCAGGCGCAGTTCCCGCTGCAAGCCGAGCTTGATGCGGGCCACGGCGTCGGTCACTTTGCGGGTGACGAATTCCAGGCCGCGCAGGGGCGACTCGTGGTTGAAGAGGATGCCGCTGGAGGCGTGCAGGGCGAAGCTCTCCCGGTAGTTGATGGTCAGCCAATGGGCGAAGAGCTTGGCCACGCCGTAGGGGCTGCGCGGGTAGAAGGGCGTGGCCTCGTCTTGCCGCTCGGCCTGGATGAGGCCGAACATCTCGCTGGTGGAGGCCTGGTAGAAGCGGGCGCGGGGATTGACGATGCGCACCGCCTCCAGCACGTTGGCCGCGCCGACGCCGGTCACCTGGGCGGTGAGCAAGGGCTGTTTCCAGGACGTGGCGACGAAGCTCTGGGCGGCCAGGTTATACACTTCGGTGGCGCGGGATTGCTCCAGGGCGCGTATGAGGGAGGACAAGTCGATCAGGTCGCCCTCGGCGAGATGCACGTCCCGGTCGACGCCCAACTCCCGCAGGCGCCAGAGCGTGTCCGTGCCCCGCCGGGCGATGAGGCCATGGACCTCGTAGCCCTTGGCCAGCAGCAACTGGGCCAGGTAGGCGCCGTCCTGGCCGGTGATGCCGGTAATGAGCGCACTCTTGCTCATGCGATCTGCTCCCTCTTGTTCTCGGATGTCCAGTAGTCGATAAGGTCCGCCAGCGTCCCGGCCAGGGACATGGCAGGCGTCCAGCCCAGGGCCCGCAGGCGGCTGTTGTCGCCGCAATGGCGGCGCTGTTCGGCCGGGCGCAGCAGCGCCGGGTCGCGGCTCACCTCGGCCGACACGCCGGCCAGGGCCAGCATCTGCTCCAGGGCGCGGCGCAAATGGGTTTCCGCCCCGGAACACACGTTATAGACGCCCCCCGCTTCGCCCTGGTCCAGCAGCAGGAGATAGGCGGCCACGACGTCCCGCACGTCGAGGAAATCCCGCGTCACGTCCAGGTCGCCGGCGACGATCCGGGCCTCCTGCCGGCCGACGGCGATGGCCGCCACCTGCCGCGCCAGAGCCGGCAGGACGAAACGGGCATCCTGCCCCGGGCCCGTGTGATTGAACGGCCGCGCGCACAGGGCGTCGATGCGCCCGCGCCGGGCGCGCTCCAGCACGAACATTTCCGCCGCCGCCTTGCTGGCGGCGTAAGGGTTGCGGGGCGCCAGCGGCGCCTCCTCCCGCAGCGGCAGGCTGCTCTCCTCCACCAGACCGTATTCGTCACCCGAACCGACAAACAGCAACCGCCCCTTGAATCCCGCCGCCTCCAGGGCATCGAGCAGGTTGAGCGTGCCGATGACGTTCACCTCGGCCGTGGCGGCCGGGTCGGCAATGGCCTGCGGCACGTTGCTCTGGGCCGCCAGGTGCAGCACCGCATCCGGCCTGGCGTCGCGCACCGCGCCCCGCACGGCCTGCCGATCGCGGATGTCCAGGGACGGCGCGGCCAGCAGTTCGATGGAGGGAGGGAGGCGACGCTCCTCAAGAACCCGGGTAAGCCAGGTTCCGACGAACCCGGAAAGTCCGGTTACGAACAGTCTCATGAAACGGGGCGAAAAAAATGAATTATAGCGCCGAACCGGCCCCCCTCCGGGCCCCCGGGGCCTCGGCGGTTGTAGAATGCTGGGTTTTCGAGGGTCGAGCGACCGAGATGCTGATTCCGCTTATCCTGTCCGGGGGCGCCGGCACCCGCCTATGGCCCGTGTCCCGCGAGGGTCACCCCAAGCCCTTCCTCCAGTTGTCCGACGGCGAGAGCCTGCTGCAGAAAACCCTGCTGCGGGCGTCCGCCTTGCCTGGGATCGAGCGGATGCTGGTGGTCACCAACCGGGACTACCACTTCCAGAGCCGGGACGAAGCCCTTCCCTTGAAGGAGGCGGGCCTGTTGCGTCGCGTGGACTTCCTGCTCGAGCCCTGCGCCCGCAACACCCTGCCGGCGATCACCCTGGGCGCCCTGGCCCTGCGTGAGGAATTCGGGCCCGAGGCGACGCTCCTGGTGCTGCCTGCCGACCACCTGATCAAGGATCAGGCCGCGTTTGCCAACGACGTGGCCACCGCGCTCGCCGCCGCCCGCACGGGGCGGCTGGTGACCTTCGGCATCCCGCCCACCCGGCCCGAGACGGGCTTCGGCTACATCGAGCGGGGCGAGCCGCTCACCGCCGGCAGCCATGCGGTGGCCCGGTTTACGGAAAAGCCGGCCCTGGCCGTTGCCGAGACCTATGTGCGCGACGGCCGGCACGACTGGAATTCCGGGATGTTCTGTCTGCCCCTCGGGACTTTTCTGGAGGAATTGGCGCGGCACCAACCCGATTTCCTGGCCGCGGCGCAGGCTTGCTGGCGGGCGAGCCGGCGCGAACCCGATCCGCCGGGCGCGCACATGTTGGACGCGGCGACTTTCTCGCGCCTGCCCGACCTGTCCATCGACTACGGCCTCATGGAACGCTGCAAGGCGGTGGCCGTCGTGCCGGCGAGTTTCGACTGGAGCGACATCGGCTCCTGGGGAGCCCTGGCGGATCTCGCCCCGGCCGATGCCGAGCGCAACCGCCGAGAAGGGGATGCGGTCTTCGTCGGCAGCCGCAACTGCTACGTGCGGGCGGAGGAGCGGCTGGTGGCCGTCCTGGGCGTGCGGGATCTGTTCATCGTCGAGACGGCGGACGCCGTGCTGGTGGCCGACCGGGAACACGCCCAGAAGGTGAAGGACGTGGTGGGGGAGCTGAAATCCCGCCAGCACGAGGCGGCCAGCCTGCACCGCACGGTGCTGCGTCCCTGGGGCGCCTACACGCTGCTGGAGGAAGGCCCCGGCTTCAAGATCAAGCGCATCGAGGTCAAGCCCGGCGGGCGGCTTTCCCTGCAACTGCACCGCCAGCGCAGCGAGCATTGGGTGGTCGTCTCGGGGCGCGCCCGCGTGACCAATGACACGCGGGTATTCGACATCGCGCCCAACGAGTCGACCTACATCGCCGCCGGCCACCGCCACCGTCTGGAAAATCCCGGCGAGGAGCCCCTGGTGGTGATCGAGGTGCAATGCGGCCCTTACCTGGGCGAGGACGACATTGTCCGCTTCGACGACGCCTACGGTCGCATCGCCGCCGCCTGAACCCGGCGCGGGCGACCGGCGCCTGCATGTCCTCCATCTGGGCCGCTTTCCCCCCGACGCCGGCTTCGGCGGCATCGAGCGCCACGTGGACACCCTGCTCCGGGGCCTGTCCGGCGCCGTCGATGCCGACAATCTGGTGGCCGCCCGGGCTTGGCGCGGCGATATCCAGGAACTAGGCGGCTACCGGCTCGTGCGCGCCCCCTCCTTCGGCATCGTGGCCGGCACCGCCCTGGCCCCCGCCCTGATCGCCCGGGCGCGGCAACTGCATCGGCAGCGGCCCTACGACCTTGTCCATCTCCACTTCCCCGACCCGCTCGCGCAAGTCGTGGCCCAATGCCTGCCGCGCCAGGTCAAGCGCGTGGTCACCTGGCACAGCGACATCGTGCGCCAGCGCCGGCTGCTGCTTCTTTACCGGCCGTTCCTCGACCGCTTCCTGGCCGATGCGGACGCGGTCGTCGCGGCCACGCCGGCCCATTTCGCCGCGTCGACCCAGTTAGGTGTCGTACCTGCGGAGCGCCGGCACGTGATCCCCTTCGGGCTCGATTACGGCCCCTTCGATGCGCCCGACCTGCCCGCCCGGGCCGCGCACTTGCGGGAGCGGCTGTGTGGCGAGGCACCCCTGGTCTTCGCGGTCGGGCGCCATGTGTATTACAAGGGCTTCGAGTACCTCATCGCGGCCATGGCGGAACTGGAGGGCGTCCATTTGGCCCTGGGCGGTACAGGCCCCTTGACACCGCAGCTTCGGGCGCAGGCGCAGGCGGCCGGGCTGCAAGCGCGCGTGCATTTCCCCGGCCGCATTCCGGAAGCGGATCTGCCGGCCTGGCACTTTGCCGCCGACGTGTTCTGTCTTCCCTCCGTGGCGCCCGCGGAAGCCTTCGGCCTGGCCCAACTGGAGGCGATGGCCTGCGGCAAGCCGGTGGTCTGCTGCCAACTGGGCAATGGGGTCAATGTGGTGAATCTGGATGGGGAGACCGGGCTGGCCGTGCCACCCAGGGATCCCCCTGCCCTCGCCGCGGCCCTGCAATGCCTGTTGCGAGACGAGCCCTTGCGCCGCCGCCTGGGGGCGGCGGCGCGACGCCGGGCGCGGCAGG
>CAYZLI010000160.1:0-8703 GCA_964479195.1 uncultured Rhodocyclaceae bacterium
TCCAGCTCGCCGTTCACCAGCTTGTCGCGCACGGCGGCCCAGGAGGCTTCCTTGCTGGGGATGATCTTGATGCCGTACTTCCTGTCGAATTCATTCACCGCCGCCATCACCACGGAGGAGCAGTCGGTGAGCGGAATGAAGCCGATGCGCACTTCCTTCTTCTCCGGCGCGTCGGAGCCCGCGGCCCACACGCGCGGCGCGAGCCCCGCCAGGGCCGCACCGCCGGCGAGCCCGGCCGACTGCTTGATGAAGTCGCGCCGCGCCGCGCCCGAACGATCCAATATGTCTTCCATGTCGCTTCTCCCGAGGCAAAAAAATGAGGGCGTGCCACCGCGCAGCCTTGCGCGGTCGGACGCCCTTGTCGTGTGGGCCGGATCGCCGTTGATCCGGCCCTCGCCCCTACTTGAGCAAGGCCCGTGCCAGGAATCGAAAGCCAACCGGAAACCCGGTACTGGCGCGGCTTTCCGGCCGCTTGCCGCTACGTCGCCGATCAGGTTTGAGTATTTGAGGTTTGCACTATTGCGGTGCGCCGGACGCGCTCCCGCGCACAACTTTGAGGAAGGTCAAACTGGTGGAGGAGCCGGCTTCTACAAAGTGAAGCGGCGCCCTGGCTACAGCAGCACGCCGGCGATGGCGATGACTTCCTTCGCCACGGCACCGAGGGTCTTGCCGCGCTCCATGGCCAGGCGGCGCAGGGCGGCGTAGGCCGCCTCCTCATCGAGGCCGCGAGCCTTCATGAGCAGGCCCTTGGCGCGCTCGATGGACTTGCGGTCGGAGAGCTTCTTGGAGGCTTCGGCGAGTTCCCGCTTGAGGGCCTGCTGCTCCTCGAAGCGGGCGACGGCCACCGCGATGATGGGCTTCAGCCGCGCCGTCTCCAGGCCGTCGACCACATAGGCGGCGACGCCGGCCTTGACGGCGGCGCGGATGACTTCACCGTCGCCGTCGTGGGAGAAGATGATCACCGGCCGGGGCAGGTCGCGCCCCAGGGTGGAGAGGTGCTCCAGGGTGTCGCGGCTCGGGCTGTCGGTCTCGATGAGAATGACGTCCGGGCGGATCGCCTGCACCTGCGCCGGCAGGTCGAGAGCCGAGGGCAGGACGGCGGCCACCTGGTGGCCGGCCAGCGCCAGCCCGGCGCAGATCTCCGCGGCGCGATTTCGGGATTCGTCGATGACCAGGACTGTCAACATGGCAGGAACTGATGAGCAAGCGCCATGCCATTAAGGGGATGGTTCCACACGAAGACACTAAGACACGAAGAAATGCGTGCGGCGTTTCGCGCCGCGTCCGCCCGTCTTTTTGCCTTCGTGATGTGAAAAAAATAAGGGAACTGGGCTCTACGCCCACGTTCCCTTGAGGAGGAGGAACGGTAAATCCGGTGCTCAGGCGCAGCTCGCCCCTTCGGCGGGCTTGGCCACGCCGAGCTTGATGAGGATGGTCTCCAGGGGGCAGAACTTCGTGAAGCCGCTCTGGAACAGGTTGGCGCCGACGAAGGCGGTGAACCAGAGGAAGTGCTTGCTGGCGAACAGGGGGCTCGCTTCCATGCCCAGGCCCAGGGAGAGCAGGATGAAGAGGCCGGCGAAGATGCGGATGTACTGGTTGACGGTCACGGCTGTTTCCGGAGGTTCTGTATATCAGTTACATTTAATATACTAACATTCCATCGGCTCGTCAACGGCCGAGTCGCGATGCAGGGGCCGGCAGCCGATCCTTCATGGCCGCGTAGTACAGGACCGGGATCACCACCAGGGTGAGCAGGGTGGACACGAAGATGCCGAAGATCAGGCTGATGGCCAGGCCGTTGAAGATCGGGTCGTCCAGGATGAACAGCGCGCCGATCATCGCCGCCAGGCCCGTCAGGGCGATGGGCTTGGCGCGGATGATGCCGGCCTGGATCACGGCTTCGGCGAAATCCATGCCGCCGGCCACCTGCTCGTTGATGAAGTCCACCAGCAGGATGGAGTTGCGCACGATGATGCCGGCCAGCGCGATCATGCCGATCATCGACGTGGCGGTGAACTGGCTGCCCAGCAGGGCGTGGCCGGGCATGACGCCGATGATGGTGAACGGGATGGGCGCCATGATGATGAGCGGCACGAGGTAGCTCTTGAACTGGGCCACCACCAGCAGGTAGATGAGCACCAGGCCGACCGCATAGGCGATGCCCATGTCGCGGAAGGTCTCGTAGGTGACCTGCCATTCCCCGTCCCACTTGAGCGCATAGCCCGCGTAGGGGTCTTTGGGCTGATCGATGAAATGCTCGCCCAGGACGCCGCCCCGCTCCAGGGCCATGCCATTCACCTTCGAACGGATGTCGAACATGCCGTACAGCGGGGAATCCAGCTTGCCGGCCATGTCCCCGGTGACGTACACCACGGGCAGCAGATCCTTGTGGTAGATGGCCTTCTCGCGCGGCTGCTCACGCACTTCCACCAGCTCGGAGACGGGGACCAGGTGGCCGTCCCGGGCGCGCACGGTGAGCTTGAGGAGCGCGTCCAGCGAATGCTGCTTCTCCGGCGCCAGCGTCACGCGCACGGGGATTTCCCGCTTCGCCTCGGCCCCATGCACCGGCGTCACGTCCTCGCCCGCCAGGCCCATGCGCACCACCTCGACGATGTCCTGCTGGGCCACGCCCAGCAGCGCCGCCTTGCCCTGGGCCACCCGCAGCACGAACTTGCGGGCATCGGCCTGCACGGAGTCGTCCACGCCGACGATGTCCGCCGTGCCCTCGAAGTGTCGGCGCACCGCCTTGGCCACACTGATCTGGCCGGCGTAGTCCGGGCCGTAGATCTCGGCGACGATGGGCGAGAGCACCGGCGGCCCCGGCGGCACCTCGATCACCTTGGCGTTGCCGCCGTACTTCCGGGCGATGGCCGCCACCGGCGCGCGCACGGAGGAGGCGATCTCGTGGCTCTGGCGGTGGCGGTCCTTCTTGTCCGCGAGATTGACCTGGATGTCGCCCAACTCGCTGGAGGCGCGCAGGTAATACTGGCGCACCAGGCCGTTGAAGTTGATGGGGCTGGCCGTGCCGGCGTAGGCCTGGTAGTCCGTGACTTCCTCCACCTGGGCGATTTCGGCGCCGATCTCCCGCAGCACCCGGGCGGTCTCCTCCAGCGGCGTGCCCACGGGCATGTCGAGCACCACCTGGAACTCGCTCTTGTTGTCGAAGGGGAGCATCTTCAGCACCACCAGCTTCACGCCCGCCAGCGACACCGAGACGAGGATGGCCGCCAGGATGCCGATCCACAGCTTGCGCCGGGCCGCCTTGCCCGTGCGTTCGTCCAGGAAAGGCGTGACGTACTTGCGGAAAAGCGTTTCGAATCGAGACTCCCTCCCCTTCCCAGGGGGCGGGTTGGGGTGGGGGTGCGGCGCGTGCTTCCCGCCGAGCAGCTTCAGCGCCAGCCAGGGCGTCACCACGAAGGCGATGGCGAGCGAGATGAACATGCCCATGGAGGCGTTGATGGGGATGGGGCTCATGTAGGGCCCCATCAGGCCGGTGACGAAGGCCATGGGCAGCAGGGCGGCGATCACGGTGAACGTGGCGAGGATGGTCGGCCCGCCCACCTCGTCCACCGCCGCCGGGATGATCTGCCACAGGTGCTTGTCGGGCTCGAGCTGGTGCCGGCGATGGATGTTCTCGACGACCACGATGGCGTCGTCCACCAGGATGCCGATGGAGAAGATGAGGGCGAAGAGCGAGACGCGGTTGAGCGTGAAACCCCAGGCCCAGGAGGCGAACAGGGTCGCGGCCAGGGTGAGCGACACCGCCACGCCGACGATCAGCGCTTCCCGCTTGCCCAGGGCGAAGAACACCAGCAGCACCACCGCCGCGGTGGCGAAGACGAGTTTCCCGATCAGCTTCTGCGCTTTGTCGGTGGCCGTGGCGCCGTAGTTGCGCGTCACGGTGAATTCCACACCCTCCGGGATGACCGTGCCCTGCAATTGCCCGGCGCGCCGCATCACCGCCTCGGCGACGTCGGCGGCATTCACCCCCGGCTTCTTGGAAACGGACAGGGTCACGGCCGGATACTCCCCGTCCTTGCCGCCGTGCCACACGTACTGGCCGGGCTGGTCCGGGCCGTCTGCCACCCGGGCCACGTCCGCCATGAACACGGGACGGCCGGCGTCCACGCCCACCACCAGCCGCTTCACGTCGGCCGCGGTCTCGATGTAGGTGCCGGTCTCGACGAGGATTTCGCGGCCGCCGGAAACCAGGCTGCCCGAAGGCTGCAGGGCGTTGGAGAGCTGGAGCGCCCCGCGCACGTCCTGGGCGGAGACGCCGTGGGCCTTCATGCGGTCCGCGTCCATGACGACCCGCACCACGTGGCCGGGGCCGCCGATGGTGGCGACGTCGCGGGTGCCCGGGATGCGCTTCATCTCGATCTCGACGGCGCGGGCCACCTGCTGCATCTCGAAGGCCGAGCGCGCCGCATCCTTCGTCCAGAAGGTGAGGGTGACGATGGGCACATCGTCGATGCCCTTGGGCTTGACGACGGGCTCGCCCACGCCGAGGGTAGGCGAGAGCCAGTCCCGGTTGGCCTGGATGGTGTCGTAGAGCCGCACCAGAGCCTGAATGGGGTCCTCGCCCACCTCGTACTGCACCGTGATCACCGCCATGCCGGGCCGCGACACGGAATAGACGTGCTCGATGCCGACAATGCGCGAGAGCACCTGCTCGGCCGGGCGCGCCACCAGGCTTTCCACGTCGTGCGCCGAGGCGCCCGGGAAGGGTACGAAGACGTTGGCCATGGTCACATTGATCTGCGGCTCCTCCTCGCGCGGCGTCACCAGCACGGCGAAGAGCCCGAGGAGAAAGGCGATCAGCGCGATGAGCGGCGTCATCTGCGAGCGCTGGAAGGTTTCGGCGATTTTTCCGGAAATGCCCATCGGGGGGTCGTGAGTTGTCGATTGCCGGGTGGCGTAGGGCGCATTGGCCGCGAAGCGGCGTAATGCGCCGAATGCAAACGTCCGGCGCAATGCGCTTCGCCCTTCGACAGGCTCAGGACAGGCTTATTGCGCCCTACCCTCTGCGAGCCGCTATTCCCGCCTTCACCGGATCGAGGGCCACCTTTTCGCCCGGGGACAGGCCCGCCAGGACTTCGTGAAAGCCCCCGGCCAGCGGCTCGCCCAGGCGCACCTGGCGCAGGTGCGCCGCGCCCTGCCCGTCGACCACATAGACCGCCGTCACCTCGCCCCGGCGCAGCACCGCCTGGGCGGGCACCAGCAGCTTCTTGGCGCGGCCAATCACGAAATGGGCGCGGGCGAACATGCCGGGGATGATGCCGGGCAGGTCCTCGGGCAGGCTCACCCGGGCGCGCACGGTGTGCGTGCGGGCGTCCGCCGCCGGGAAGACCGTGACGGAAGCGGCCTCCAGCCAATGGCCCGTCTCCGGGAATTCCACCTGGGCGCGCAGGTGCCGGCGCACCTCGGCCAGCTTGTACTGGGGGATGTCGGCCGTTACCCGCAGGCCCTTGGGATCGTACACGGTGACGAGGGGCTTGCCGGGCGTGGCCATCTCGCCCGGCTCGGTGTGGCGCTGGGCGACGAAGCCGGCCAGGGGCGAGGTGATGCGGGTGAAGGTGAGCACCGTGCCCGCCTGGCCGCTGGTAGCCGCCGCCGCCTTGAAATCCGCCTCGGCCTTGTCCAGGGCGGCCTTGGAGACGAATTTCTGCTGATGGAGGTTGCGGGTCCGTTCGTAGTTGGTCCTGGCGTTCTCGTACTGGGCCTGGGTGCCGGCCAGGCCCTGGGCGGCCTCCCGCTCATCGATGCGCATGAGCACTTCGCCCTGGCGCACCCGGTCGCCGGCATCCACCCGGGCCTCCAGCACCCGCCCCGGCACCTGGGCGGCGAGGGTGGCCTGGCGGACCGCCTCGACCACCGCCTCGGCGGGATAGGTGAGGTCCACCTCCCGGTACTCGACCGTGACGGTCGCCGGCAGGGCGGGCTGGGCGGGGGCCAGGGCCGGCAGCAGGGCGCCGGCCAGGAGGGTGAGAAGGCGACGGGGATTGGGCATGGGTGAATATTAGCGTTTTCTAATATTCACTGTCAAGCCTTCCACCCGGCTTACCGGTCGGATTTCAGGCGCACGATGCCCAGGGCCTTCATGAAGGCGCGCTCGTAGAAGGTCTCGGAGACCCCCTTGCACACCTTGCGCATGAAATATTTCTCGAAGGCCACCTTGGCCAGATGCACCCACTTGCCCTTGGAGGTCCAATTCACGTTGCGCGGCGGAATCTGCGGCAGGGCGACGAAGGCCACGCCGGAGTCGCCGAAATCGGCCAGGCAGACGGCGTTCCAGGTGGCCTTCTCCCGGGGCTCCCGGCCATCCAGCGCGGCGCGGATGTTGTGGGCCGTGGCCGTCACCATGGACTCGATCATGTAGCCGGTCTTCGGCACGCCGGTGGGCACCGGAGTCGGCTCGGGCGGGGCGATGGCCACGCACACGCCGACGGCGAAGACGTTCTTGTACTTGGGATTGCGCTGGTAGTCGTCGATCAGGACGAAGCCGCGCGGGTTGGTCAGCCCCTCGATGCCGAAGACGGCGTCCACGCCCTTGAAGGCGGGCAGCATCATGGAATACTTGAAGGGCAGCTCGTGTTCCTTCTTCGGCTGGCCGCTCTCGTCGTGCTCCGTGACGTACATCCGGCCGGCCTCGACCCGGGTCACCTTGGCGTTGCAGATCCACTTGACGTGGCGCTCGCGCATGAGCGACTCCAGCATGCCCTTGGAATCGCCCACGCCGCCCAGGCCGAGATGGCCCACGTAGGGCTCCGAGGTGACGAAGGTCATGGGCACCTTGTCGCGGATCTTGCGCCGGCGCAGATCCGTATCCATGATCATGGCGTACTCGTAGGCCGGGCCGAAGCAGGAAGCGCCCTGCACGGCGCCGACGACGATCGGCCCCGGGTCCTTGCAGAATTCCTGCCAGGCGCCTTCCGCCTCCACCGCGTGGTCCACGTGGCAGATCGACCGGGTGTGGCCTTGGGGCCCGAGGCCCGGAATCTCGTCGAAAGCGAGCTTCGGCCCGGTGGCGATGACCAGGAAGTCGTAGTCGATCAGCCGCCCGTCGTCCAGTTCGACCTGGTTCCGCTCCGCATGCACGCGCTTGGCGCCCACCGGGATGAAGTCGATCTGCTTCCGGGCGAGGCAGGGTCCCAGCGGGACTTCGATGTCCTCGCGCTTGCGCCAATTGACCGCCACCCAGGGATTGGAGGGGACGAAATGGTAGGTGGCGGTGTTGGAGACGACGGTGATGCGGTCTTCCGCCCGGGCGGCCTCCCGCATCTCGTAGGCCATGGGAATGCCGCCGAGGCCAGCGCCGAGGACGACGATATGGGCCATGCTCTCCTCCCGAATTTGATTATCGTAAGAATGCTATTTTGCCACGGCTTGGGGTGAGCCCCGCCAGATGTTGCGGCAGCCCGTCTCCCGCACGAACAGGGTGGCGACCGCCCCCAGGATCGCGGCACCGGCGAGCAACAGCAGGCCCGTGCGGTAGTCGGCGGCCGAGTACAGCCGCGCCCCGCCCGCCATCGTCCCCTGCCAGGTGCGGTCCATCGCCCAGCCGACCGCGGGCTGCAAGAGCGCCGGGCCGAGGAAGACGCCCACATTCACCACACTCGTCGCCATGCCGGAGAGCAGCGGCGGATTCACCTCCTTGGCGCAGGCCCAGGACAGGGTGAGGCTGGCGGTAAGCAGCCCCATGAGGCCGCACAGCGCGTAAGTGAGCGCCAACGGCAGCGGCCCGCCGGCGATCCAGGCGAGCCAGCCCAGGGCATGCAGGACGGCGCCCGCCACCATGAGCGGCTTGCGCCGGCCGAGGTGGTCCGAGAGCCGCCCGACCACCGCGCAGCCAATCGCGAAGCCGACGAAATAGACGCTGATGTGGTTGGAGGCCACCGCCCGGGTGAGGCCGTGCACCTGGGTGAGGTAGGGCACGGCCCACAGGCCGGCGAAGCCGAAGAAGGCCCCGGCCATGCCCAGGTTCACGAAGAAGCCCGGCCAGGTGGCGCGGTTCTTCATCACGGTCATCAGGCCCGTGAGCCAGGCGGTGCGGTCCCCATGGGCGCCGGGCGAGCGCCGCCTTTGCCCCGCCGCCTCTGCGGGGCCGTCCTGTCTTCCACCTGACGCCTCTCCCGGATGGTCCTTCACGTAGAACCAGGACAGGAGCCCGATGGCCAGCGAGAGCGCGCCCACCACCACGAACGCCTGACGCCAGCCCGCCGCCTGGGCCGCCCAGGCCAGGGGGGCGCCGGCCAGCACCGAGCCGATGTTGCCGATGAACATGGTGGCGCCCGTGAGGGTGGCGAAGCGCCGCTCCTCGAACCACACGGCGATGAGCTTCAGCATGGCGATGAAGGCCACCGCCACGCCCAGGCCGACGAGGGTGCGGCCGGCCACGGCGACCTCGAAACTGGGCGCCAGGCCGAAGAGCAGCGAGCCGGCGCCGGCCACCAGGCCGCCCAGGGTGAGGATGCGGCGCGGACCCAGGGTGTCGGCCAGCACGCCGGTGGGAATCTGCATCACCGTATAGACGTAGAAATAGGTCGCCGCCAGCACGCCCAGGGAGGCGGCGCTGGTCTGGAAGGCGGCGGCCAGGTCCGCGGCGATGGCGGCCGGGGCGACGCGATGGAAAAAGGAGAGCAGGTAGGCGCCGATCGCCAGGCTCAGGGCGATGGTGCGCAGGCGCTTGGCCGCCGGCGTGAG
>CAYZLI010000161.1:0-2058 GCA_964479195.1 uncultured Rhodocyclaceae bacterium
CGGCCAGGCCTGCGCCGCGCAGGAACAGGCGGCGGCGTGGATCAGTCATGGTGCGGAGCCTTCGCGGAAGGTTCATTCACCACCGGCACGCGCACGCGGACGACGCCATCGATCCGTTCGTCCATTTCCGATCCTCCTGCCTATTCGCAGCCCGGCCGCACGAACCGGGCGAATTCATCCGGGTGGGCGAAGACCACGAAGGCGCGGTCGCCCTGCATGCCGCTGCCCATGAGCACGGGGCTGCCGGCGGCCGGCCCGCGCGGGCTGCCGTCGGTCTTGAAGCGCAGGTTGAACTCCCAGAAGGTGCGCGTGGCCCCGTCGGCGGTGGCGACCCGATAGGCATCGCCGCAATAGCGGATCGCCTGCACCCGGCTCGCCGGCTGCGCCCCCTTGAGGTCGGACAGGGGGTTGGCGTCCGCCCGGCCGCGCGGCCCCGCCTTGAGGAAGGCGATGAGGTCGGCGCGAGCCCCGGGCTCGCGGATGCCGGGAAAGAGCATGGCATTGCCCGGCACCAGCGCCGCCGGGTTCCGGAGCCAGGCATCCAGGGTGGCCTCGTCCCAGGTGAGGCCGGAGCCTTTGAGGGCCTCCGAATACCGGTGGAAGCCGGGCACCGCTGCGGCGCGGCGGCCAACCACGCCGGCGAGGCTGGGGCCGGTGAGGTGGGCGCCGGGCTCCAGGGCGTGGCAGGCGGCGCAGGCGCGGAAGGCCGCCTCGCCCCGCTGCGTATTGCCGGCGGCGGCGATAGCCACCGGTGCAGCCGCGGCGAGAGCCAGTCCGAGCAACCATGTCTTCGTCATTGCAGATTCTCCTTACTTGCCCCGGCCCCGCTCGGCCAGGGGGCTCCAGCTCTTGCCCGCGTCGCGGCTCAGGAACACGCTGCGCTCGAAGGTGGCTATGGCGTATTCGCTCTTGCGCGCCGGGTTCTGGGCGACGTAGGCGACCGCGTCCTTGCCCAGCGCGGGCAATGCCAGCGCCTCCGCCTTGCCGCTGCGCCAGGCGTAGCGGGTGAGCGTGGGTGCCGCTGCGTAGCCGCCGGCCCAGAGGGTCTCCCCGTCCAGGTCGAAGAGGACGGAGAGCGTCTGGCCGGCGGCCAGCCGCCTGAACTGCCCGCCCCCGTCCTGGGAGAGGAACAGGCCGGCGTCGGTGGCCGCGGCCACCACCGCCTTGTCTTTCGGATGCACGGCAAGGGCCGCGACCTCGCCCTCGAGGCCCGCGGCCTGAGCGAGGCGCCACATGAGGCCGTCGTTGTCCGTGGCGTAGAGACCGGCCTTGGCCATGCGCGAGTTGCGCCCGTGGTTGTAGACATACACCGCGTTGGTCTCGTAGCCCGCGGCGAGCACGTGGAAGTCCGATTCGCCCTCCAGGCCCAGCTTGCGCCAGGTGGCGCCGCCGTCCCCGCTCTTCATGAGGCCGAAGGGGTTGGTGAGGCCCGAGCCACGCGCCGGGTGCCCGCTGGTGTAGAAGGCGCGCCGCGTGGCGTAGAAGCCCATGTAGTCGTGCTCCGGCCCGGGGGCCTTCGACCAGTGGCCGGCGTTCCAGATCGCCAGCCCGTAGTGGGCAGGCACGTAGAGGCGGCTGCCGTCGGCGCTCCAGGCGAGGCCGTGCACGTGGTGCAGGGTCTCGGCCGCCGGCACGGCCGGCGCGAACGCCCCGGCGGCCAGGGCGGCGGCCAGGGCGAGGATGCGTGCTTTCATGATCGTCTCCGGTGGACGGGCGGCCGGCGGCCGCCCCGTGCTGCGCTTACCGCTTCTCCAGGCGCTGGACCACGTACTCGCCGCCGTCCTGGACGAACTCGAAGCGCACCCTGTCGCCGGCCTTGATGCCCTCGGCGAGCTTCGTCTCCTTGAGCTTGAAGCCCATGGCCATCTTGCCCCAGCCGATGCTCTTGATCGGCTCGTGGGCCAGGGTGACCGTGCCCTTGGCCGGGTCGATGCTCTTCACCACGCCGGTGCCGGCGTGGAGGGCCTCGCCCTTCGGCGCCCCTTCCATGGGCATGTCCTTCTGCATCGGCATGCCGCCTTGCATGCCTTTCATGCCCTCCATGGGCATGTCCTTCAT
>CAYZLI010000161.1:2158-8682 GCA_964479195.1 uncultured Rhodocyclaceae bacterium
CCGCCTTCGGCGGCCCAGGCGAGGGGCGCGGCGGCGACGAGGGCGAGAACAAACAGTTTCTTCATGATTTGACTCCTTGGATTTCAGGGGTTGCCGGGACTTGTCCCGCCCGGCTTCGGGTTGATTCGGCAGGCGCCCACTTGCCCAGCATGCGTCGGCGCAGGAGCTTGTAGGCGGCGGGAATGACGAACATGGAGAGCAGCGGCGCCGTGACCATGCCGCCCACCATGGGCGCGGCGATGCGGCTCATCACCTCCGAGCCGGCGCCCCCGCCCCACATGATCGGCAGCAGCCCGGCGAGGATCACCGCCACGGTCATGGCCTTGGGCCGCACGCGCAGCACCGCCCCTTCCATGAGGGCGGCATCCAACCCGGCCGCGTCCAGGGCCTCGCCGCGCTCGTGGCGCTCCCGGATGGCCTGCTTGAGGTAGATCAGCATCACCACGCCGAACTCCGCCGCCACGCCGGCCAGGGCGATGAAGCCCACGGCGGTGGCCACCGACTGGTTGTAGCCCAGCGCCCACATGAGCCAGAAGCCGCCCACCAGGGCGAAGGGCACGGCCACCATGATCAGCAGGGCCTCGTCGTAGCGGCGGAAGGCGAGGTAGAGCAGCAGGTAGATGATCGCCAGGGTGAAGGGCACCACCACCTGGAGGCGCGCCGCCGCCCGCTCCAGGAACTCGAACTGGCCCGACCAGGAAAGGGAATAGCCCGGCGGCAGCTTCACCTCGGCGGCGACCGTGCGGCGCATGTCGTCCACGGCGGACTTCAGGTCGCGCCCGCGCACGTCCACGTAGACGTAGGCGGCCTGGCGTCCGTTCTCGCTCTTCAGCATGGGCGGGCCGTCGGCGATGCGCAGCGCGGCCACGGCGGCGAGCGGAATCTGGGCGCCGCGCTCCGTGAGCACGGGCAGCTGGCGCAGGCTCTCCAGGGAGTCGCGCACCTCGCGCGGATAGCGCAGGTTGATGGGGAAGCGCTGCAGGCCCTCCACCGTCTCGCCGATGTTCTCGCCCCCCACGGCGGAGGCGACGATGCTCTGCACGTCGGCGATGTTCAGGCCGTAGCGGGCCGCTGCGGCCCGGTCGATCGCCACATCGATGTAGCGCCCGCCCGTGAGCCGCTCGGCCAGCGCCGAGGTGACGCCTGGTACCTTTCTCACCGTCGTCTCGACGGCGGCCGCCACGCGCTCGATCTCGCCCACGTCCGTACCCGCCACCTTGATGCCCACGGGGCTCTTCACCCCCGTGGCCAGCATGTCGATGCGGTTGCGGATGGGCGGCACCCAGACGTTGGCCAGCCCCGGCACGCGCACCCTGCGGTCCAGCTCCTCGACCAGCTTTTCCGGCGTCAGGCCCGGGCGCCATTCCGCGCGCGGCTTGAACTGGATGGTGGTCTCGAACATCTCCAGGGGCGCCGGGTCGGTGGCGGACTCCGCCCGGCCCGCCTTGCCGAATACCGTGGCCACCTCGGGCACGGTGCGGATCAGGCGGTCGGTCTGCTGCAGCAGTTCCGCCGCCTTGCCGGCGGAGAGCCCCGGCAGCGCCGTGGGCATGTAAAGGAGATCGCCCTCGTCCAGGGGCGGCATGAACTCGCCGCCCACGCGGGCGATGGGGTAGGCGGTGGCGGCAAGGACCGCCAGGGCGACGGCGAGCGTCATCCGCGGCCACGCGAGCACGGCCGCGAGCAGGGGCCGGTAGGCGGCGATGAGCCAGCGGTTGAGGGGGTTGGCTCCCTCGTCGGGAATCTTTCCGCGGATGAGGTAGCCCATGAGTACGGGCACCAGGGTCACGGAGAGGCCCGCGGCGGCGGCCATGGCGTAGGTCTTGGTGAAGGCCAGCGGCGAGAAGAGCCGCCCTTCCTGCGCCTCCAGGGAGAACACGGGCACGAAGGACAGGGTGATGACCAGCAGCGAGAAGAAGAGGGCCGGGCCCACTTCCACCGCCGCGTGCGCTACCACCTGCCAGCGCGCCGCCCCTTCCAGGTGTTGGCCGGGATGGGCGTGGTGCCAGGCTTCCAGGCGCTTGTGGGCGTTCTCGATCATCACGATCGCCGCATCCACCATCGCCCCGATGGCGATGGCGATGCCGCCCAGGCTCATGATGTTGGCGTTGACGCCCTGGGCCTTCATGACGATGAAGGCGGCGAGGATGCCGATGGGCAGGCAGACGATGGCCACCAGGGCGGAGCGCAGGTGGTAGAGGAAGAGGGCGCACACCAGGGCGACGACGACGAACTCCTCCACCAGCTTCTCCGTGAGGTTGTCCACGGCGCGCTCGATGAGCTGGGAGCGGTCATAGACCGGCACGATCTCCACCCCCGCCGGCAGGCTGGGCTTCAGGGCTTCCAGTTTCGCCTTGACGGCGCGGATCACCTCCAGGGCGTTCTTGCCCGAGCGCATGACCACCACGCCGCCCGCCACCTCCCCCTCCCCGTCCAGCTCGCCGATGCCGCGGCGCATTTCCGGCCCGACCTGGACGCGGGCGATGTCGCGGAGGTGCACCGGCACGCCGGCCTGGGACGCGGCCAGGGGAATGGCCCGGAAATCGTCCAGGCCGCGCAGGTAGCCGCCGGCGCGCACCATGTATTCGGCCTCCCCCAGCTCCACCACGGAGCCGCCCGCCTCCCGGTTGGCGCGCTGGATGGCCTCGATCACCCGGGTGTGGGGGATGCCGTAGGCACGCATGCGGTCCGGGTCGAGCACCACCTGGTACTGGCGCACCATGCCGCCCACGCTGGCCACCTCCGCCACGTCGGGTACGGACTTCAGCTCGTACTTGAGGAACCAATCCTGCAGCGCGCGCAACTCCGAGAGGTCGTGGCCGCCGCCGCGGTCCACCAGGGCGTACTCGTAGACCCAGCCCACGCCCGTGGCGTCCGGCCCCAGGGCCGCCTTGGCCCCGGCGGGCAGGCGCGCCTGCACCTGGTTGATGTACTCCAGGACCCGCGAGCGCGCCCAGTAGAGGTCCGTGCCGTCCTCGAAGAGCACATAGACGAAGGAGTCGCCGAAGAAGGAGAACCCGCGCACAGCCTTCGCCCCCGGCACGGAGAGCATGGTGCTGGCCATGGGGTAGGTGACCTGGTCCTCGACGATGCGCGGCGCCTGCCCCGGCCAGCTCGTGCGGATGATGACCTGCACGTCGGAGAGATCGGGCAGGGCATCCAGGGGCGTGCGCGAAGCCGACCAGGCGCCCCACAGGCTGAGGATTACGGTCGCCAGCAGGACGAGGAAGCGGTTGGCGATGGACCAGTGGATGAGCCTCTCAATCATTTCCCGCCTCCCATGCGCTCGATGCGCACGATCTCGTAGCCGCCCTCGGCTTGCCTGAACTCGAAGGCCACCCGGTCGCCGGCGCGCAGCGCCGGCTTCATGCCGGCGGCAAGCTGGAAGCCCATAGTCATGGCGCCCCAGCCGATGGAGGGGATCGGCCCGTGGGAGAGGGTCACGTTCTCCGCGTCCAGGGCCTCCACCTTCGCCTCGCCCCGGTGCACTTGGGGCTGCTCCTTCGGCTCGGCCGGCGCGCCCGTCTCCAGGCGGCTCAAGGTCGATTTCAGGCTCGCCTCGGAATCGATGAGGAACTGGCCGGAGAGCACGACGCGCGCGCCTTCGGCCAGGCCCTGGCGGATCTCCGTGTGGCCGTCGGATTCCAGCCCGAGTTGCACGTCGGCCGGGGCGAAGCGCCCATCCTCCCGCAGGGTGATGACCACGTCGCGCTTGCCGGTGCGGATCACCGCCTCCGTGGGCACCAGGAGCGCCTCGCGCGCCGCCGCCGCGCCGAAGGCGATGGTGGCGTACATGCCGGGCACCAGCCGCCCGCCCGGGTTGGCCAGCTCGATGCGCGCCTTGAGGGTGCGCGTCTGGGCGTCCACCTCCGGCAGCAGGGCGCTGACTTTTCCCTGGAACACGGTGTCGGGGAGGGCGGCGGTGCGCGCCTCCACCGGCTGGCCCGGGCGCACCAGGGCGGCCTGGGCCTCGGGCACCTCGGCATTGACCCACACGGAGGAGAGATCGTTGATGCGGAAGAGGGGCGCCCCGGGCATCACCGTCATGCCCTCGCGCACGGCCAGCTCGGCCACCACGCCGGAGAGGGGGGCCACCACGGTGAGCCGCGGCAGGGTCTTGCCGCCCGCCTCCACGGCGCGGATTTGCGCCTCCGTCATGCCGGCGAGCAGCAGGCGCTGGCGCGCCGCCTCGCGCAGGGCTTCCGCGCCGGGCGCTTCGCGCTTCAGGAGCCACAGATACTCCTCCTGGGCCGCCACCCAATCCGGGGCGAGGAGGTCCACCAGGGGCTGGCCGCGGCGTACCGGCTCCAGGGGGGCACGCACATGCAGGCGCTCGACGAAGCCGGCGGCCCGGGCCTGGAGCACGGCGAGGCCGCGCTCGTTCCAGGCCACGCTGCCTACCGCCTGCACCCTGGGCGCGATGGGGCCCTTGGCGACCAGGGCGGTGCGCAGGCCCAGGCTCTGCTGCACCTGCGGGGCGACCTTCACGCCGCCGCCTTCCGCCTCGTCCGCATAGACGGGCACCAGGTCCATGTCCATGAAGGGACTCTTGCCCGGCTGCTCGAAGCGGGGGCCCGGCACCATGGGATCGTGCCAATACAGCACCGGGCGGCCGGTCTTGGGGTCGGTCTTCCCGCCCGCGGCTTGGGCGGCGGGCGCGGGGGTAGGGACGGCAGCCGGCGCCTGCAGGGCGCCGAGGCGATAGCCGCCGTAGCCGATGCCGCCCGCGGCGAGCGCGGCGGCGAGGACGAGGATGGATTTGCGGGTCATGGTTTCGGCGCTCGGGCAGTCGTGGCTTCGAGTTCGGGGAAGAGAAATTCCAGCTCGGCCCAGGCGCGGGCGGCCTCCGCTTCCAGTTGCAGGGCCGCCAGGCGCGTGTCCAACTCGGCGCGGCGGGCGGCCAGGACCGCCTGGAGGGGGCCCGTGCCGCCGCGGTAGGCGGCGAGCGCCGCCCGGCTTGCGCTCTCCGCCAGGGGAACGAGACTGTCCACATAGCGGGCGAGCCGGCTGCGGCCGCTTCGCCACTCCAGGAACAGGGCGCGCAACTCGGCGAGCGCCGTGCGCTGCGCATCCTCCCGCTCGGCCCGCGCCTGGTCGCGCAGGGCCAGCTTGGCGGCTTCCTCCCGATCCTGGCGCCTGGCCTGGTTCCACTGCAGGGGCAGGCTGACCATGACCGAGACCATGTCGGAGAAGGCCGGCCCGCGCTTCTGATAGGCCAGCTCCAGGCTCCAGTCGATCTTCTTCTCGGCGGCGGCGAGGCGCGCCTCCGTCTGGGCCAAGTCGACTCGGCGGTCCAGGACGCTGAGCTGGGGATGGCGGGCGATGGCCGCGTCGAGGCCCGCTTCGTCCAGGCTCACCTGCGTGAGATTCGGCGCGGGCCCCAGCTCGCCCGCGCCCGCCTCCCCCGTCCAGCGCGCCAGCCACACGCGGCTCGCCGCGAGCTTGCGCTCCACTTGGTCCAACTGATCGCCGATGGCCCCCACCGCCGCCCGCGCCGCGAAGACGTCGGCCTGGCTGCCGCGCCGGCCCCGGTAGGCGGCCTCGGCCGCTTCCGCGGCCAGGCGCGCCTCGTCCCCCTGGGCAGCCACCGTCTGCCGCGCCTCCTGCAGGAACCAGGCCTCCAGCCAGGCCCGCGCCGTGTCGCGCCGGATCGTGGAGGCGGCCAGGCCCCGGGCGGCCAGGGCGCGCCCGGCTTCGTCCTGGGCGCGCCGGGCGCGCAGGGCACGCTTTTCCTCGCGGGGGAATTCCTGCATGAACCCGATGCGCCGCATGGTCATGAAGTCCCGGGTGAGGCTCCAGGCCTCCGGACCCTCTACGGGCAGGTTCTCCACGCCGAACCTGAGCACCGGGTCCGGCAGCTCGGCGGCCGCCACGGCCATCTCGCGGCCGGCGCGGGCCTCCGCCTCGCGGGCGGCGATCTGCGTGGAGCGTTCGAGGGCGAGGCGCTGGGCTTCGCGCAAAGTCAGTCCCTGCGCGGCGGCGAAGGCTGGCGCCGCGACCAAGGTGCATAGAAGTGCGCTTCGGCAAAGCGCATGGGGAAAAGACATGATTCCTCCCTGACGAATGGCAATAGGCCGGGGTCGGCGGGCGACCCCGGAATACGGTCACTTCGTCAGGGCTAGGTCCGGAAGCAGCAGTTCAGGATTGAGGCAGGCGGCTCGACACGGCGCGCGAGCAGGGGAGGATCGAATGCGGCCGCAACGGGCTCGTCAGGCGGTACGAGGACCGGCGCCGGCGCCACGTGCAGCACCGCCACGACGGGGCTCACGGTCGGCGCATCCGGCCGGTCGGCGGACTGCTTGCCCGCCTGGTAGTGCTGCCAGCACAGCTGCGGCGCCTCCGCATCGGGCTCGGCGCAGCAGGGCATGGCCTCCGCGCCCTCCTCCATCTGCGCCATGGCAGGCGCCATGTTGGGACAGGCGTAGGCGGCCACGGCCATCTGGGAGAAGAGGACCGCCAGCAGGGTGAGGACCGACAGGAAGCGGCGCCAGGGCCGTGCAAGCTTCATGGGAGTAGGCTACTTG
>CAYZLI010000162.1:0-3098 GCA_964479195.1 uncultured Rhodocyclaceae bacterium
GGCGCCGGCGTTGCAAACATGCAACAGGAATCACATGAACAGGCTGACGTCGGCCTTTTGCGCCTGCGGCAGGAACGTGGCCGCGCCCGCGTACTCCACGCCGTCGATGAAATCGTCGTGGCTGAAGCCGAAGAGATCCACCGTCATCTGGCAGCCGATGAACTTGACGTCGGCCTCCTGCGACAGCGAGCGCAGTTCCTCGATGCTGGCCACGCCGTTGTTCTTGATGGTCTGCTTCATGAGCATCGTGGCCACCGACTCGAAGCCGGGGATGCCCGCCTCGATGACGTTGGGAATGTTCCAGTTGATGCCCTTGAACCAGCCCGGCCCGAAAGGCATCTTCATGGGCATGCCGGGATTGCCGAGCGGACTCACCTTGAGGTCGCTGATGTCCTTCTTGAGCAGGTTAAGGCCGTAGAAAGTGAAGAAGATCGTCACCTCCCAGCCGAGCGCGGCCGCGGTGGAGGCGAGAATGAAGGGAGGATAGGCCCAGTCGAGCGTGCCCTTGGTGGCGATGATGGTCATCGACGGGGTTTTCTGCTCCTGGAGTTCGGCGAGCTTCTGGGGAAGGATTTCGTCGATGCGCTGCCTGATGAGCGCGTCCAGCGTGGCGATGTCGGGGGTAGCACCCATTGTCTTGTCCTCCTCCTCTATAGGGGGCGCGGTACGCCCCTGGCCCATCAGTGCTTCAGTTATATTAACGATTAATGATCTATCGGACCGCACTCCCCCGCCAGTAAATTTTTCTTATCGGCCAATAAAAACGCTGCAGTAGGCGCAGATGGCCCGCCGCAGCGTCTCGATGTGCTTACTTGCGCTTGATGTAGAACTCGAACTCCTTGCCCTTCTCGGCGGAGGAGAGGAGTTCGTTGCCGGTCTGCTTGGCAAAGGCGGCGAAGTCCTTCACGGAGCCCGGGTCGGTGGCGATGATGCGCAGCACCTGGCCGCTGCCCATTTCGGCCAGCGCCTTCTTGGCGCGCAGAATCGGTAGCGGGCAGTTCAGCCCCTTGGCGTCCAGTTCCTTGTCGAAGTTCATACGGGATCCTCTAGTATGGTTTAGTCGAAATCCAGCTTATAGCCTAGCAGAGCGCATCCTCGAAGTCCGCGCCGCGCTACGACACGCGGGATCGCGTTTCAGGCTCCACTAATATACTGACGCGGCGGGGCGCGCGCAACATGTCGGCATGGCCCGCGAGATTGAATTTCTTTTTGGTTTCATTCAGGACACCGCCCCGTAGTAGAGGTTCTGGGGGTGATTCGCCTGGGCGAAGAAGAACCAGCGTTCGGCGATCAGCCCCAGATACTGAACCCCAAAAGCGGCGAACAGGAGGATAGGCGATGCGCCGGCCGCGGCCCCCAGCATCAGCAGCACCGGCAGGGGGAAAGTCAGGACCAGGAACAGCCACTTCACCTCCCGCAGGAAGACGGCCGTCTTGCCGTGGAAGAACTCCCGGGTATTGAACGACCCCCCCATCGCCCCCTGGGCTTTCTGCACGATGCGCGGATGCTTCACGCCGATGGCCGTGCGCAGGGTGGACTTGGGCTTCAGGCGGGCATTGCGCCAGAGCGAGGCGGCGCGCCCCAGGAAGCCGAGTAGCGTCAGGATCATCGCCCACCCGGCGTAGAAGCCGGCAACCTGCGGAGCCGCTACGGCGGCCAGAGCGGTCGCCAGCACGAAGCCCGAAGCCCCGCCCAGCAGGGTGTAGTTGATCACCGTGAGCGGCGTGTGCCATTCCTGCAGGAAGCGCAGGCAAGCATAGACCATGCCGGTGCAGGCGAAAAGCGCGAACGCCAGCAGGGTGCCCAGGGCGCCGAGGATCAGCGTCGCATCCACCGGGCGCCCCCCCGGCAGCGACAGGATCGCCCCGGTCCAGCCGAACCAGTGGGCTGCGCCATAGAGGACGACCGTGCCCATGAAGGCCGGCAGCACGATCACCTCCCGGGACAGCCAGGAGCTGCGCCACCGGGCGGCCGAACGCCAGGCGCGCTCCGGATGGCCCAGGTGGAAGAACGAGGCGATGAGCCCCAGGCCGAGGAACACCAGGGCGATGGCGCTGCCCGAGGCATGGAAACCTTGTCCGTCCTGGGCCGGCAGCAGTTCGAAGAAGGCATAGAGCTGGCCGGTGTAGAGGGCCAGGAACAGCCCCTGGCCGACGCCGATCAGGGTGGTGAGGAAGATGACGGAGAAGGCGGGATGCATGGCGCTTACCAGGAAGTGACGTCGTCCAGCGAGGGCTCGGTCTTGGCCGGCTTGGGCAATCTGCCCTCGACCTTGAGCGGGTTGTCGGCGCGCACCAGCTCGTCCTCGCGGATCCTGAGCTTGGTCTTGCGCCGCGGCAGGTAGTGGTTGGCGGGCTGCGTGCCCCACTCCGGCATGAGCTGGTAGCCGCCGCTCTCGCGGATGGCCTGGGACACGGCGGACTCCGGATCGTGCACGTCGCCGAACAGGCGGGCGCTGGTCGGGCAGGCCTTGACGCAGGCGGGCTTGCGGTCGATCTCGGGCAATCCGGTATCGTAGATGCGATCCACGCACAGGGTGCATTTCTTCATCACCTTGCCCTGCTCGTCGAACTCGCGGGCACCGTAGGGACAAGCCCAGGAGCAGTACTTGCAGCCGATGCACTTATCGTAATTCACCAGAACGATGCCGTCCTCGGCGCGCTTGTAGGAGGCGCCCGTCGGGCACACGGGGACGCAGGGCGGGTCCTCGCAATGCAGGCAGGACTTGGGGAAATGCACGGTTTCCGTGTTGGGGAACTCGCCCACCTCGAAAGTCTGCACCCGGTTGAAGAAGGTGCCCGTCGGCTCGGCGTCGTAGGGCCGCAGGTCCGTCAGCGGCCCGGCCTGGCCGGAGGTGTTCCACTCCTTGCAGCTCGTCACGCAGGCGTGGCAGCCGACACAGACGTTTAGGTCGATGACCAGGGCGAGTTGCGTCATTTCTTCGCTCCCGCAAAGAAATTCCAGACGCTCTTGCGCTCGCCCTGCCCGGGATAGGGTTGCAGCGGCTCGAACTGGGGCGAGGTCCGCTCCTCGCCCGCCTCCGCCTTGTAGATGCGCACCCGCACGTCGTACCAGGCCGCCTGGCCGGTGATCGGGTC
>CAYZLI010000162.1:3198-8526 GCA_964479195.1 uncultured Rhodocyclaceae bacterium
GTGAGGTTCCAGGCGCCCGCGGCCTTGCCGATGGCGTTCCAGGTCCACACCGTGCCCGGCTCCACCGCCTCCGAGTGGCGCGCCATGCAGCGCACCCTGCCCCACTGGGATTCGACCCAGATCCAGTCGCCGTCGGCGATCCCTTGCACCTGCGCCGTGCGGGTGTTCACGAACAGGTAGTTGTGGGTGTGGATCTGCCGCAGCCAGGCGTTCTGGGAGTCCCAGGAGTGGTACATGGCCATGGGCCGCTGGGTCACCGCGGCGAGCGGGTACTTGTGCGTGTCCGTGACCTGCGCTTCCAGCGCATCGAAGTAGAAGGGCAGCGGATCGAAGTAGGTCTCGATGCGCTTCCTCAGGTGCTCCGGAGGCTTCCTCGTGATGCCCTTGCCTTGGGCGGCCAGACGAAACTTCTGCAGCACCTCGGAGTAGAGGTGGATGAGGATCGGCTCGGCGTAGCGGGTGATGCGGCTCCTTTGCGCCCATTCCAGGTAGCCCTGGTTCCAGTTGCGCATGTACTGGTAGGACTTGGGCAGCTCGTGGTGGTACACGCAGTTGTTCTGGGCATACATCTCCCACTGGCGCGGGTTGGGTTCCCCGCGGAGTGAATATTCGCCGCCCTTGCCGCGCCAGCCGGCGAGGAAGCCGATGCCGGAGCCCGGTTCGGTCTCGTAATTGACGATGAAGTCCGGGTAGTCGCGGTACTTGCGCCCGCCCTCCCTGGTCACGAAGGCGGGCAGCTTCAGGCGCGTGCCCAGCTCGATGAGCACCTCCTGGAAGGGTTTGCACTCGCCCGTAGGCGGCACCACCGGAATGCGCACCGAATCCACCGGGCCGTCGAATTCCGAGATGGGCCGGTCGAGCATGGACATGACGTCGTGGCGCTCGAGATAGGTGGTGTCCGGCAGCACGAGGTCGGCGAAAGCCGTCATCTCCGACTGGAAAGCGTCCGCCACGACGATGAACGGGATCCTGTACTCACCGTTGTCAGTCCTGTCGTTCAACATCTTCCGCACCTCCACCGTGTTCATGGTGGAGTTCCAGGCCATATTGGCCATGAAAATGAGCAGGGTGTCGATGCGGTAGGGGTCGCCACGCCAAGCGTTGGTGATGGCGTTGTGCATGAGGCCGTGAACGGAGAGTGGGTACTCCCAGGAGAAGGCCTTGTCGATGCGCACCGGCGCACCCGCCTCGTCTACGAAGAGGTCGTCCGGCTCGGCCGGCCAGCCCAGGGCCATGCCGTCCAGCACCGAATTCGGTTTCACCGCCAGCGGCGTATTGGGCGTCTTGGCGCAGGGCGGGATGGGGCGCGGGAAGGGCGCCTTGTGGCGAAAGCCCCCCGGCCGGTCGATGGTGCCCAGCAGGGTCATCAGGATGGCCAGCGCCCGGATGGTGTGGAAGCCGTTGGAGTGCGCCGCCAGGCCGCGCATGGCATGGAAGGCCACCGGGTTGCCGGTGACCGTGTCGTGATCCTTGCCCCAGGAATCCGTCCAGGCAATGGGCAGCTCGATTTTCTGGTCCCGCGCCGTGACACCCATCTCGTAGGCCAGGCGCTTGATCGTGGCGGCGGGGATACCGGTAATCTGGGCCGCCCACTCGGGCGTGTACTCCTTCACCCGTTCCTGCAGCATCTGGAACGAGGGCTTGACCGGCGTCCCGTCGGAAAGCCTGAATTCGCCGAGCAGGAAGGGATCCCTGCCTTCCGTGTGGGTGATGACGGGCTTGTTGGTCGCCCGGTCCCACCACAGCTTGTTCTGGGGATCGAAGCAGCCCTCCTCCTCCGGCACCTCCGTGCGCACGAACATGCCGAACTCGTCGCTCTTGTCGTTCACGTTCACCAACTGGCCGGCATTCGTGTAGCGCACCAGGAAGTCCCGGTCGTACAGGCCCTGCTCGATGATCTCGTGGGTGATGGCGAGCAGCAGCGCGCCGTCGGTACCCGGACGGATGGGCACCCATTCGTCGGCAATGGCCGAGTACCCGGTGCGCACCGGGTTGATGGAGACGAAGCGTCCGCCGTTCCTCTTGAACTTCGCCAGGGCGATCTTGAGGGGGTTGGAGTGGTGGTCCTCGGCCGTGCCGATCATCACGAAGAGTTTCGCCCGATCGAGATCCGGCCCGCCGAACTCCCAGAAAGAGCCGCCGATGGTGTAGATCATGCCGGCGGCCATGTTCACCGAGCAGAAGCCGCCGTGGGCCGCGTAGTTGGGCGTGCCGAACTGGCGGGCGAAGAGACCGGTCAGGGCCTGCATCTGGTCGCGGCCGGTGAAGATGGCGAACTTCTTGGGATCGGTGGCGCGGATCTTCCCCAGGCGCTCGGCCAAAAGGGAGAAGGCCTGCTCCCAGGAAATCGGCTCGAACTCGCCGGCACCCCGCTCGGCCCCCGGCTTGCGCAGCAGCGGCCGGGTGAGCCGTGCCGGCGAGTACTGCTTCATGATGCCGGAGGAACCCTTGGCGCAGATCACCCCCTGATTAAGCGGATGATCCGGGTTGCCGTCGATGTAGCGCACCTGCCCGTCCACCAGATGCACGCGGATGCCGCAGCGGCAGGCGCACATGTAGCAGGTGGTTTTCTTGATCTCCTGAAGCGGTGAAGCGGACATGTTGGGGGTACGATGTATTAGTAATTTGCGATATTCTTAATGCTCGAGGGCAGGGCCTCAAGCCAATTGTTTTTATTTGTACATAAGAAGGTGGGTTTGCGGCGATTTATGGACTCCTGTAATGTTCGCTCCCGGATATTCGCGGGTGCCCCGCCCTTGCTGCATACTCTGTTTCGTTGCCCCCCATTCGCAGGCTTGCCATGAGTGACATTTCTACCTTCAACCCGGCCGAGCGACGCGTCGTCGAGGCCGGCATGATCTACCGCTACGGCCAGTTGGTGCCGCTGCAGGACGCCGACGTGGAACTGAAGCTAGACCCCGCCAAAGAGGACCTCACCCCCTGCCCGGGCGTGTATTGGAACGAGCGCGGCGTGCAATTCGTCGTGTGCAAGACGGGCGAAAAGACCTACCGCTCGTATTTCTTCTACACCGACGACCAGCAGTACCGCATTGGCGAACAGGACTACGACAGCCTCGAGGACTGCATCCGCAACCTGCTCCAGCTCCAGGCGGATCACGACGCGATCCGCCGCGGCATCATGGCCAATCCCGCCCTCGGGCCGGACGACGACTACCACGGTCCGGTGATCATTTGACGCTCGAAAAAGCCCGCCACATGCTCGAGGTGCAGGCTGCCTTCGCCAACGGCTACAACGCCAATGGCGCCCGCCTCGTCCTCGCCGAGGTGCAGCGCGAGCACGGCCAGGCGGCCGTCGATGCGCTGATCGGCGAGCTTGGCCTGGACCGGGTCTTCGGCTTCGCCCCAGGCCAGGACTTCTCCCTTTACACCTGGAAAAAATGAAAGTCTGCATCGTCTCCGACAGCCACGACCGGGGGCCCATGCTCGCCGCCGCCGTGGAGACCGCCAAGGCCATGGGCGCGCAAGCCGTCCTGCACTGCGGCGACGTCATCGGCCCCAACACGCTGAAGCCTCTGCTGAAGCTGGGCCTGCCGACGCACGTGGTCCATGGCAACAACCTCGGCGACTTCACCGCCATCTGCCAGATGGCCGCGCGCTCCGAGGGCCTGCTGCACTACCACGGCGGCGATGCAACGATCGAGCTGGCGGGAAAGAAGATCTTTCTCGTCCATTACCCGCACTACGGGCGGGCCATGGCCTGCACGGGCGACTATGATCTCGTCTGCTGCGGCCACAGCCACAAGCCGGAGATCGTGCGTCAGGGCAACGTCAAAGGCGGCGAAACCTGGCTGGTCAATCCGGGCACAGTGGCCGGCCTGGGCGCACCGGCGGCGACTTGGGTGCTGGGCGATCTTGGCGCCATGCGGTTCGAGATTCACACGATCCAGCATCCCACACAGTAGCTCGCCGCCCCGGTCATTCCCGCGCAAGCGGGAATCCAGCGTCGTTCGTCAAAGCCGCTGGGTCCCCGCCTGCGCGGGGACGACATCCCCGTCGAAATCCCCTTCCCTCATTTGATCGGGGTCAATCTTCTCGCCTGCGCAGGATTCAGAGTTTCAATCCCGCGATAGGGAAATTTCGCGTGGCGTCACGGGTCGTCGACCCATCTTGATGCATTAGAATCGGCGAATACATATCCAGCTCCTCGGGAGGTTCGATGTCAGCTTCAATTGCTACCAACCAGACGATCCTCGTCGTCGGTGGTGGCATCTCCGGCATGACCGCCGCGCTCGAAGCAGCCGAGTGCGGCAAGCAGGTCATCCTGGCCGAGAAGATGCCTACGCTTGGTGGACGCACGGCGCTGCTCTACCGCTACTTTCCCAAGATGTGCCACCCCGTCTGCGGCCTGGAGATCAACCTGCGCCGCCTCAAGGGCAACCGCAACGTGCGCGTGCTCACCATGGCTGAAGTGCTGTCCATCACCGGCACGCGCGGCGACTACACGGCAACCCTGAAGATCGCCCCCCGCTACGTCACCGAGAACTGCACCGCCTGCGGCGACTGCGGCAAGGCCGTGACGGCCGAGATCCCGAACCCGTACAACTACGGCCTGAACAAGACGAAGGCCGCCTACTTGCCCCACGACATGGCCTACCCGCAGCGCTACGTGATCGACCCATCGATCGTCGGCACGCCGGAAGGTGGGAAGGCCAAGGCGGCGTGCAAGATCGGCGCGGTCGACCTCGACATGAAGGAAGAGACGATCGAACTGAAAGTCGGCGCCGTGGTCTGGGCCACGGGCTGGAAGCCCTACGACGCGGCGAAGATCCAGCCCTACGGCTACGGCCGCTTCGCCAACGTCATCACCTCCCTGGAATTCGAGCGCCTGTGCGATCCGCACGGCCCGACCGGCGGCAAGATCCTGCGTCCCTCCGACGGCAAGGAAGCGAAGAACGTCGCCTTCATCCAGTGTGCCGGCTCCCGGGACGAGAACCACCTGCGCCACTGCTCGCGCATCTGCTGCATGGCCTCCCTCAAGCAGACCCAGTACGTGCGCGAGGCCTTCGGCGACCAAGGCAAATCGACGATCTACTACATCGACATCCGCGCCATCGACCGCTTCGAGGACTTCTACCAGATGGTGCAGAAGGACGCGACGGTCAGTTTCGTCAAGTCCAAGGTCGCCAAGATCGTCCAGGACGAAAAAAGCGGCGACGTGGTGCTGCACGGCGTGAACACCGAGGGCTACCACCGCTACGCCGCCCCGCACGACCTCGCCGTGCTGGCGGTGGGCATGGAGCCGGAGATCAAGACCGCGAAGATCCCGGCCGAGATCATCCTCGACTCCAGCGGCTTCATCGACACGGC
>CAYZLI010000163.1:0-2899 GCA_964479195.1 uncultured Rhodocyclaceae bacterium
GATTCGCGGATAATCCGGGCGATGAAGTCCGCGCCCTCCGCCCAGACTGGGGCCGCCGTGGCCGCCGCCCCCCCCGTCTGGGCCGCCCTGTTCACCCGGAAGATGCTGATCTGCGTCTTCACGGGCTTCTCTTCGGGCCTGCCCCTGTTCCTGCTGCTCAACCTGCTGCCCGCCTGGCTGAAGACCGAGGGCCTGAGCCTGACGGCCATCGGCGCCATGACCCTGGTGCAGATTCCCTATACCTGGAAGTTCCTCTGGGCGCCCCTGGTGGACCGCTATGCCCTGCCCCTGCTCGGGCGGCGGCGCGGCTGGATGCTCGCCACCCAGCTCGCGCTGCTCGCGGCCATCGCCGCCTTCGGCCTGCTCCAGCCCAAGGCCGACATCGGCCTGGTGGTGCTGGTCTCCGCACTGCTCGCTTTTTTCTCCGCCACCCAGGACATCGCCCTGGATGCCTACCGCCGCGAGCTGCTGGAGGAGGCGGAGCTCGGCCTGGGCAATGCGGTGCACGTGAATGCCTACAAGATCGCCGGGCTGGTGCCCGGCTCGCTGTCCCTCATCCTGGCCGACCACCTGCCCTGGCTGCAGGTCTTCCTCGTCACCGCCCTGTTCATGCTGCCGGGCATGGCCATGACGCTCCTGGTGCGCGAGCCGGCGGCGGCCGGCGCCGCGCCGAAGACGCTGGAAGCCGCGGTGGTGGAGCCCTTCCGCGAGTTCATCGGCCGCGAGGGCTGGCGCAACGCGGTGCTGGTGCTCGCCTTCATCTTCCTCTACAAGCTGGGCGATTCCATGTGCACGGCCCTGGCCACGCCCTTCTACCTGGAAATGGGCTATTCCAAGTCCGACATCGGCCTGGTGGCCAAGCACGCCGCCCTCTGGCCCAGCGTCATCGGCGGGCTGCTGGGCGGCCTGTGGATGGTGCGCCTGGGCATCAACCGGGCGCTGTGGGTCTTCGGCGTCGTGCAGTGGGTGTCCATCCTCGGCTTCGCCTGGCTGGCCTGGATCGGGCCCCAGGCGGAAATCGGCGCCGCCCAGCGCGGCACCCTCGCCCTGGTGATCGGCCTCGAGGCCCTCGGCGTGGGGCTCGGTACGGCCGCCTTCGTCGCCTTCATCGCCCGGACCACCCACCCGGCCTACACGGCCACCCAGTTCGCCTTGTTCACCAGCCTCATGGCCGTGCCGCGCACCTTCATCAACGCCACCACCGGCTGGCTCGTGGCGACCATGGGCTGGTTCGACTTCTTCCTGCTGTGCGCCGCGCTGGCGCTGCCGGGCATGGCGCTGCTGCTGCGCGTGGCGCCCTGGGCCTATCGGCGTTAGGAAGTTATCCGGGTCCGCCGTCCGCTGCGGCGCCGGTCCAGCCACCAGGCGAGGAGCGGCAGCATGAGCACCGAGCCGGGGATGGCCAGGGCGAGGAGATAGGGTGAAATCTGCGACAGGGCGCGCAGCTGCTGCCCCAGTTCGCGCCGCTCGGCGGCGGTCCAGCGCTCCCCGTTGCGCTGCTTCATCAGCAAGGGCAGGAACTCCTTCATCTTGAGCGCTTCGGCGAGCACGTAGTCCCGCTCCCGCTTTTGCGCGTCCAGCATCTTGCGGATCAGGCCGACCCGGGGCGGATGGGCGCTAGCGGCCTCGGCGAGCCGGGCGGCATCGGGCAGGTCACTGCGGTTTTCGCCGGTGCGCCGGGCCATGGTCGTGCGAGTCAGCGGGCAGGCAGCAGGGTTTCCAGCGCCCGGCGTGCCCGGCGCCACGCCTGCCAGGCGAAGAAGCCCCGCCGCAGCCAACGGAAAAAGGCGCGCGGCCGGACCACCAGCAGGACCGCGGCGGCGCCGGCCAGCCATTGCGGGTGGGTCTTCAGCCAGCGCAGACCCCCGGCGACGGCATCGGCCGCGGCGAAGGCCGGCGCCCAGGCCTGCAGGCGCTGGGCCAGCTCCAGGCGCTGGGCCGCCGCCTGGAGCTGCAGGCGCTGCTTCTTCAGGGCCAGTTCCATGAGTCGATGGTTCATGCTGCTCCCGCCGGGCCGCCCCAAGGGGGCAGCGAGTCAGTGCATGGAAGCCGCGTTAGCGGCTGAACCTTTGTCACCCCTTTCCCCGGGAAAGGGGTGGGGGGATAGGTCTTCATTTGTCGCGGCGCAGGGCCTCCCGGTCCTGGGCCAGTTCGCCGAGGCTGGCGCCGAACAGCCGCGAGCCCTGGCGGGCCAGGCGCAGGGCGGCGAGGCCAGCGGCCAGGCCGATGAACAGGAACAGGGCCGCGAAGATGCCCAGCGCCAGCAGGCGCTGGCTGTCCCACAGCAGGACGGTGAGGAAGAGAGCCAGCAGCACCAGGCCGAAGCCGAGGAAGAACAAGGCTGCCACCCCGTAGGCCAGCAGCCCGCCCAGCCGGACCTTCTCCTCCGCCACCTCGGTGGCAAGCAGCTCCAGGCGCGTCTGGACGATGCCGAGCGCAGTGTCGGCGAGGCCGCGCAGCCTCGCCCCGAGGCCGCCGGGCGCCGGGTCCATGGATTACGAAGGGGCCTGTGGGACGGTCGGGACCGGCTCAGCGCCGGCCGATGAGCAGGCCGATGACCAGACCGACGCCGGCGGCGATGCCGATGGAGCGCCAGGGGTTGTCGTGCACGTAGTCATCCGTGGCCCGGGCCACCGCCTTGGTCTTCTCCACCACCGCGGCCTCGGCCTCGGCCAGCCTCTGCTTGGCCGTGTAGAGGTGGTCCTGCAGCTTGGCGCGCATCTCGGCCGCCTTGTCGCCGGCCTGGCCGGCGGTGACCTTCAGCAGTTCCTCCGCATCGGCGACCACCACCTTGAAGTCGGCGACGAGTTTTTCCTTGGTGACTTGGGTCATTTCGTTCATGGCGAATCTCCCGTTTGATGACGTGCGCTTGACAGGGAAGGCTACCCATTTTCCCGCC
>CAYZLI010000163.1:2999-8497 GCA_964479195.1 uncultured Rhodocyclaceae bacterium
TGCGCCTTCAGCTCCTGCAGGCAGACGATGTCGGCGTCCTGGCGCGCCAGCCAGGGGAAGAAGCCCTTGCCGGCGGCGGCGCGGATGCCGTTCAGGTTCAGGGTTATGATACGCAGCATTTGGTCCTGTTCGGGAATGAAAAACTGTGGATTGTAGCGGGGAGTTCATCGAGTTCGCCCTGGCGCGGGGGGTGCTGCGCTTCGGCGAGTTCAAGACCAAGGCGGGGCGCCTGAGCCCCTATTTCTTCGACGCCGGCCTGTTCAACGACGGCGACTCCCTGGCGCGGCTCGGCGACTTCTATGCCCGGACCATCCTTGCCTCGGGCATCGCCTGCGACATGCTGTTCGGGCCGGCCTACAAGGGCATCCCGCTCGTGGCGGGCACCGCCATCGCCCTGGCGCAGCGGGGCCGCAACCTGCCCTTCTGCTTCAACCGCAAGGAGGCCAAGGACCACGGCGAGGGCGGCACGCTGATCGGCGCGCCCCTGCGCGGCCGGGTGCTGATCGTGGACGATGTCATCTCCGCCGGCACCTCGGTGCGCGAGTCGGTGGAGCTGATCCGCGGCGCCGGCGCGCAGCCCGGCGGCGTGCTGATCGCCCTGGACCGCATGGAGCGGGGCCAGGGCGAGCTCTCCGCGGTGCAGGAAGTGCAGGCGAGCTTCGGCATCCCCGTGCTGGCTGTCGCCACGCTCGACGACCTCCTCGGCTATCTGGGCGGCAAGCCGGAACTGGCGCAGAATCTGGCCGCCGTCGCCCGCTATCGGCAACAGTACGGAACGACAAGACCATGAGACCCGGACTCGCTTCGGCCTGCCTGGCCCCGATGTTCGCCGCCCTCGCCGCCGCGGCTGCCCCCGCGGCGCAGGCGCGCAGCACCTTCTGCTGCACCGAACCGGGCGGCAAGCAGGTCTGTTCCGACGTGCTGCCCCCCCAGTGCTACGGCCGCGCCTATCGGGAGATCAACGAGCGCGGCGTCACCGTGAAGCGCGTCGATGCGCCGCCCACGGCCGAGCAGCGGGCGCAGCAGGAAGCCGAGCTGAAGACGAAACAGGACGAGGAGCGCAAGCGCATGGAGCAGGAGCGCCAGAACCGGGCCCTCCTTGCCACCTATGCCAGCGAGCGCGACATCGACTACCTGCGCGATCGCGCCGTGGCCGATCTCGAGCACGCCATCAAGCAGTCCCGGGACAAGTACGACGAGATTGGGAAGCGCAGGAAGAAGCTGGACGACGAGGCGGAATTCTACAAGAAGAAGGAGCTGCCGCCGAAGCTGCAGACCGCCCTGCGCGACAACGAGTCGGACATGAAGGCGCTTACGGCCGCCATCGCCGAGAAGAAGAAGGAGATCGAGGCGGTCAAGGCCCGCTACGAAGGGGAGAAGGCCCGCTACCGCGAGCTCACCGCCAAGGGCGCCAGGCCCTAGTGGGCGCCTTGTCATTCCCGCGCAAGCGGGAATCCAGCGGCTTTTTCAACGACACTGGGTCCCCGCCTTCGCGGGGACGACAAGCCTTTTCCTAGTCGGCGAGTTTTTCCCGCAACAGCTCGTTCACCTGCTGCGGGTTGGCCTTGCCCTTGGTCGCCTTCATGGCCTGGCCGACCAGGGCGTTGAAGGCCTTGTCCTTGCCGGCGCGGAACTCCTCGACGGACTTCGGGTTGGCGGCCAGCACCGCGTCGATGATTCTCTCCAGGGCAACCGTGTCGGAGATCTGCTTCAGGCCCCGCGCCTCGATCACGGCGTCGGCGTCCCGGCCCTCGCCGTTCCACAGGGCTTCGAAGACTTCCTTGGCGAGCTTGCTGGACAGCGTGCCGTCGGCGATGCGCCGCACCAGTCCGGCGAGTTGCACAGGGCCGACCGGCGCGTCGGCGATGTCCCGGTCCTCGCGGTTGAGCCGCGCGGCGAGTTCCCCCATCACCCAGTTGGCGCAGGCCTTGGCGTTGGCGGCGCCGGCATCGATCACCGCCCGCTCGAAATAGGCGGCGGTCTCGCGCGAGGCGGTGAGCGCCGTTGCGTCGTAGGCGGAGAGCTCATAGTCGCGCATGAAGCGCGCCTTCATCTCCTCCGGCAGCTCGGGCAGCGTCGCCTTCACTTCCTCGATCCAAGCCGCCGAAATCTCCAGGGGCAGCAGGTCCGGGTCGGGGAAGTAGCGGTAGTCGTGCGCCTCCTCCTTGGAGCGCATGGCCCGCGTCTCGCCGGTGGCCGGATCGAAGAGCACGGTGGCCTGCTCGACGCGCCCGCCGTCCTCGATGTGGGCGATCTGCCAGCGGATTTCGTACTCGATGGCCTGCTGCAGGAAGCGGAAGGAGTTGAGGTTCTTGATCTCGCGCCGCGTGCCCAACGCCTGCTGGCCCTTCGGCCGCACGGAGACGTTGGCGTCGCAGCGGAAGCTGCCCTCCTGCATGTTGCCGTCGCAGATGTCAATCCAGCGCACCAGGGAGTGCAGGGCCTTGGCGTAGGCGACGGCTTCGGCGGCCGAGCGCATCTCCGGTTCGGAGACGATCTCCAGCAGCGGCGTGCCGGCGCGGTTGAGGTCGATGCCGGATTTACCGCGGAAATCCTCGTGCAGCGACTTGCCCGCATCCTCCTCCAGGTGGGCGCGGGTGAGGCGGATGCGTCTTTCCTGAGCCTGTCCTGAGCCTGTCGAAGGGACCTGGATGTCGACGTGGCCGCCGGAGACCACCGGCAGCTCGTACTGGCTGATCTGGTAGCCCTTGGGCAGATCCGGGTAGAAGTAGTTCTTGCGGGCGAAGACGGAGCGGGGCGCGATGTGGCCCCCCACGGCCAGGCCGAAGCGGATGGCCCGCTCCACCGCGCCGCGGTTCAACACCGGCAGCACACCCGGGAGCGCGATGTCCACGGCGCAGGCCTGGACGTTGGGCGCGGCGCCGAAGGCGGTGGCCGCGCCGGAGAAGATCTTCGATTGCGTGTTGAGCTGGGCGTGGGTCTCCAGCCCGATGACCACTTCCCATTCCATGGTCACACCTCCTCCGGCATGCGGGTGTGCCAGTCGGTGGCGAGCTGGTAGCGGTGGGCCGCGTTGAGCATGCGCGCCTCGTCGAAATAGTTGCCGATGAGTTGCAGGCCCACCGGGCGGTTCTTGTCGCCGAAGCCGCAGGGAATCGACATGCCGGGCAGGCCGGCGAGATTCACGGCGATGGTGTAGATGTCCGAGAGGTACATCTGCACCGGGTCGCCCGCCTTTTCGCCCAGGTTGAAGGCGACGCTCGGGCTGGTCGGGCCGAGGATGACGTCGCACTGGCGGAAGGCCGCGGCGAAATCCTGGGCGATGAGGCGGCGGATGCGCTGGGCCTGCAGGTAGTAGGCGTCGTAGTAGCCGTGCGAGAGCACGTAGGTGCCGATGAGGATGCGCCGCTTCACCTCCGCACCGAAGCCCTGGGCGCGGCTCTTGCAGTACATGTCGATGAGATCGCCGTACGCGGGCGCCCGGTAGCCGTAGCGCACGCCGTCGAAGCGGCTCAAGTTCGAGGAGGCCTCGGCGGGGGCGATGACGTAATAGGCCGGCACGGAGAGCTGCATGTTGGGCAGGCCCACGTCCACGGTCGTCGCGCCCAGCTTGCGGTATTCGGCGATGGCCGCCTCGATGGCCCGTGCCACGTCGGGGGCCAGGCCCGCGGCGAAGAATTCCTTCGGCAGGCCGATCCTCAGCCCGGCCAGCGGTTTGTCCCCTGCGCGCGTGGCGCCGGGCGCGTTGATCTCGCGGGCGTAGTCCTCCGCCGGCAGGTTCAGGCTGGTGGAATCCCGCGCGTCGAAGCCGGCCATGACGTTGAGCAGGGCCGCGCAGTCTTCCGCGCTCTTGGCCATCGGCCCGCCCTGGTCGAGCGACGAGGCGAAGGCGATCATGCCGTAGCGGGACACCACCCCGTAGGTGGGTTTCAGGCCCGTGAGCCCGCACAGGGCGGCCGGCTGGCGGATGGAGCCGCCCGTGTCCGTGCCCGTGGCGGCGGGGGCGAGCCGCGCGGCGATGGCGGCGGCCGCGCCGCCCGAGGAGCCGCCGGGCACGGCGGCCGCATCCCAGGGATTCTTCACCGGCCCGTAGAACGAGGTCTCGTTGGAAGAGCCCATGGCGAACTCATCCATGTTGGTCTTGCCCAGGGTGACGCAGCCGGCGGCGTTGAAGTGCTCGATCACCGTGGCGTCATAGGGGCTGACGAAGTTCGACAGCATCTTCGAGCCGCAGGTGGTGAGCCAGCCCCGGGTGCAGAAAATGTCCTTGTGCGCCACGGGGATGCCCGTGAGGGGGCCGGCTTGGCCGGCGGCCAGGCGGGCGTCGGCCAAGCCGGCCTGGGCCAGGCTCTTCTGCCGGTCGATGGTGACAAAGGCATTCAGCGCCGGGTTGAGCCGTTCGATGCGGTCAAGGAAGAGCCCGGTCAGCTCGACGCTGGAGAGCTTCCTCTGCGCCAGGGCGGCGGCGAGTTCTTTCAGGCTGGCGTTGATCATTTTGCATAGGGCGGGCTTCGGCCCGCCGCTGGCGATGGCCGGCTGAAGCCGGCCCTACTCGATCACTTTCGGTACGAGATAGAGCCCCGCCTCGACCTCCGGCGCCACCTGCTGGAAGGCTTCCCGCCGGTCGGTCTCGGTGACGCGGTCCTCGCGCAGGCGCTGGGCGACGTCCCGGGCATGGGCCATGGGCGCGACGCCCGCCGTGTCCACGGCCTGCATCTGCTCGATCAGGGTGAAAATCCCGTTCAACTGGTCGCGGGTCTGCTCCGCCTCCCCGGGGGCGAGCTCGATGCGGGCGAGGTGGGCGATGCGCCGCACCTGGTCGAGGCTGAGGGACATGGAAGAACCTTAATTTGCGAGGCGCAATAGAGTATCATAGGCCGCTGATTTTACGCACCCGGCAGAGGCTTTATCGATGTTTGGTTTTTTGCGTTCCTATTTCTCCAACGACCTGGCGATCGACCTGGGGACGGCCAACACGCTGATCTACGTCCGCACCAAGGGCATCGTGCTGAACGAACCCTCGGTGGTGGCGATCCGCACCGAAGGCGGCCCCAACGCCAAGAAGACGATCCAGGCCGTCGGCGCCTCGGCCAAGCAGATGCTCGGCAAGACTCCCGGCAACATCACCGCCATCCGTCCCATGAAGGACGGCGTCATCGCCGACTTCACGGTGACGGAGCAGATGTTGAAGCAGTTCATCAAGAAGGTGCACGACTCGCGCCTGTTCTCGCCCTCGCCGCGCATCATCATCTGCGTGCCCTGCGGCTCGACCCAGGTGGAGCGGCGCGCCATCCGCGAGTCGGCCCTGGGCGCCGGCGCCAGCCAGGTCTATCTCATCGAGGAGCCCATGGCGGCGGCCATCGGCGCGGGGCTGCCCGTGTCGGACGCCACCGGCTCCATGGTGGTGGACATCGGCGGCGGCACCACCGAGGTGGGCGTCATCTCCCTGGGCGGCATGGTCTATGCCGGCTCGGTGCGCGTGGGCGGCGACAAGTTCGACGAGGCCATCATCAACTACATCCGCCGCAACTACGGCA
>CAYZLI010000164.1:0-6551 GCA_964479195.1 uncultured Rhodocyclaceae bacterium
AGCCAGACCATCATCCCCATCTCGAAGGGATGGGTCAGCATCTCGTGGTGGGGATGGACGCGGATGCGGTACTCGATCTTGCCGCAGTATTCGGGCGTGAGGTCCAGGACGTAGAGCTGTTCGCCGGAATCGAGCTGGCGCTCGTGGCGGAAGTGGTGGCTGCGCGCCTTCTTCGGCAGGTTGCCGCCGGCCGGGCGGCCGAAGAGCAGCTCGACGACCACGTCGCTCGGCTTCAGGCCGCTGAGGTTGACGGCGACCTCGAAGCGCAGGCTGTCGCCGAAGGCGATGCGCCGCTTCGGCGTGTCCAGGCGGCGCAGGGCGACCTTGTCCCAGGCGCGGCGCACCCGCGCCTTCCACTCGGCGACGGCGCGGGCGCCGGCGTAGTTGTCCTGGGCGTAGCGCCGGCCCTGGTGCGAGGCGGGCAGGTAGAAGCGCGACAGGTAGTCCGAGAGCATGCGCGTCGAGTTGAAGCGCGGCAGCAGCGAGGCGATGGAGTGCTTGGCCATGGCCACCCAGTTGGGCGAGTAGCCCATGGGCCCCCAATCGTAGTAGAGGGGGATCACGCTGTCCTGGAGGATCTCGTACAGGGTGCGCGACTCCTCGCGGTTGCGCCGGCCCTCGTCCAGGGTTTCCGAGGCGGGCTTGATGGCCCAGCCGTTCTTGCCGTCGTAGCCCTCGCCCCACCAGCCGTCCAGCACGGACAGGTTGGGGACGCCGTTCATGCCCGCCTTCATGCCGGAGGTGCCGCAGGCCTCCAGGGGGTACTGGGGGGTGTTGAGCCAGACATCGACGCCGGAGACCAGGCGCCGCGCGAAGCGCAGGTCGTAGCCCTCCACCAGCAGGATCTTGCCCTCGAACTCGGGCAGGCGCGCCACTTCCGCGACGCGCCGGATGAGGTCCTGGCCCGGCTGGTCGGCGGGATGGGCCTTGCCGGCGAAGACGAACACCACCGGCCGCTTCGGATCGGAGACGATCTCGCGCAGCCAGTCGAGGCTCTCGAACAGCAGCGCCGCCCGCTTGTAGGTGGCGAAGCGCCGCGCGAAGCCGATGGTCAGCACGTTGGGGTTGTCCGGGTCGGCCAGCTTGAGTATGCGGTCGAGGTGGGCCTCGGAGCCCTGGTTGCGGGCGTGCTGCTCGGCGATGCGGTGGCGCACCAGGTGCAGCATCTGCGCCTTGAGCGACTGGTGCACGCTCCAGAACTGGTGGTCGGGAATGGCGTGGATGTCCTCCCAGCAGGCGCGGTCGGCGAGGCGCTGGCGCCAGCCCGGCCCGAGGAAGCGGTCGAACAGCTCGTTCCACTCGTCGGAGAGGAAGGTCGGCACGTGCACCCCGTTGGTGATGTGGGTGACGGGATTGTCGTCGGGCTCGATCTGCGGCCACAGGCTGGACAGGATGTGGGCCGAGACGCCGCCGTGGATGCGCGAAACGCCGTTCTGGAAGCGCGAGCCGTGCACGGCCAGCGCCGTCATGTTGAACTCCTGACCGCCCGGCGTGCGGCCCAGCGCCAGCAGGTGCTCGATGGGCGTCTTCAGTTCCTGGCAGACGTGGTCGAAGTAGCGCCGGATCATGTCCTCGGCGAAATGGTCGTGGCCCGCCGGCACCGCCGTATGGGTCGTGAACACCGTGTTCGCCCCCACCGCCTCCAGGGCCGCGGCGATGGGCAGGCCGTGGATGGTGAGCTGGCGCACCCGCTCGAGGATGAGAAAGGCGGCATGGCCCTCGTTGATGTGCCACACGCTGGGTTTCAGCCCCAGCTCGGCCAGGGCGCGCACACCGCCCGTGCCGAGGATGATTTCCTGCTCGATGCGCGTGGTGCGGTCGCCGCCGTAGAGGCGGTGGGCGATGTCGCGGTCGTGGGCGCTGTTCTCTTCCAGGTCGGTGTCGAGCAGGTAGAGCGTGACGTAGCCCACGCGGGTGCGCCATACCTTGACCGTGACGTCGCGATCGAGCAGATGCACGGCTACGCGCAGCTCCGAGCCGTCCTCGCGCAGGACCGGCTGGATGGGCAGGTCGTCGAAGTCGGAGTCGTGGTAGATGGCGTGCTGGGCGCCCTCCGTATCGATGGTCTGCAGGAAATAGCCTTGGCGGAAGAGCAGCCCCACGCCGATGAAGGGCATGCGCAGGTCGCTCGCCGCCTTGCAGTGGTCGCCGGCGAGGATGCCCAGCCCGCCGGAGTAGATGGGCAGGCTCTCGTGGAAGCCGAACTCGAAGCAGAAATAGGCGACCAGGTCCGACGGCTTCAGGTGCTGCGCGCCGTTGGTGCGCGCCGGCTCGTCGTGGTAGGTGTCGTACGCCGACAGCACGCGGGCATAGTTGCCGAGGAACACCGGGTCGTCGGCGGCATCGAGCAGGCGCTGCTGGTCCACCCGCTTGATGAAGGCCTTGGGGCTGTGGCCGACGCTGTTCCACAGGCCCGGATGCAGGCGCGCGAACAGGGTGCGCGTCGGCCGGTCCCAGCTATACCACAGGTTGTTGGCCAGCTCCTCCAGCCGCACGATGCGCGGCGGGAGCTGGGGATTGACTTCGAGGTGGAAGGGGGTGCCGGGCATTTTCTTGTTACCTGTCGTCGGTTGCCGGTTGCCGGGAGCTTAGGCGATGGTGATGTCCTTCGACAGGTACACATCCTGGATGGCATTGAGCAGCTCGACGCCTTCCTTCATGGGCTTCTGGAAGGCCTTGCGCCCGGAGATCAGGCCCATGCCGCCGGCGCGCTTGTTGACCACCGCGGTGCGCACCGCCTGGGCGAGGTCGCCGGCGCCCTTGGATTCGCCGCCGGAATTGATCATGCCGGCGCGGCCCATGTAGCAGCACGCCACCTGGTAGCGCACCAGGTCGATGGGGTGATCGGTGGTGAGCTCCGAATAGACTTTCGCGCTGGTCTTGCTGAACTTCAGCGCGTTGAAGCCGCCGTTGTTCTCCGCCATCTTCTGCTTGATGATGTCCGCCTCGATGGTCACGCCCAGGTGGTTGGCCTGGCCGGACATGTCCGCCGACACGTGGTAGTCCATGTCCCCTTGCTTGAAGGCGCTGTTGCGCAGGTAGCACCAGAGGACGGTGGCCATGCCCAGCTCGTGGGCGCGCTTGAACATCTGCGACACTTCCCAGATCTGCCGCCGCGATTCCGGCGAGCCGAAATACACCGTCGCGCCCACCGCCACGGCGCCCATCTCGAAGGCCTGCTCCACGTCGGCGAACAGGCTCTGGTCGTAGGTGTTCGGGTAGGAGAGGAACTCGTTGTGGTTGAACTTCACGATGAAGGGAATCTTGTGCGCGTACTTGCGCGCCACGCTGCCCAGCACCCCCAGGGTGGAGGCCACCGCGTTGCAGCCGCCTTCCAGGGCGAGCTTGACGATGTTCTCCGGGTCGAAGAAATCCGGGTTGGGCGCGAAGGACGCGCCGGCGGAATGCTCGATGCCCTGGTCCACCGGCAGGATGGAGAGGTAGCCGCTGCCGGCCAGCCGGCCGTGGCCGAACAGCGCATTGAGGTTGCGCAGCACCGCCGGCTTGCGGTCCGAGGCGGAATGCACGCGGTCGAGGAAGTCCGGTCCGGGAAGATGCAAGCGGGCGCCGGGAATGCCGCGGCAGACGTGACTGAGGAGCCGGTCGGCGTCCTCGCCGAGAAGTTTGACTATGTCGGTCATGTGTGCCTCCTATCGGTATTCAATGGTACCACCGCCGTTCAGGCCAAGTGGTGCTTAAGGAAATCGTCCAGTTCGCGCACCCAGTCGGCGCGCATGAAGATGAAGCCGCCGTTGTGGGAGCCGGCGAGTTCCAGGAAGCGCTTGGGGCCGGCCCCCGCCTCGAACAGCCGCCGGCCGTGGGCCACCGGCACGATCTCGTCCTGGGGGCTGTGCGCCACCAGCAGCGGGCAGCGCGCCGCCTTCACCGCTTCGAGGGTGTCGTAGCGGAAGCGGGTGAGCTGCCGCGCCGGCAGGAAGGGATAGAGGTCGGCCGCGAGATCGGGCGCCGAAGTGAAGACCGAGTGCAGGACGAGGGCTCCGGGCGGGGTGCGCGCGGCGAGACGGGCGGCCATACGGGCAGCAATAGCCCCGCCCAGGGATTCGCCGAAGAGGATGATTTCCCCCGGCGGGATCCTGCGCGTTTCCGTGAGGTGGCGCCAGGCGGCTTCCCCGTCGGCGTAGGTCCCCGCTTCGTCGGGCGCGCCGGTGGAGGTTCCGTAGCCGCGGTAGTCGAAGAGCAGCGCGGACAGGCGCAGCCGCTGGAACATGGGCAGCCAGTCCAGGCGGTGCACGATGCTTCCGGCATTGCCATGGAAGAAGAGGACGGTGGCGCGCGCTTCATGGGCCGGCACGAACCAGCCGTGCAAGGTCTCGCCGTCGGCGGTGGGGATGCGCACTTCCTCGAAGCCCACGCCCAGCGCCGCCGGCGTGAGGCTGTCGCTTCGCCCGATCTCGGGGAAATAGACGAAGCGCGGCTGGAAGACATAGAGAGCCGCGGCCAGGGCGGCGTAGCCGAGGACGAGCCCGACGAGGATGGGGCCGAGCAGGCGCATGGTCAGGGCTCTTCGTCGGGGACGATCTCCAGGCCGATTGCGACTTCCTGCGGCGCCCCATCCGCCGGCCAGGACAGGCGCAGGCAGGCCGCCTGCATGATCTTCTCGAAGCCGGCCTCGGACTGGGACACCGTGAAATGGGGCCGCGCCAGGATGTCGATCGGGCGGCTGGCGCTGATCACCACTCGCCCGCGCAGCTCCCGGTCGTCCAGGCTGATCTGCGCGGCGCCGGCGAGCGCGAGCTCCTGGCCGAAGCCGCAGGGGATCGTGCCGTCGGCGAGGATGTAGCGCCCGGAATAGCCGTCGCAACTGGGCATGGCGAGGTTGAGCTCGGTGCTGAACCGCCCGCCCGGGAAGTTGCGCAGCCGCCAGGCGACGTGCAGACAGCGTCCGGCCAGGCTGATGGTCTTGGTCACGTCGCCGGCATCGAGGCGGGCGGAAAAGGACGCGCTCATCAGCGGCGCCTTGAAGCCGTCCGCGGCATACTGGGGCCAGTGCTCGGCCCCGTCGGCGGCCTGCCAACTGTCCGAGAACAGGCGGCGCGCCCGGGGATCGGGCGCCGTGTCGGCGGCGCTCACCTCTTGCTTGAAGGCGACGCGGTCGTGGGCCGAGGTGATGCCGTCGCCCACGGCGTTGCCCTGGGGCGCCGCGTTCCGCCCATTCAACTTATGGTAGTAGTGCTCGGTGCGCTGGGTCAGCGTGTCGGCGAAGTTGTGCTCGAGCCCGTAGGCGTCGAGCTCGCACAGGGCGGCGTGGCCGTCCAGCTTCACCACCGCCTGGGCCTGGGCGTTGTTGAGGAAGAGCTCCTGCGTGCCGTCGTCGTCCAGGTCGAGGGCGGCCAGGGGCGGGCGCGGCGCGGCGGCGTCGAGCGCTCCTTCCAGGCCGATGAGGCTGCGGTACACCTCGCGCCGCAGGTGCGGCAGGTAGAGGCCGCCGAACAGGCCGTGCCAGTAGGCGTCGTTGGCCTGGGCGCGGTAGAGGCGTTCGGTCAGCTCCGGGGCGCGGCTCGCCGGGGGCAGGGCGGCGAGCCGGGCGGAGAGCCCCAGCATGCGCTTGTGCATCCAGTTCGCTTCCGGGTAGCGCATGAGGAAGTTCTGCCAGATGCCCCCGCGCACGAAGGCTTTCGAGCGCGCATAGCGCCCTTCCCGCTTTTCCTGGCCGACCAGCTCGTCATAGAGGGTCGCCGCGGCGGGCGGCAGGGTCCATTCGTTCATCTCCACGTAGGAGGTGGTCGGCAGGTAGATGATGCCCCGGGTCGCCGTGCGGTCATGGAATTCCCGGTAGGTCTCGGTGCGCACCAGGGGCGAGGCGAGCACGCCCTCGATGAACTGCACGAGCCAGCCCTTCTCGTAGACCCATTCGTAGGTCTCCGGCCAGATGCCGAACTTCTCGATGTCGTCGAAATAGATCGCCGCCCGCTGCCCGCCGCGCGCCAGCCCCTCCAGGTAGGCCACCGCCGTGGCGGCCGGCGAGAAGGGCAGCCGGTAGCGCAACTGCTCGGAGATCGGGAAGAGGTCGATGCGGCGGCCGTCCTCCTCGGTGGTGTAGAAGCCGTCGAGCTCTTGTGCGCTCTTGCCGACGCACAGGAAGTGGTAGTCGTCCACCGTGACGTAGCGCATGCCGCACTCGGCCAGGGCCGGCACGACGGTGGGCAGCCAGACGCGCTCGGTGAGCCAGGCGCCCTGGGCGCGGGCGCCGAGCCGGTGCGCCAGTTTCCGGGAGAGGGCGGCGATCTGCCCGACCCGGTCGCGGTGGGGGATGGCCGCCAGCACGGGCTCGTATTCGCCTGCCCCGAACAGTTCCACCTGGCCGCGCGCCGCCATCTCCTTGAGCAGCGCCAGGTCTTGCGGATAGCGATCGAGCAGGTAGTCCAGCAGCCAGCCCGAGAAATGGGCGGCGAAGCGGAACTCCGGGTAGCGGTGCACCGTGTGCAGGAAGGGGCGGTAGCAGCGCAGGTGCGCGTCGTCCAGTACCGAGGCGAAGTTGCCCACCGGCTGGTGGGCGTGCACGCCGAACAGCAGGGAGACGGGCTGGGTCA
>CAYZLI010000164.1:6651-8428 GCA_964479195.1 uncultured Rhodocyclaceae bacterium
TCATGTGGACCTCCGCATGGCGCCGCCGCCTTCCGGGCTGCCGCCGCCGTGGGACAGGGGCTCGGCGAGCTGGGACGGCTCGGCCAGTTGCAGGAGCCGGTAGAGCCGCGCCAGGTTCGCCCGGTAGAGGGCGTCGAAGCGCTCCACCGCCTCCCGCGGGTTGTAGTCGCCGAACCACCAGAACCAGTCGGAGCCCTCGCACACGGCGAGCTGCGCTTCGGCCGCGCGGCAGGCGGTTTCATCCAGCCGACCGCTCGCCATGACCAGATCGTAGGCCTGCTTGGCCTCGCACAACAGGTCCCAGGCGCGGTTCTTGGCGGCATCGCCGATCCAGGTGGTGAAGCTGCCGTAGACCCAACTGCCCGCCACCAGGACCGGCAGCGTGCCCGCCTCGGCCTCCCGCTTCGAGCGCGCCTCGGCCAGGGTCGTGGTGGTGAGCCAGGGCTGGGCGGTGATGAGGGAGTACAGATCCTCGAAAAAATGGTAGCCGTTGTAGGGGTAGTGTTCCCAGGCGTTCTCGCCGTCGAGCATCACGCAGACGAGGGGCATCTCGCCGGCCGGGGCGGCATCGCGGATGAGCTCGAGCTGGTTTACGAAATGGCGGGCGGCGTCGCGGCCGTGCCACTTGGAGTACTCGAAGCCGATCAGGTCGGAGAGCCGCTCGTCGCGGAAGAACAGGGTGACGCCCGGCACGGCCTCGACCCGCCAGGGACGGTAGAGGTGGCGGTTGCGCGGCGGTGGCTCCCCGTTGTGGCCCAGGCTGTGGCCCAGCACCGATTCGCTGGAGGCCGCCCAGCCGCAGTCCTGGGCGGCGAGCAGTTGCAGGAAGGGCGTCGACACGGCGCCTTCCGCCGGCCACATGCCCGCGGGCGGGCGGCCGAAGCGCCGGGCGTGGCTGCTGCGGGCGGTGGCGATCTGCGCCTCGATGCGCGAACGGCCGCCCGGGTAGCACGGGGTCAGGGGCAGGGCGATGTCCGGCTTCGCCTCGCGCGCCGAGACGAAGTCGAGCATCAGGGGTGCCAGCGGATGGGTGTGCGGGGTGGCGGAGAGCTCGACCTGCCCGCGCTCGGCCAGGGCCCGGTAGCGCGGGATCAACTCGCGCAGGGTCTCGCCGAAGAGCGCGAGCAGGCCGCGGCGATCGGCCAAAGTGAAGCCTTCACCCTTGGCCATCAACTGCGCCAGCAGAGGCCGGCGGCGGCGCTCCGTCTCGCCGGTCCATGCCAGGTGATGCCAGGTGAGCAGGTCGGCGAAGAAGGGGCCGGACAGGTAGCGCGGCGCAACGCCGCCCTGATCCCGGATGAGGCGGTATAGGTCGTACAGCCGCTCGAAGTGGGGAAACGGCTGGATCATGCGCTGGTGGTTGCCCGGAAAGCAGGTGGCGAGGATGAGATTCCGTTCCCCCTGTTCCAGCCTGTCGAAGTCCTCCCGGCCCAACAGGCGCAGCAGGGGATCGCGGAAGCGCCCCGAGGCGAACTGGTCCGCATAGTCCTCGATCTGGTCGAGCAGCACCGGCACGAAATTGACCACGGCACGGAGCCGCGGATGCCGCTCCAGGTGCGCCGCCATGTCCGTGTAGTCCTTGAGGGCGTGCAGGTAGGTCCACGGGCAGCGGAACTCGCCCGTGGCATGGTCGCGGTAGTCCGGCTGGTGCATGTGCCAGAGGAAGACCAGTTCGAGTTGGCGATTCGTTTCGCTCATTGAATTGTCGGTTCCGTGTAGGGCGCAATAGCCGCTTGCGGCGCATTGCGCCGTATGCATCCGGCGCAATGCGCTTCGC
>CAYZLI010000165.1:0-8394 GCA_964479195.1 uncultured Rhodocyclaceae bacterium
GGTGAACAAGGAGATCGTCAACCTCATCAACCAGCACGGCGGCAAGGCGGTGGGCTTGACGGGCAAGGACGGCGCCTTCATCCGCGCCAAGAAGCTGCTCATGCCGAGCCAGGACAATGCCGAGGAACTGCTCGACATCGGCCAGGTGGGGGAGATCACCTCCATCGACCCCAGCCTCATCGCCTTCCTCGACTCCGGCGCCTTCATCCCGGTGATCGCGCCCATCGGCGTGGGCTCGGAGGGCGAGTCCTACAACATCAACGCCGACGTGGTGGCCGGCAAGCTGGCGGAAATCCTCAAGGCGGAAAAGCTGGTCCTGCTCACCAACACCCCGGGCGTGCTGGACAAGAACGGCAAGCTCCTCACCGGGCTGACGCCCCAGCGCATCGATGAGCTGGTGGCCGAGGGCACGCTCTCCGGCGGCATGCTGCCCAAGATCGGCTCGGCGCTGGACGCGGCGCGGAGCGGCGTGAAGTCGGTGCACATCATCGACGGGTGCGTCGAGCACGCCCTGCTGCTGGAGATCCTCACCGACCACGGCGTCGGGACGATGATAAAAAGCAAGTGAGGGATCGGGCAACAGGGGTCAGGGCGCAGGGGCGGGTCTGGCTCTTCGACCTGGACAACACGCTCCACGACGCCACGCCCCACATCTTCCCGCACATCAACCGGGCCATGACGGATTATGTGGCGGAGCATGTGGGCCTCGCCGAGGAAGAGGCTGCCGCACTTCGCGTGTCCTACTGGCACCGCTATGGGGCAACGATGCTGGGCCTGACGCGCCACCACGGCGCTGATCCCCGCCACTTCCTGTGGCACACGCACCAGTTCCCCGACCTGGCGCGCATGGTGGTCCAGGAGCGCGGGCTGCGCCAGGCGCTACGCCGGCTGCCCGGCCGGAAAATCGTCTTCTCCAACGCCCCCCGCCACTACGCCGAGGCGGTGCTCGCTCTCATGGGGGTGCGCCGGCTCTTCGAGGACGTCTATTCCATCGAGCAGATGCGCTTCCGCCCCAAGCCCGGCCTGCGCGGCTTCCTGCACCTGCTGCGCGACCACCGCCTCGATCCCGCCCGTTGCGTCCTGATCGAGGACAGCGTGGAAAACCTGAAAACGGCCAAGCGGCTGGGCATGGGCACCGTCTGGATCAGCCGCGCGCCGCGCAGCCCCGCCTGGGTCGACCTCAGGCTAAAATCCGTGCTCGAGCTGCCGCGCCGCCTCGGCGCGCTGGGATAACAACGAGGAAAGCCATGGCCGCCAAACCGGGCGAACGCAAGCTGCAGATCCTGCAGACCATCGCCGAGATGCTCCAGGATCCGAAGGGGGAGAAGATCACCACGGCGCTGCTGGCGAAGAAGCTGGACGTCTCCGAAGCGGCCCTGTACCGCCATTTCGCCAGCAAGGCCCAGATGTTCGAGGGGCTGATCGAGTTCATCGAGACCAGCCTGTTCTCGGTCATCAACAAGATCGGCGCCGAGGAGCAGTCGGGCATCCGGCAGGTGGAGCTGACCCTGGCCTTGCTGCTCGGCTTCGCCCAGAAGAACCGGGGCCTGACGCGCGTGCTGCTGGGCGACGCGCTGGTGAACGAGGACGACCGCCTGCAGGCCCGCATCAACCAGCTCCTCGACCGCGTCGAAGCGTCCCTCAAACAAAGCCTGCGCATCGCCGCCAGCGACAACGAGCTGCTGCAAGGGGAGGATGTGGCCGCGGCGGCCAACCTGTGCCTGTGCCACGTCCTCGGCCGCTGGCAGCAGTTCGTCAAGAGCGGCTTCAGCCGCGAGCCGATGGGCCAGTGGGCGACCCAGTGGCCCATGCTCCTCGCCGGTTGTCTCAGCCAGCCGACCAGCGCCTGATCAGTTGCCGTCCCGGAGCCACTTCGCCACATCGAGGGCGAAGTAGGTGAGGATCGCGTCGGCGCCAGCGCGCTTCATGCCCAGCAGGGCTTCCAGCACGCAAGCCTTCTCGTCCAGCCAACCGTTGGCCGCAGCGGCCTTCAGCATGGCGTACTCGCCGCTCACCTGATACACGCAAGTGGGCACCTGGAATTCGTCCTTGACGCGGCGGACGATATCCAGATAGGGGAGCCCCGGCTTGACCATCACCATGTCCGCCCCCTCGGCCAGGTCCAGGGCCACTTCCCGCAGGGCCTCGTCGGTGTTGGCCGGATCCATCTGGTAGGTGTACTTGTTGCCCTTGCCCAGGTTGGCGGCCGAGCCGACGGCGTCGCGGAACGGCCCGTAGAAGCTGGAGGCGTACTTGGCCGAATAGGCCAGGATGCGGGTGTGGATCTGCTGGGCGCCGTCCAGCTCGGCGCGGATGCGGCCGATGCGCCCGTCCATCATGTCCGAGGGGGCCACCACGTCTGCGCCGGCCTGGGCATGGATCAGGGCCTGCTTCGCCAGCACCGCCAGGGTTGCGTCGTTGAGGACGTAGCCCGTCGGGTCATCCGGGTCGATCAGGCCGTCCTGGCCGTGGCTGGTGTAGGGATCGAGGGCGATGTCGGTGATCACGCCCAGCTCCGGAAACGCCTTCTTCAGCGCCCGCACCGCCCGCGGCACCAGCCCCTCGGGGTTGTAGGCCTCCTCCGCCCCCGGCGTCTTCAGCCCGGCGTCGATGACGGGGAACAAGGCCAGGGCGGGCACGCCCAGCCCCAGGGCCTCCTCGGCCACGGTCAGCAGCCGGTCGAGGGAATGCCGGAAGACCCCGGGCATGGAGGCCACGGGCTCGGAGATGCGGCTGCCTTCCAGCATGAAGACGGGATAAATCAGGTCGTCCGCCGACAGGCGGTTCTCGCGCATCAGGCGGCGCGAGAAATCGTCCCGGCGCATGCGCCGCATGCGCGTGGAGGGGAAAAGTCCTAATAAGCTCATGGTCTTTTACGAGAAAAATATTTAATTCGCGTGCTTCGGAACTCGGCTTGCGTATTTTCGCTCTCAGTAACGGATGGTGTTGAACCGTCTCCCGCTTCACCTCCCTGAGCGGGTGCCTTAATCAAGTTAAGGCGTTTCGCCCCCGGTTTTTCTCCCCTTTAGCCGGGGGCTTTTTCTTTTCCTGGCCTGCTGCGGCGCCACCCTCGAGGCCCAGCCAGGCACCGATCGTCTCCTCCGCCTCCTCGACGCCGCTCTTGTTCAGGCTGGAAAAGAGTTGCGCGCTCACTTGGCCATCCAGGGCCGCCAAGTCCTGGCGCACGGTACGCAGGGTCAGGGCCGCGGCGCTGCGGGAAAGCTTGTCCGCCTTGGTGAGCAGGATGTGGATGGGTTTGCCCGTGGGCACGAACCAGTCGAGCATCTGCCGATCCAGGTCCGTCAGCGGTCGGCGTGCGTCCATGATGAGCACCAGGGCGCAAAGGCTGGAGCGCCGCGTGAGATAGGCTTCCAGCAGCCCCTGCCATTCCCGCTTGATCTCCGCCGGCACCTGGGCGTAGCCGTAGCCGGGCAGATCGACCAGGAAGGAGCCGTTTGCCAACTGGAAGAAGTTGATGAGCTGCGTGCGGCCCGGCGTCTTGCTGACGAAGGCCAGGCGGGTGCGGCCGGCCAGCGCGTTGATAACGCTCGACTTGCCGGCGTTGGACCGGCCGGCGAAAGCGACCTCCCGTTCCCCGGGCGCCGGCAGGTCCGTCAGGCGCGCCGCGGAGAGCCGGAATTCAGCGTTGGCAAACAGGGACATGGGCGAAGGCGCGGAACGGGCTGGGGGGCGGCGTGGCGTAACCGGGATAAGTTGGTATAGAATAACAGTTTTTCTAAAATCAGGCCTCAGGAGTAGTGTTCATCATGGTCAAACGCTTCGTTGCTCTGTCGCTGGCGCTCGCGGTCGCCACGATGGCCCAGGCTACCGAGAAAGCGGTAGCAGTTAAGGTGGATGCCGCCAAGGGACAGCAGGTCGCCGCGCAAATCTGCGCCGCCTGCCACGGTCCGGACGGCAACAGCCCCGTTGCGGCCAACCCCAAGCTCGCCGGCCAGCATCCGGCCTACCTGTACAAGCAACTGAAGAACTTCAAGGCCGAAGGCGCCAAAACCGCCGAACGGCCCAACCCCATCATGGGCGGCATGGTCGCCGCCCTGTCCGACCAGGACATGAAGAATGTCGCCGCCTGGTTCGCCAGCCAGACCCAGAAGGGCGAGCAGGCCAAGGACGCCAAGACCGTCGAACTCGGCCAGAAGCTCTACCGCGCCGGCAACGCCGCCAAGGGGCTGCCCGCCTGCGGCGCCTGCCACGGCCCGACGGGCGCCGGCATCCCGGCCCAGTTCCCGCGCATCGGCGGCCAGTTCGGCGAATACACCGAGGCCCAGTTGAAGGCCTTCCGCGCCGGCGAGCGGGCCAACGACCCGAATGGCATGATGCGCGTGATCGCCCTCAAGATGACCGATGCCGAAATCAAGGCGGTGTCGGACTACGTGGCCGGCCTGCGCTGAGCGCTTCCGCAGGCGGCAAAGCATGGGGTGGCCCGGCCACCCCATTTTCTTTTTGCGACCCTCTCCTGCCCGGAATAAACCCGGGGCGCCCCCTGTTTACCGGGCGTAGCACCCCAACCCCAACAGGAGAGACCATGAACTTCGCATCCCTTCGCGCCGGCCTGCTGGCCGCCGCCGTCAGCCTCGCCGGTCTTGCCGGCTGCGCTGCCCAAGCCACCAACCCGGTCGCGGCCCCCGCCCATGCCGAGGCCGGCATCCTCGTGGGCAGCGGCGGCATGACCCTCTACACTTTCGACAAGGACGCGGCCGGTGCCGGCAAGAGCGTCTGCAACGGCCAATGCGCCATCAACTGGCCGCCGCTGCTGGCCGCGGACAGCGACCGCGCCGCGGCGGACTGGTCCATCGTCACGCGGGACGACGGCCGCAAGCAGTGGGCCTACAAGGGCAAGCCGGTCTACTACTGGGTGAAGGACCAGAAGCCGGGCGACCGCACGGGCGACGGCGTGAACAACGCCTGGCGGGTGGCCAAGGAGTAGACTCCTCCACCCATGTCCCAGCGCGAGGCCATCGTCGCCGAAATCCCCCGTCTGCGCCGCTATGCCCGCGCGCTGACGGGGGACGCCGCGCGGGCCGACGACCTGGTGCAGGACACGCTGGAGCGGGCCCTGGGCAAGTTCGCCCTGTGGCGGCCCGGCAACCTGCGCGCCTGGCTCTTTTCCATCATGCACAACCTGTTCGTCAATCAGGTGCGGGCGGCGCGGCCGGTGGACTGCCCGGGCGACGAGGCGCTGCCGGACCTGCCGGTGCGCGCCACCCAGGCCGATGCCTTGGAACTGCGCGACCTCTCCGCGGCCTTGCAGAAACTCCCGGCGGAGCAGCGGGAAGTCCTGCTGCTGGTGGGCCTGGAAGACCTCTCCTACGCGGAAACAGCCAAGGCGCTGGGCGTGCCGATCGGCACCGTCATGTCGCGCCTCTCCCGCGGCCGGGAACGCCTGCGCGCCCTGCTCGCCGGGGCCGAGCCGCAGGAACTGCACCTGAAGGTGGTGAAATGACTACTTTCCCCCCGACCCCCTTCCCGAGGAAGGGGGTGCGCAAGCGCACCCCGATGGGGAATATGACGGCCCGCCCCCCTTCCCCCGCCCCGTGGGCGGGGGTGACTGGTCACCTCCCCCGCCAGGCGGGGGAGGAAGGGAGGGGGTGCCGTCTCCTTGCCTGCGCTCGCGCGGGCGGCCCGGCGGAGGGGCGATGAGCCGGCCGCCGGTGAGCGAACAGGAACTCCACGCCTATGCCGACGGCAGGCTGGAGCCCGGGCGGCGTGCCCAGGTCGAGGCTTGGCTCGCCGAGCACCCCGAACTGCGCCAGGCCGTCGCCGAGTGGCGCCTGGGCAACGAGCAACTGCACCGGGCCTTCGACCCCGTGCTGGACGAGCCCGTCTCCGCGCGGCTGATGGAGGCCGCGCGCCGCAGCCCGCGCTTTGCGCCCCTGGGGCTCGTCGCGGCGCTGGCGTGGCTGGCGGTGGGCGGGGTCATCGGTTTCACGCTGCGCGGCCAGGTGCCGCCGGCCACGCCGCCCGTCGCCTCTCTGCCGCGCCAGGCGGCGCTGGCCCATGCCGTGTTCAGCCCCGAGGTGCGCCATCCCGTCGAGGTCGGCGCGGGCGAAGAGAACCACCTCAGCGCCTGGCTGTCGAAGCGCCTGGGCGCCGAGCTGAAGCCGCCGCGCCTGGCTGCCCAGGGCTTCGAGCTGGTGGGCGGACGCCTGCTGCCGGGCGAGTCCGGCCCGGTCGCCCAGTTCATGTACCAGGACGCCCGCGGCCAACGGCTCACCCTTTATGTGCGCACCGATGCCCGCGACGGCCGCGAGACGGCGTTCCGCTATGCCCGGGAAGAGGGCATCGGCGTCTTCTACTGGCTCGACGGCAAGTTCGGCTATGCCCTGTCGGGCGAGATCGACAAGGCCGAACTGCTGCAGGTGGCGACGGCGGTATACCAGCAACTGAATCGGTGACGCGGCGTAAGCTTCGCGCCCCCGCGCCGGTCCCATCGGCGTGTACCTCGCAGGAAGAGCCCCATGCTGATCAAGCGCCCCGCCGACGTCGCCCCGTCGGAAATCACCCCCCGCGAACTCTTCGAACGCCGCCGCGAGTTCATCAAGGCCGCCGGTCTCGGCGCCATCGCCGGCGCGGCGGCCCTGCTGGGCGTCGGCGGTGCAAGTGCCGGCACCAAGCTGCCCGCGGCCGCGAAAAGTCCCTTCAGCACCCCCGACAAGCCGAACACCTACAAGGACATCACCACCTACAACAACTTCTACGAATTCGGCACCGACAAGGATTCGCCGGCCGAGTACGCCCACCGCCTGAAGACGCGGCCCTGGACGGTGGCGATCGAGGGCCTGGTGCGCAAGCCGCGCACCCTCGCCATCGAGGACGTCCTGAGGCTTGCCCCGCTGGAGGAGCGCATCTACCGCCTGCGCTGCGTCGAGGGCTGGTCCATGGTGATCCCCTGGGTGGGCTTCCCCCTGGCCGCCCTGCTGAAGCAGGTGGAACCCCTGGGCGCCGCGAAATACGTGGAGTTCTCGTCCGCTTACGACCGGGAGGCGATGCCGGGGGTGCGGCTGCCGGTGTTGGACTGGCCCTACATCGAGGGCCTGCGCCTGGATGAAGCCCTGCACCCGCTCACCCTGGTCGCGGTGGGGCTCTATGGGGAGGAACTGCCCAACCAGAACGGGGCGCCGCTGCGCCTGGTGGTGCCCTGGAAATATGGCTTCAAGGGCGCCAAGTCGATCGTGAAGATCCGCTTCACCGACCGGCAGCCGGACACCGCCTGGATGAAGGCGGCGCCCCGGGAATACGGCTTCTATTCCAACGTCAACCCGGACGTGGACCACCCGCGCTGGAGCCAGGCCACGGAGCGGCGCATCGGCGAGTTCTTCAAGCGCAAGACGCAGCTCTTCAACGGCTACGGCGACCAGGTCGGCCCACTCTATGCCGGCATGGACCTGAGAAAATATTTCTGATGCACCAGCCCACGCCGCGCCGGATTACCGCCATCAAGGCGGCGCTCTTCCTGCTCTGCCTCGTGCCCCTCGGCCAGCTCGCCTGGGGGGCGTACCACGGCGCCCTCGGCGCCAACCCCATCGAGGTGATCACCCGCGCCCTGGGCGAGTGGACCCTGAACTTGCTGCTGCTCACCCTGACGGTCACCCCGGCGCGCCAGCTCACCGGGCTGCACTGGCTGATCCGGCTGCGGCGCATGTTGGGCCTCTTCGCCTTCTTCTATGCCGGCCTGCACCTCATGACCTACCTGTGGCTGGATCAGTTCTTCGACTGGATGGCCATCGCCCGGGACGTGGTGAAGCGCCCCTTCATCACCGCCGGCTTCACCGCCTTCGTCCTGCTCGTGCCCCTGGCCGCCACCTCCACCAACGCCATGGTGAAGCGCCTGGGCGGCCGGCGCTGGACGCAGTTGCACCGCACGGTCTATGCCATCGCCACTCTGGGCGTGCTGCACTTCTGGTGGCTGGTGAAGCAGGACGTCAGCCGACCCCTGCTCTACGCGATGCTGCTGGGGCTGCTGCTGGGCTGGCGGGCGCTGCGCCTGGCCCGCGAACGCCAGCGTCAGTTGGTCACGTACAGCAGGCCCGGCTCGAGATAGAGCTCGCGCCGGCCGATGACTTCCTTGTAGCCGGGCGGCGCGACCCGGGCAAACTCGTAGCGCAGGCCGCGGAAGACGACGCTGGCGGGGATGGGAGCACCCCGGTAGTGGCCGATGGCCTCGGCCACGCCGTCCAGGGCGGAGGGGTTCACGATGACAATGCCGACCCGGCGCAGGTAGGCCGGATCGCTGTGGTGCCGCGCCTCCTGGCGGAGCATCCACAGGATGAGCAGGAAAGACGAGAGAAAGCCGAAAGCCCCCAGGATCTCCATGGCGCCGCCTCCTTGGTCATGGCGCGTCTGGCGCGCGCTCACGACCCATAGCAAACGCCTTCC
>CAYZLI010000166.1:0-8389 GCA_964479195.1 uncultured Rhodocyclaceae bacterium
CTGGAGCGGGTGAAGGGAATCGAACCCTCGTCATAAGCTTGGAAGGCTTCTGCTCTACCATTGAGCTACACCCGCCTTCATCGTGCTGCTTGCCGCTTACAGCCCGCCCAGACCGGGACGCCGTCCGGCATCCCGCTCGCGCGACTCACAAAACCGCTGGTGGAGGGGGAAGGATTCGAACCTTCGAAGGCAGAGCCGGCAGATTTACAGTCTGCTCCCTTTGACCGCTCGGGAACCCCTCCAGCGAAACAGCGGATTTTGTCTGTTTTGCCGGTAAAAGTCAAACGGCCCGTGGCTTTGGTGCGGGAAGCGGCTCCCGGGAATACCCGTTTGCGCCCAACGGGTTCGGCCCGGGTGGGCGGCAAGGGGCGTAGAATCCTCGGCAAACAACAGAAGGAAACACCGCCCATGGCCGCCCCCATCGACGAGCAAGCCCTCGACACCCTGTTCCTGCAAGCCCGGACCCACCGCTATTGGCTGGACAAGCCGGTGGACGAGGCCCTGCTCCGGCAGGCGTACGAGCTCGCCCGCATGGCGCCGACCTCGGCCAACTGCAGCCCGATGCGGGTGCTTTTCGTGAAATCCCCGGAAGCCAAGCGGCGGCTCGAACCCGCCCTGATCGAAAGCAACCGGCGGCAGAGCATGCAGGCGCCGGTCACCGCCATCATCGGCTACGACGCGGAATTCCATGAACTCCTGCCCCGGCTCTATCCGCAGACCGATGCGCGCGCCTGGTTCGCCGGGCCGGAGAACGCCGAGGCGGCGGCCAGCACCGCCTTTCGCAACGGCTCGCTGCAGGGAGCCTACTTCATCCTGGCGGCCCGGGCCCTGGGGCTGGACTGCGGGCCCATGTCCGGCTTCGACAATGCCGCGGTCGACCGCGAGTTCTTCCCCGAAGGCCGCGTGAAATCGAACTTCCTGTGCAACCTCGGCTACGGCAACCGGGAGAAGCTGCGCCCGCGCAACCCGCGCCTGGAGTTCGACGAAGCCTGCCGCATCCTTTGATCACCGCCGGATCCTGGAGCCCATGAACCAGCCCTACCCGCCCCATCCGCCCCTGCCTGCCGATCTGGTCAAGGCGCTGGCGCAGCGCTTCGGCAGCCGGCTCTCCACCGCCGTGGCGGTGCGCGAGCACCACGGCAAGGACGAATCGGTGCACGCGCCGGCCCTGCCCGATGCGGTCCTGTTTGCCGAGACCACGGAAGAGGTGGCCGAGGCGGTCAAGCTCTGCCGCGCCCATCGCGTGCCAGTGATCCCTTTCGGTGTAGGCAGCTCGGTCGAAGGCCACATCCTCGCCGTGCGCGGCGGCGTCTGCCTCGACCTGTCGCGCATGGGCCGGGTGCTGCAGGTGCATGAAGCGGACCTCGACGCGACAGTGCAGGCGGGCGTAACCCGCAAGCAGCTCAACCAGGAGTTGCACGGCACGGGCCTTTTTTTCCCCATCGACCCGGGGGCCGACGCCACCCTGGGCGGCATGGCGGCCACGCGCGCCTCGGGCACCAACGCCGTGCGCTACGGCACCATGCGCGAAAACGTGCTGGCGATGACGGTGGTGCTGGCCGACGGGCGCATCATCAAGACCGGCGGGCGGGCGCGCAAGTCCTCGGCCGGCTACGACCTGACGCGGCTTTTCGTCGGCTCCGAGGGCACCCTGGGCATCATCACCGAGCTGACGGTGCGGCTCTACCCCATCCCCGAGGCCATCTCCAGCGCCGTATGCGCCTTCCCCACGGTGGACGACGCGGTCAACACGGTTATCCAGACCATCCAGCTCGGCGTGCCGGTGGCGCGCATCGAACTGCTCGACGCGCTGACCATCTCCGCGGTCAACCGCTACAGCAAGACGACGCTGAAGGAAGCGCCGACCCTGTTCTTCGAGTTCCACGGCTCGCCCATGAGCGTCGAGGAGCAGGCACGGACGGTGCAGGAGCTCGCGGCGGGCCACGGCGGCGAAAACTTCGAGTGGGCGACCCGCCCCGAAGAACGCTCGCGCCTGTGGCAGGCCCGTCACGACGCCTATTTCGCCTGCCTGCAGTTGAAACCCGGCGCCCGGGCCTTCCCCACTGACGTGTGCGTGCCCATCTCGCGCCTGGCCGAATGCATCCACGCCGCCAACGAGGACATCGCCCGGTTGACTATCCCCGTCGCCCTGTTCGGCCACGTGGGCGACGGCAACTTCCACCTGGTGGTCCTCATCGACCCGGCCAATGCGGCGGAAGTGGCCGAGGCCAAGCGGCTCAACGAGGCCGTCGTACAGCGGGCGCTCGCCCTGGAGGGCACCTGCACCGGCGAGCACGGCGTGGGCATCGGCAAGCAGAAGTTCCTGGTGGCCGAGCACGGCGAGGCCGTGGCAGTCATGCGTGCCCTGAAGGCGGCCCTCGACCCGGAGGACCTGCTCAACCCCGGCAAGATCCTGCCGGCCTGACCCCGCGAGAAGGCCCATGACCACCGCGCTCCTCCTCATCGACATCCAGAACGACTACTTCCCGGGCGGCACGATGGCCCTTGAAGGCAGCCCGGAGGCGGGGGCGTGCGCCGGCGAGGTGCTCACCGCCTTCCGCGCCAAGGGGTTGCCGGTGCTGCACATCCAGCATGTGTCCACACGCCCCGGCGCCGGGTTCTTCCTGCCCGACACGGACGGCGTGCGCATCCACGCCAGTGTCGCGCCGCTGCCGGGCGAGACCGTCATCACCAAACACTTTCCCAACAGCTTCCGCGACACCCCCCTGCTCGCCCACCTGCGCGGTCTCGCCGTGGACCACCTGGTGGTGGCCGGCATGATGACCCACATATGCGTTGATGCCACGGTGCGCGCCGCCTTCGACCACGGCCTGCGGCTCAGCCTGGCGCACGACGCCTGCGCGACCCGGGCGCTGGTCTTCGCCGGCGAGGCCGTGCCGGCGCAGCAGGTGCACCACGCCTTCCTGGCCGCCCTGAACGGTCTCTATGCCAAGGTCACCAGCACGCAAGAGCTCGTCGCCGGCCTGTCCTGACCGGGCAACCTTCCCCATTGCTGGCACTCCAACGAATTGAGCTGGCCCGGCGGCTGTGCTAGGCTGGGAATGCTTCGTCGGCCCGCGCCCACAAGGCGCCCGGCCGGGAGAGGCCCCCACCCCGGGCCTCACGTCAAAAACACGATTTTTGCGGAGGAGACAACAATGGCGCATGCCGCCCTGGCCCCCCTTTCCCTCGACACCAAGTACACCCTGGAGTCCGGCCGCGTCTTCCTGACCGGCTACCAGGCCCTCGGCCGCCTGCCCATGATGCAGCGCGAGCGGGACTTGGCCGCCGGCCTGAACACCGCGGGCTTCATCTCCGGCTACCGCGGCTCGCCCCTGGGCGGCCTCGACCAGACCCTGTGGAAAGCGAAGAAGCACCTGGAGGCCCACCACATCCGCTTCCAGCCGGGCATCAACGAAGACCTCGCCGCCACGGCCGTCTGGGGCACGCAGCAGGTTAACCTCTACCCGGGCGCCAGGTACGACGGCGTCTTCGCCCTGTGGTACGGCAAGGGCCCGGGGGTGGACCGCTGCGGCGACGTGTTCCGCCACGGCAATGCCGCGGGCAGCTCCAGGCACGGCGGCGTGCTGGTGGTGGCCGGCGACGACCACGCGGCGCGCTCCTCGACGCTGCCCCACCAGACCGAGCATCTGTTCAAGGCGGTCATGATGCCGGTGCTCGCCCCCTCGGGCGTGCAGGAGTACATCGACCTCGGCCTGCACGGCTGGGCCCTGTCCCGTTATTCCGGCTGCTGGGTGGCCTTCAAGGCGGTGGCCGACACGGTGGAAAGCTCCGCCTCGGTGTACGTGGACCCGCACCGCGTCGGGATCGCCCTGCCCGAGGACTATGAGATGCCCGCGGGCGGGCTCAACATCCGCTGGCCGGACGAACGCCTGGAGCAGGAGGAGCGGCTGCTGCACCACAAGCTCTACGCGGCGCTGGCCTACGCCCGGGCCAACCGCCTCAACCACATCGTCATCGACGCGCCGCGCCCGCGCCTGGGAATCATCACCTGTGGCAAGTCCTACCTGGACGTGCGCCAGGCCTTCGACGACTTAGGCATCGACGAGCGGCTCGCCGCCGAGATCGGCATCCGCCTCTACAAGGTGGGCATGGTCTGGCCCCTGGAGGCCGAGGGCGTGCGCCATTTCGCGCAAGGGCTGGAGGAAATCCTGGTGATCGAGGAAAAACGCCAGCTCCTCGAATACCAGCTCAAGGAAGAGCTCTACAACTGGCGCGAGGACGTGCGGCCGCGGGTGATCGGCAAGTTCGACGAGAAGGGGGAATGGGCCCTGCCCCACGGCGACTGGCTGCTGCCGGCGGCCAACGAACTGACCCCGGCCATGATCGCCCGGGTCATCGCCGCGCGCATCGGCCGCTACGTCACCTCGGACCGCATCCGCGCCCGGCTCGCCTTCCTCGAGGCGAAGGAGAAGGCCCTGGCGAGGAGCGCCATCCCCATCGAGCGCACCCCCCACTTCTGCTCGGGCTGTCCCCACAACACCTCCACCCGCGTGCCCGAGGGCAGCCGCGCCGTGGCGGGCATCGGCTGCCACTACATGGTCACCTGGATGGACCGCCACACGGAGACCTTCACCCACATGGGCGGCGAGGGCGTGCCCTGGGTGGGCGCGGCGCCCTTCAGCGAAACCCGCCATATCTTCGCCAACCTGGGCGACGGCACTTATTTCCATTCCGGCATCCTGGCCATCCGCCAAGCGGTCTCCGCCGGGGTGCCCATCACCTTCAAGATCCTTTACAACGACGCCGTGGCCATGACCGGCGGCCAGCCCATCGACGGGAGAATCAGCGTGCCCCTGGTGGTGCGCCAGCTCGAAGCGGAGGGCGTCGAGAAGATCGTCGTCGTCACCGACGGCACCGAGCGCGCCTACACGGCGGCGGACCTGCCCGGATCCGTCCCCATACGGCACCGGGATGATCTGGACACGATCCAGAAGGAGCTGCGCGAGTATCCGGGCGTCTCCGCCCTCATCTACGACCAGACCTGCGCCGCGGAGAAGCGCCGGCGCCGCAAGCGCGGCACCTATCCCGATCCGGCCCGGCGCGTCTTCATCAACGAAATGGTCTGCGAGGGCTGCGGCGACTGCTCGAACCAGTCCAACTGCCTGTCCGTAGTCCCCCTGGAGACCGAGTTCGGCCGCAAGCGGGCCATCGACCAGTCCGCCTGCAACAAGGACTTCACCTGCCTGAAGGGCTTCTGTCCCTCCTTCGTCACCATCGAGGGGGGGCGGTTGCGCAAGGGTAAGGCGATCGAGGCGGACGAAAGCCGTTTCGCCGCGCTGCCCGAACCGCAGTTGCCCGCCACGGCCCAGCCCTGGGGCATCCTCATCACCGGCGTGGGGGGCACCGGGGTCATCACCCTCGGGGCGCTGATCGGCATGGCCGCCCACATCGACGGCAAGGGCGTGACGGTGCTGGACATGACGGGCCTCGCCCAGAAGTTCGGCGCCGTGTTCTCCCATGTGCGGCTGGCCGACCGGCCGGAGGACATCCATGCGGTGCGCATCGCCGCGGGCGAGGCTAACGCGGTGATCGGCGGCGACATCGTCGTCTCGGCCAGCCAGGAGGCCCTGGCCAAGATGCAGACGGGCATCACCCGGGCGGCGGTCAATTGCGCCGAGACCCCCACGGCGGAATTCATCCGCAACCCGGACTGGCAGTTTCCCCTCGACCTGATGCAGCGCACCATCACCGAGGCCACGGGCGAGGGCCGCGCGGATTGCGTGGACGCCACGGCGCTCGCCACGGCCCTGATGGGCGATGCCATCTACACCAACCTGTTCCTGCTCGGCTTCGCCTGGCAGAAGGGCCTGGTGCCCGTCTCCCTGGCCGCCCTGGAGAAGGCCATCGAGCTGAACGGCGTGGCCGTGGAGACCAACCGCAAAGCCCTGCTCTGGGGCCGGCGCGCCGCCCACGACCTGGCGGCCGTGCAGGACTTCGCCCGTCCGCCGGCCTCACTCTTCGCCCGGCCGCAGAGCCTGGATGAGATCGTGGCCCGACGCGTGGCCTTCCTCACGGCCTACCAGGACGCGGCCTATGCCGGACGCTACCGGACCCTCGTGGACCGGGTGCGGGGCGCCGAGGGGAAGCTCGGCTCGAGCCGGCTCGCCGAGGCCGTGGCCCACGGCTATTTCAAGCTGCTGGCGGTCAAGGACGAATACGAGGTGGCGCGGCTCTACGCCGACCCCGCGTTCATGGACAAGATCAACGCCGCTTTCGAGGGCGGCTTCAAGCTCAACTTCCACCTCGCCCCGCCCCTCGTCGCCCGGCGCGACCCGGCCACGGGCGAGCTGCGCAAGCGCCCCTACGGCCCCTGGATGATGACGGCCTTCCGCGCTCTGGCCCGCCTGCGCTTCCTGCGCGGTACGGCGCTGGACCCGTTCGGCCGCGGCGAGGAGCGGCGCATGGAGCGGCGGCTCATCGCCGATTACGAGCGGGACGTCGCGGAGCTGCTCGACCGCCTCGACGCCGGCGACCTGGCCTTGGCCACGCAGATCGCCCGCCTGCCGGAGCAAATCCGCGGCTTCGGCCACGTCAAGGCGCGCCATGCGAAGGCCGCCGCGGCGCAACGCAGCCGCCTGCTGGAGGCTTGGCGCCGGCCGGCGGCCCCGGCCCGCGCGGCGAAGGCGGCCTGATCGTGGCCGACGTCCGCACCCCCTTCCCTAGCCCTTCCCCCGTCCAGGGGGAAGGGAACGGTGTGGCGCTACGCGCGAAATTCGGCCGGGCCGCGTAATTGACGGCCCTGCGCGCACTCGTCGCCCAGATCTCGGGCGCCGGCTTGGCGCTCGCCGTCATCGGCCTGTGGCCCGCGACGCTGGACCGGCCGCTCGCCCTGGCTGCCGGCCAGGGCGTGGCCGCGGCGCTGGCCGCCCACCTCCTGGGCGCGGAGCGGTGGTGGCTGCCCATTCACCTGGCCTTCGCCCCCGCCCTGGTCGCCGCGAGCGGGCTGGCGCTGGCCCCGGGCTGGTACCTGGCCGGCTTCGTCCTGCTCGCTCTCGTCTACTGGAGCACTTTCCGCAGCCGCGTGCCACTGTACCTGTCCAATGCCGCCACGGCGGAGGCGCTCCTGGCCCTGCTGCCCCGGGACGAAGGGCTGCGGGTGGTCGATCTGGGCGCCGGCACCGGCGCCCTGCTGCGCCGTCTCGCCGCGGCGCGCCCCGACGCGCGCTTCCTCGGCATCGAGCACGCCCCCCTGCCCTGGCTGCTGGCCCGGCTGGCGACCCGGGGCCGGGCCAACTGCACCGTGGCGCGCGGGGACTTCTGGCGCCACGGCCTGGCCGATTGCGACGTGGCCTACGCTTTCCTCTCCCCCGTGCCGATGGCCCGGCTGTGGGAGAAGGCCCGGGCCGAGATGCGGCCGGGCACGCTGCTGGTCAGCAACGGTTTTCCGGTTCCGGCCGTCGCACCGGGGCGCCTCATCGAGGTGGGCGACGGGCGCCGCACGCGGCTTTACTGCTACAGGCTATAGCGGCGGAAATGCCGCCGAAACCGGCCGCATTTCCGCGTATTCGCCGGGTCGCCCGGATGCCATAATCGGCGGCAACCTACCCTTACCCCTGGCCCTTCTCCCGAGGAAGAGGGGAGAGGTCACTGGAACGAACACCATGGCTGAGATCGTCTGCATCATCGGCAACAAGGGCGGCACCGGCAAGACCACGCTCTCCCACATGCTCTGCCAGGGCCTGGGCCTGCTCGGCCAGCGCTCCGTGTGCGTGCTCACCGACACCCAGCGGGAACCCCTCGACCCGGAGGGACGCCGCTACCTCGTCGCCGATGCACGCACGCGCGAGGCCCTGGGCAAGGTCGTAGACAAGATCCGCGTCCTGCCCGGCTGGCTGGGCGTCATCGACGGCGGTGGCAACCGCAGCGAGATGGACCGCAAGCTCTACGGCTTGGCCCAGGTGGTGCTGCTGCCCTTCCGGGACTCCCACGAGGACATCCGCACGGTGATCAAGGACCTGGAGGCCTTCCCCCGCGCCTGGGCCGTCCCCTCCCAGTGGCCGACCAACGCCTGGCAGCAGGAGGCGGCGCAAAAGACCCTGCGCGAACAATTGGCCGGCCATGCCGATCGCATCCTGCCGCCGATGACCACCCTGTCGGCCAGCAAGCTGCTGCTGCAGAAGAATATCCCCGACCGGTTGCCGACCCCCCTGGCCAACGCCTGCCGGGCGCTGGCCTATCGGGTGCTGGAACTGCTCGAAGTCCCCTGCGAGGCGCCGGTGGAGGAGGCGGAGGAGGAGCCGTCCGCGGACCCGCCGCCCGCCGCCCCGGCCGGCGACATGCCGATGGGTGCGCACGCACCCGGCCCGACCCAATAGCGTAGGGCGCAATAGCCGCGCAGCGGCGCATTGCGCCGAACGCATCGGGC
>CAYZLI010000167.1:0-8389 GCA_964479195.1 uncultured Rhodocyclaceae bacterium
CAGTTTGCTACCCCCACTGGCTCACAGGCTGAGCCTTATTGGTAATCAAGTTCTTCTTTATCTGTGTCACCAATTTTTCACTTACTTGGCACGATTTGAATCCCCTTGAAATACCGCTGTTCGAACTTTACCGGAGAAATGCCCGCGGCGTAGCCCTGGCGGCGCTTGTGGTTGTAGAACATCTCGATGTAATCGAATACGTCTCGCCGCATCGAAGGCACGCTGCCGCGCGGCGGTCCTGCCCATTATGCAAGAGGCGGCCTGCGGACATCGTCGTTGAAAATGCCATAAGGCGGCTTTGGCCGTAACCGGCCGTGCTCGGCAATAACTGGAATTCGGCGCTCCGCCACGGCTGACTTTCGTTCTGCCGCGGTTGGGCGATCCACTGGGCGGCGTTGGCGGCCGAGCAGCCGACAGATATTCCTCACGGAATTGGGAGCGCTCACCCCTTCTGGCGTGATGCGCGGCCCCCGCTTGCTGCCGTTTCATGCGTAAGGCGCGAAGTCGTTCCCGTCGCGCGTCAGCAACTGCATCAGCTTCGGGTGGATGAAGAGCTTTTCCTTGCCCGCCTTGATTTCCCGGAGCACGCCCAGCGCGGCGAGGTCTTTCAGGTAGCGGGCGGCGGCTTGCCGTTGCGCGATGTTCTTCTCCACCAGGTTGGCGATGCGGCAATAGGGCTGCTCGAAGATCACATCCACCAGCTCGCGGCAGTGGATCTTGGGGGCGCGGCTACGGACGTGCGCGCCGGTGTGCTCGGCCAGGGCGCGAATGGCGGCGATCTTGGCGGTGGTCCAGCGGGCGGTTTCCTCCACGGCTTCCAGCATGAAGAGCAGCCAGGGCTCCCAGGCGGCCTCGCGGGTGACGCCCAGCAGCAGGCGGTAGTAGTCGGCCCTGCGGGCGATGAGCTGGCGGCTGAGGTAGAGGATGGGCAGGGTGAGCAGGCCTTCCTGGATCAGGTAGAGGCTGTTGAGGATGCGGCCGGTGCGACCATTGCCGTCGGTGAAGGGGTGGATGGCCTCGAACTGGTAATGCGCGGCCGCCATGCGGACCAGAGGGTCGAGGTCCGTTTCGTTGTGCAGGAAACGCTCCCAGTTGGCCAGCAGCTCGCGCAGCCGCTGTTCGCCTTCCGGCGGCGTGTAGATCACATTGCCCGTGCGGTCGTTGACGAGCTGGGTGCCGGGGGTGCGGCGGAGGTCCATCTCGACGCCCTTGATGGTGCGGCAGATTTCCACGGCGGTGGCGGTGCAGAGGGGCCGCTCGGCCAGGTGGCGATAGCCCCGGTGCTGGGCGGAGCGGTAACGCAGCGCCTCCTTGGTGGCGGCGTCGGCCTGGCCGTCCCCCTGCGCATGCTGGAACAGGCGGTCGGCTGTGGTGACGATGTTCTCGATCTCGGAACTGTCCTTCGCTTCCAGCAGCGGAAGCGTGTTGATGAGCATGGCCTGGTTGGGGATCAGTTCGGCGGCCTGCTTGAGCTCCGCCAGCGCGGCGCGCGCGGTGATGCAGCGCTTGAGCACGGGCCTGGTTTCCAGCGCTTGCTCGGGGGGCAAGGCAGGAAGGGCGTTATAGGGTTGATCCGGTCGCCAGCCCGCGTCGGTGGTTTTCATGATGACAAAACGTGATTTGTGCGACACGTTCCAAGCTTATGTCGCTGGGGGCGACAGGTCAAGCGAACATGTCGATATTTTTGCAGAATGGCGACACGTTGGCGCGGCGTCTACTAATTTTGCTCGAAATTAGTAGTTCGTTAGTAGTTGCGCAACTTGTTCATTTGTTGCTGAAAACCGCGTTTGGACGGCCTTCGGCTAGGCTGGCGCCGCCTTCGCCCGCCGCACCATGGCCTCGACGGCAGGCGTCATTTCGATCGGGACCAGCGCCGTGTTCGGGTGCGCCGTTTGGAACACGCGGAATACTTCGTCGGCGAACGCCTGGCCGATCTCGGCCACGCCGGTGAAGTCGAGCACCACGGTGCGGAAGCGCTCGAAGCGCAGGGTCAGGCGCTTCGCTTGGGAGCGGGACACCAGCTTTTCGCCCTCGTACTGCGCCAGACGCACCGGGACGACGGTCTTCGCGAAGGTGTATTCCTCGGGGGCGGCGAAGCGGTCGAACACTTCCCGCGTGGTGCGCGGGCTGTCGTTGGCCAGGCGCATGACGACCAGAGTGCCGGGCGCATCGGCAGGCCGTTCGACGAGCATGCCCTCCGCGCCCGCGTCGTGCATGAAGTGCAGGTTGGCGGAACGGATGTCGTAGAGGTCGAACACTTTCGACGAGAAGAAGATGCCTTCGCCCGTATGGCGGGCCGGGTCGGTGGTGAGCTTGCCCTTGGCCAGTTCCAGGATCGCTTCGCGGGGATCGTAGAGGTCGAGGGCGCGCTGGATCTTGAGAAAGATCCCTTCTCCGTCGTCGGCCACCCAGGCCTGGGTGTAGAGGGCGTTGCGCGAGAGCCCCACATGGACTTCGGCAGAGCCCGAGTGGTCGATGGCGTTATTCACCATTTCCGTGATGCCGTAGCGCCAGATGTCGCGCACGCTCTCCGGCAGGTCGGCCAGCGGCGGCGCGTAGAACTCGCGCCAGACTCGGTCTTCCGACAGGCCTTGGCGCGGGTAGGTGCGGGTGGCCTGCGCCCGTTCGGCCAGGCGGTAGACGCGGGCCTGGGTGGCGCCTTCGGCGGCCAGTTCGCCGGCCTCTATGAGGCGCGTGAGATGGACATTGGCCGCCTGGCGGCTGATGCCGAATTCCTTGGCCAGGGCTGCGGCCAGTCCTCTGGCTCCGGCTGCGGCCAGGGTAAGGGCTCGTTGGCGGAGGGCGTGTTTGTCAAGCATGGATGATGCGTTTGTCAGCCAATATTGCGCTTATTGTCAATATATACTGGTGATATTGTCAATGAAGCTGTGCGGACGCCTCACCCCCACCCCAGCCCTCCCCCGTCTAGGGCGTCTAGGGGGAGGGGGCGGCGAGTCGCATCAGCCCTGATACCTGCCCCTCGATCTTCTGTCGTACAACACGATCCAATCGTCGCAGCCAGCGTGCCGGAATCGCCGCCTCGCCGTAGAGGGCGCCGGCGAGCATGCCTGCCAAGGCGCCGCTGGTATCCGCGTCGCCGCCCAGGTTCACCACTTTCACTACGCAGTCCTCGAAGCTCTCCGTGGTGAAGAAGCCGTGCAGGACGGTCTGCACGGTGTCCACCACGTAGCCCGTCGTGCGCTTCGGGTAGGGCTCGTAGCGAAACGTGCGGTGGGTGGCCACTACGGCATCGGCAATCAGCCGGCAGTCTTCGCGCGTGCCGCCCGTGAGCAGCGTGCGCGCCATGTGGCCGAGCGTCAGGGTCGCCGCGTCCGACAGCGGGTGGTTGTGGGTGAAGCGGGCCTGCGCCAGGGTGCAGCGCTCGAAGAGGGCCTCGTCGTGCAGCGCATAGAGCACCACGGGGAGGTTCCGCATGCAGGCGCCGTTGCCGGCATCGCCCTCGCTGAAGGGCGAGATCAGGCTGCCATCCTGCTTGTAGCGCTGGATGCCGCGGCGGCAGGTGTTGCCCACGTCGATGGGTTTCGTTTTCAGCCAGGCGAGGAAGTGCTCGGCGACAGTCTTCAGGTCGAAGCCGCGCGCTTCGAGGATGGCATCGCCGAGGGCGAGGGACATCTGCGTGTCGTCCGTGACCTGGCCGGGCTTCAGGCGCAGCCAGCCGCCGCCGGTGAGGTGGCGATGCACCCCGTGGGCGCGGGCGATCTCGGAGGCGGTGAGGAATTCCACCGTGGCGCCGAGGGCGTCGCCGAGGGCGAAGCCGAGGTAGGCGGCCTTGGCTCTGGAGACGAGGGCCGCATCAGCCATGGCGCCCCTGTCTTGTCATCCCCGCGAACGCGGGGATCCAGTGTCGTTCAAAGCCGCTGGATTCCCGCTTCCGCGGGAATGACAGAGAGGCGCTCATAAGTACGCCAGCTTCACCCGGTAGTCGCCGCCGATGACCAGGTACTCGCCTTCGCCGCGCAGGACGTGGCCGGGCAGCAGGGCGTTGAAGAAGACGATCTTGGCGGTGGGCACCTGCGCTTCCAGGATGGTGTCGCCGAACTGGTCGGCCACGTCGCGGGCAGCCGTGAAGGAGACGAGGTTGTTCTGCCGCGCGACGGCCTCGCGCTTCCCGGTGCGCTCGATCACTTGGTGCTCGGCGAAGTCGTTCACGCCGCGATACAGCGTGAGGTGGTAGCGCCCCGGGGAGAAGTGGCGCGCCAGCATCCACTGGCAGTACTCATAGAGCAGATCGAGCTGCAGGTGGATGGAGTTGTTGTGGAAGCGCGGCGACATCTTTTCCTCCACGTAGGCGACCCACGCCGGCGAGGGATAGCGGCCGAGCGGGCGCTTGTGGAAGCCCGGGAGCAGGCCGAAGCGGCTCTCCACCCAGCCCTTGAGCACCGCCCCTTCCGGCCCGTTCGCGTCGAAGCCCCAGCCGGTGAGCAATCTCAGGTAGCTGGCGCGGAAGCGCCGGCGGTCTTCGCCGCGGCGCTGCTCCGCGTCCAGGCCGAACACGGTGCACATGTAGTTCTGGAAGGCCTCCCGGGCCTCTTCCACCGAGGTGGCGTCCTCCAGCATGGCGAACAGCGCGGGGTTGGTCTCGCGCACGCCGCCGATGCGCAGCTTGAGCGGATGCTCGTTGAAGGCGCAGCTCGCCAGCAGGCCCGTGGGGATGCCGACGAGGTTGGTGCTGTGGACGGGCGGGGTGGGGGACATGGGGGAGGGCGGGAGCAATAAGTGTTCCGAGCGCCTCAATACGACCATTCACCCTTCGACAAGCTCAGGGCGAACGGTCATATTGGGAGCCGTTCGTGGTGAGCCTGTCGGGAGCCGTTCGCCCTGAGCCTGTCGAAGGGCGGGCGGCCAATGCACCAGCCGTTCATGGTTCGACAGGCTCACCACGAACGGCTGGTGGTGCGGCCTTTGCGACAGCGTCACTTGGCATTGTCGCATTCGCGACATCGCGCGCCCTGCGCCCTGAAAGAAAAAATTCCCCGCCGAAACATTCTGTTAATCCGATTTTTCCGAGCTGGCACAGGCCTTGCGAAAAGGCGGTCGTAACCCGGTCCGTACCGGGGACGACCGACAACTTGACAGGAGAGTGACATGAGCGACTTGCGGCAAATCGCGTTCTACGGCAAAGGCGGCATCGGCAAATCCACCACTTCGCAAAACACGCTGGCGGCGCTGGCGGAGATGGGGCAGAAGATCCTCATCGTCGGCTGCGACCCGAAGGCCGACTCCACCCGCCTGATCCTGCACGCCAAGGCCCAGGACACGGTGCTCTCACTGGCCGCCGAAGCCGGCAGCGTGGAGGACCTGGAGCTCGAGGACGTGCTCAAGGTGGGCTACCGCGACATCCGCTGCGTCGAGTCCGGCGGGCCGGAGCCGGGCGTGGGCTGCGCCGGGCGCGGGGTCATCACCTCCATCAACTTCCTCGAGGAGGAAGGGGCCTACGACGGCGTCGATTACGTCTCCTACGACGTGCTGGGCGACGTGGTGTGCGGGGGCTTCGCCATGCCCATCCGCGAGAACAAGGCGCAGGAGATCTACATCGTCATGTCCGGCGAGATGATGGCCATGTACGCCGCCAACAACATCTCCAAGGGCATTCTCAAGTACGCCAACGCCGGCGGCGTGCGCCTGGGCGGGCTGATCTGCAACGAGCGCCAGACCGACAAGGAGTACGAGCTGGCCGACGCCCTGGCGAAGAAGCTGGGCACCCACCTCATCCACTTCGTGCCCCGCGACAACGTGGTGCAGCACGCGGAGCTGCGCCGCATGACGGTGCTGGAGTACGACCCCGCGAGCAAGCAGGCCGAAGAGTACCGCCAACTGGCGCAGAAGATCCACGCGAACAAGGGCAAGGGCATCATCCCCACCCCCATCACCATGGACGAACTGGAAGACCTGCTGCTCGAGTTCGGCATCATGAAGAAAGAGGACGAGTCCATCATCGGCAAGTCGAAGGCGGCCTGATTATCCGGTCAAGTCCAAGACTGCCTGATTTTCCGTTCGCCCTGAGCCTGTCGAAGGGCGATGAATTCGCAGCGCGCAACGCCCTTCATGCTTCGACAGGCTCAGCACGAACGGCGTTGAACTGGAGATAGGGATATATGAGTGCAATCATCGACGACACAAAGGCGCGCAATGCGGCGCTGATCTCGGAGGTGCTGGAGGTCTACCCGGAGAAGGCGGCCAAGAAGCGCGCCAAGCACCTCAACGTCTACGAGGAAGGCAAGCCCGACTGCGGCGTGAAATCCAACATCAAGTCGCTGCCCGGCGTGATGACCATCCGCGGCTGCGCCTACGCCGGCTCTAAGGGCGTGGTGTGGGGCCCGGTGAAGGACCTGGTGCACATCAGCCACGGCCCGGTGGGCTGCGGCCAGTATTCCTGGGGCACGCGGCGCAACTACGCCAGCGGCACCAGCGGCGTGGACAACTTCGTCGTCATGCAGGTGACGTCCGACTTCCAGGAGAAGGACATCGTCTTCGGCGGCGACAAGAAGCTGGACAAGGTGATCGACGAGATCGCCACCCTGTTCCCGCTCAACAACGGCATCACCATCCAGTCCGAGTGCCCGATCGGCCTGATCGGCGACGACATCGAGGCGGTGGCCAAGAAGAAGTCCAAGGAGATCGCCAAGACCATCGTGCCGGTGCGCTGCGAGGGCTTCCGCGGGGTGTCCCAGTCCCTCGGCCACCACATCGGCAACGACTGCATCCGCGACTGGGTGCTGGACAAGACGGACGGCACGGCGGCGACGTTCGAGCCCGGCCCCTACGACGTGGCCATCATCGGCGACTACAACATCGGCGGCGACGCCTGGTCCTCCCGCATCCTGATCGAGGAGATGGGCCTGCGCGTGATCGCCCAGTGGTCCGGCGACGGCACCCTGAAGGAGATGGAAAAGACGCCCAAGGCCAAGCTCAACCTGCTGCACTGCTACCGCTCCATGAACTACATCTCGCGGCACATGGAGGAGAAGTACGGCGTGCCCTGGGTCGAGTACAACTTCTTCGGTCCGACCAAGGTCGAGGCGAGCCTGCGCGAGATCGCCAGCCACTTCGACGACAAGATCAAGGAAGGCGCCGAGCGCGTGATCGCCAAGTACAAGGCCATGACGGACGCCGTCATCGCCAAGTACAAGCCGCGCCTCGAGGGCAAGACGGTGATGCTCTACGTCGGCGGCCTGCGTCCCCGCCACGTGGTGGGCGCCTACGAGGACCTGGGCATGGTGGTGGTGGGCACGGGCTACGAGTTTGGCCACGGCGACGACTACCAGCGCACCTCCCACTACGTGAAGGACGGCACGCTGATCTACGACGACGTCACCAGCTTCGAACTGGAGCACTTCGTGGACAAGATCCGCCCCGACCTGGTGGGCTCCGGCGTGAAGGAAAAGTACATCTTCCAGAAGATGGGCGTGCCCTTCCGCCAGATGCACTCCTGGGACTACTCCGGCCCCTACCACGGCTACGACGGCTTCGCCATTTTCGCCCGCGACATGGACATGGCCATCAACAGCCCGGTGTGGGGCATGACCAAGGCGCCCTGGAAGAAGTGACGCGCAGCGTCATCCCCGCGCAGGCGGGGATCCAGTGACTTGCAACGACGCTGGGTTCCCGCTTTCGCGGGAACGACAGACAGTGTTTGAAGGAGAATCGAAATGCCACAGAACGTTGAACGGGTCCTAGACCACAACGAGCTCTTCCGCGAGCCCGAGTACCTGGCCCTCATGGAGTCCAAGAAGGCCTTCGAGGAGGCCAAGCCGGCCGCCGAGGTGAAGCGCGTCGAGGACTGGACCAAGAGCTGGGAATACCGCGAGATCAACTTCAAGCGGGAAGCCCTCACCATCAACCCGGCGAAAGCCTGCCAGCCCCTGGGCGCGGTGCTGTGCGCCTCCGGCTTCGAGGGCACCATGCCCTACGTGCATGGCTCCCAGGGCTGCGTCGCCTACTTCCGCAGCCACTTCAACCGCCACTTCAAGGAGCCCTGCTCGGCCGTGTCCGACTCCATGACGGAAGACGCGGCGGTGTTCGGCGGCATGAACAACATCATCGAGGGCCTGGCGAACACCTATTCGCTCTACAAGCCCAAGATGATCGCCATGTCCACCACCTGCATGGCGGAGGTGATCGGCGACGACCTGGACTCGTTCATCAAGAACGCCAAGACCAAGGGCTCGATCCCCGAGGACTATCACGTGCCCTTCGCCCACACGCCCTCCTTCGTCGGCAGCCATGTCACCGGCTACGACAACATGCTGAAGGGCATCCTCACCCACTTCTGGGAAGGCAGGGAGCGCCAGGCGGGCGAGAAGGTAAACATCGCCGGCGGCTTCGACGGCTACTGCGTCGGCAACAACCGGGAACTGAAGCGCATCCT
>CAYZLI010000168.1:0-2106 GCA_964479195.1 uncultured Rhodocyclaceae bacterium
CCGGCGACTGCACGGACCAGCCGCAATTCGTCTACGTGGCGGCGGCGGCCGGCACGCGGGCGGCGATCAACATGACCGGGGGCGAGGCCGCCCTGGACCTCACCGCCATGCCGGCGGTCGTATTCACCGATCCGCAGGTGGCCACCGTGGGCTGCACGGAGGCACAAGCCCGCCAAGACGGTATGGAGACCGACAGCCGCCTGCTCACGCTGGACAACGTGCCGCGGGCGCTGGCCAATTTCGATACCCGCGGCTTCGTCAAGCTGGTCGCGGAAGCGGGCTCGGGCCGTCTGATCGGCGTACAGGCGGTGGCCCCGGAAGCCGGGGAATTGATCCAGGCGGCGGCGCTCGCCATCCGGGCGCGGATGACCGTCCAGGAGCTGGCCGACCAGTTGTTCCCCTACCTGACGATGGTCGAGGGGCTGAAGCTGTGCGCCCAGACCTTCACCAAGGATGTGAAGCAGCTTTCCTGCTGCGCGGGGTGAAGCGCCTCAAAGGCGGCCGACAAAGCTCTTGACTCCAGACCATGCTCCAAGGTTTACGCTGGAGGTGACTCGGTAAAGGCGGCACCGAAGAAATCCGCAGGCTGCTGCTCGGATGAAAGGCTGAACCATGACCGTCCTCATTGAATTCCAGGTGATCGGCGACGAGAAGATCCATTGCTCAGGCTGCGAGACGCGGATCGGCTTCGCGTTGCGCCGCCTTCCCGGCGTCCGGGACGTACGGGCCAGTGCCGAGACCCAACGGATTTCGGTGACCATCGATCCCGAAGAGGTCGGTCCCGAAGAGGTGCGCGCCCGTCTGCAAGAACTCGGTTACGAAGCGGCGTCATGACGGGCGGAACCGCCAAACTCCAGTTGAAGATCGGCGGCATGGCCTGCTCCTTCTGTGTCGCCAGCATCACCAAGGCGCTGGGACGTATGGACGGTGTATGCGACGTCAATGTGAACCTGGCTCATGAAGAGACGCTGATCCGATACGAGCCGGCTAAAGTCACCCCGACCCGACTGAGGGAAACGCTCCTCGACCTGGGCTACACGGTGCGCGACGCCAGCCAGGTGCGCAGCTTCGAGGAGGAAGAAGCCGAACTGCAAAGTCAGCGGGAGAACCTGCTGACGGCGGCCGGCTTTACCGTCGTCTCGCTGGGGGCGATGAGCCTGATGTGGCTCGACCGGTTGCCGCCGCAAGGCATGGCGGCGCTGTATTGGCTCATGCCTATCCTCGCGCTGTCGACCATTTTCGGCCCCGGCTGGCACATCCTGACGATGGCCTGGGCGAGCCTGCGGCGCGGCATCCTGAACCAGCATGTGCTGCTCGAGTTCGGCGCCTTCGCGGGCCTCGCCGGCGGCTTCCTGGGCTACGTCCTGCCCGCTTTCCCGCTGCCCGATTTCCTCGGCGTGGCGGTGTTCGTTACTACTTATCACATTCTCTCCGGTTACGTCTCGCTCCTGGTGCGCACCCGCGCCTCCCAGGCGGTGCGGAGGCTGCTCGCGCTGGTGCCGGCCACCGCGCGGGTGGTGCGCGACGGGCGCGAGGCGGAAGTGCCGGTCGAGGACGTCCGGCCGGGGGAACTCGTGCGGGTGCGGCCGGGCGAATCGATCCCGGTGGACGGGGAAGTCGCCGAAGGCGCCTCCAGCGTCGACGAGAGCCTGGTGACCGGGGAATCCATTCCAGAGGAAAAGATGCCCGGCGCCGCGGTGATCGGCGGATCGATCAACCAGTACGGCACGCTGCTGGTCAGAGTAACCAAGGTCGGCTCGGAGAGCTTCCTCAACCAGGTAGCCCGGCTGGTGGAAGAGGCCCGGGCACTGAAACCCGGCATCCTGGTGCTGGTCGATCGCGTTCTTCAGGTCTATGTGCCGGCCGTGCTGCTGTTCGCCGGCGGGGCGGTGCTGGCCTGGACGCTGGGCGCTTGGGGCCTGACCGGTACGGCCGACTGGACCCGCGCCATCTTCGCCGGCTTGGCGGTACTGGTCATGGGTTATCCCTGCGCCCTGGGGATGGCGACGCCCCTGGCAATGATCCGCGGCGGCGGGATGGCCGCCGAGCGTGGCATCCTGATGCGCTCGGCCGAAGCCTTCCAGGCGCTGAAGGATGTCGGACGGG
>CAYZLI010000168.1:2206-8317 GCA_964479195.1 uncultured Rhodocyclaceae bacterium
GGCATCCTGATGCGCTCGGCCGAAGCCTTCCAGGCGCTGAAGGATGTCGGACGGGTCGTGTTCGACAAGACCGGCACCCTCACCCGGGGCAAACCCGCCGTGATCGAGATCGTCGCCCTGGCCGGGCATGACGAGCGCGACGTGTTGCAGCTTGCTGCCGCGGCGGAGGCCGCGTCGGAACATCCGCTGGCGCGGGCGGTGGTGGCCGCCGCGGAGATGCAAGGGCTGCCGCTCCCCAAGGCTGAAGGCTTCCAGGCCGCGCCGGGCCGGGGCGTCACCGCCACCGTGGAGGGGCATCGGGTGGCGGTCGGCAGTCCGGCGTTCGTCGCATCCGCCGGCGTCGACATGGTATCGGCGAGTGGCCGGATTCAGTCGTTGCAGGAAGCCGGCAACACGGTCATCGCCCTGGCGGTGGGCGGAGAACTGCGGGCCTTGCTGGCGATCGCCGACGAGATCAAGCCCGACGCCAGAGAGGCGATCATGCGCCTGCGCGAAGCGGGCCTGGAACCCGTCATGCTCACCGGCGACAACCGCCGCACGGCGCGGGCGGTAGCGGGGAAACTGGGCATCGGCGAGTACCGGGCCGAGGTCCTGCCCCAGGGGAAAGCGGACGTGGTGCGGGAATTGCAGCAGCAAGGGCATCGCGTTGCCATGGTCGGCGACGGCATCAACGACGCGCCTGCCCTGATGCAGGCGGATGTCGGCATTGCCATCGGCGCCGGCACCGACATCGCCATCGAATCGGCGGACGTGGTGCTGGTCGGCGAGCGCCTCGGCGCGGTGCGGGACGCCTACCACATCGGCAAGGCCTCCTACCGCAAGACGGTACAGAACCTGTTGCTCGCCTTCGCCTTCAACGGCATCGGCATTCCGCTAGCGGCCACCGGTCTGGTTCATCCGGTATGGGCGATGATCGCCATGGCGGCCAGCGTCAGCGCCGTGCTCACCAACTCGTTCGCCGGGAGGCTGTTGCCCAGGTTGCGCCGGCACCGAACATCCCCCTCAACAGGAGACGCCCATGAAGCGTAACTTGATCGTCACCGGCTTGGTGGCGGTAATCATCGCCGGTTTCGTGCTGGCGGCGAGGTTCTGGACCGGCTCGGTGGTGCCACCGGTCGATGGCTACCTGGAAGGGCAGAACATCCGGTTCATCCATACGGAAGCCTCCGATCCGCAGGTCGCGCAGTTGCTCACCAGGATGAAGGGCTCGCCGGTCCTGGTGGTGCCCTCGCTGGCGCAGGCGCCAAAAGAGATGCTGGCCGAGGTGTACGTGTTCAAGAACGGCATCAAGGGCGGCGGGCCGCTGGACTTCCAGCCCGACGTCTTCGACAACCCGCCGGGCACGGCGGGTTACCGGCCCCTGCGCCGGCTGAACCTGGTGAGCTGGAAAAACCCGCAGGCCGCGCGCGAATTCAAGACCGCTGCCGAAGTGAGGGAAGCCCTTGCCAAGGGCGAGATCGCCGTCGAGCAACCGGGGGTGGTCATCAATATGCCCATGCTCACCTGGCCCGACGGGCACCGCTGATCCATGCAATGAGCGCAATCGCGCGGGGGTTTAGCAACCCATTCAGGAACAAGGCGAGAGCCATCGTGGTGGTGGTCCTGCTGTCGCTCGTGACGGGCTTCCTCGCGCTGATGGTCCAGGCGACGTTCGCGAGCCGCGAGCAGATCACGGGCATGGAGGGGCGCGTGCGCACGCTGATCGAGCTGCGCGAAGCGGGCGCCTTCGGCACCGGCGGCTTCGGCGGCGACAAGCCGATCGGCGAGGAGCACTTTTCCACCGATACGCTGGACGCCGTCGCGCGGATTCCGCATGCCCGCCATCTCGCGCGGGTCGATGAATACGTGTACAAGCCCGAGGTCGATCCTTCGAAGAAAAATGCCTACGCGATGGTGATCGGCCTGCATCCCGGCGCGGCGCTGCGCGCCATCGGCGAAGTCGATTACGAGCATGCCCGCATCGCCGCCGGGCGCAATCTCACACCGGCCGACGCCGGGTCGAACGTGGCGATCGTCGGGCGGCTGTATGCCGGGCAGCGTCTCGGCACCGAAAAGCGCATCGTCTTGAACGGCCGCGCATTCGACGTCGTGGGCACGTACACGACCGCCAACGACTTCGGCGACAATCACGTGTTCATTCCGATCGACGCTTTCCGGGCGACCTTCGACCCCGGCAAGAAGCTGTCGAAGATTTTCATCACCGTGGACAACGTCGCCCATGTCGAACGCGTGGTGGACGACCTGAAGAGGATTGCCGAGGCCGATGTGGTGACCGCGCCGGAGGCGGTCTCGACGGCCCGCACGACCCTGGAAGCGCTCGCGGTGTCGAGCGCCTATGCGGCCATACTCCTGTTTGCGATCGGCGCCGTCGTCATGGTATTCATCATGGCGCTCAGCACGCGCGAGCGCATTCGCGAGATCGGCACCCTCAAGGCCATCGGCGCATCAGACCGCGAAGTCGTGCTCCAGTTTCTTTCCGAGGCATTCGGGATGAGCGCTCTGGGCGCGGCCGGCGCATTGCTTCTCGCGCTGCCGCTCGCTCCGTTGCTCAGCCGCGTTCTTGGCGTGCCGATTGCATTCGACGCCAATGTTGTGCTGCTCGTTCTCGCCGGCTCCGCCATCTTCGCCGGGCTCGGGAGCCTTTATCCCGTGTTCCGAGGCCTGCGGTTAAGTCCGGTTGAAGCCATGAGGAGAACCGCATGACGATGGTGCCGATGCTACGTCTCGGAATCCGCAACCTCTGGCGCAGCAAGCCGCGCTTGGGCTTGGTGGCCGCCCTGATCGGGGCGCCATTTTTCCTGCTCCTGGTCATGCAATCGATCGGCGACGCAGTCGAGCGGCAGACCGAGACCCTGAGACAGAACGTGAACAATACGCTGCAGTTGCGCGCGCGCGGCTCGATGGGTCATGTCAACATGGTCGGCAACGAGGACATTCTTCCCCAGGATACGCTCGCCAAAGTGAAGAGCAGCGGGCACATTGCCAAAGTGGAGCCCTATCTGCTCGCGATGACGCCCACCGAAGGCCATAACTTCGCGATGGTCGTCGGCGTCGATCCCGGAGACGCTCGCCGGCTCGAGTCCCACGGCGAGGCGGGAAATCCGAAGATTCTTTCCGGCCGCGATCTCACCGACGCGGATCGCGGGAAACCCGTCGCCATTGTCGGGCAGGGGGTCGCCAAGTGGGCTGGGATCACGCCCGAAGCGCTTGGCCGGGCGACGTTGACGCTCGATCTCCAGCGCACGCATCCCGTGATTTTTGCGCTCGACCGTCCGCCGGCGACCTTCACCGTCGTGGGCATCTATGCCAGCGGCTATGTGTTTGGCGACATGCAGCTCTTCACGCCACTGGACACGTTCCGCAGCGTCTACGGCGTGCCGGAAGGCATTTCCTGGCTCTATGTTCGAGCGGATTCGGCCGAGAACCTTCCGGCGGTGGAGCGGCAGTTGAGGGCGGTGCTCGGCGATATCGCGGACATCATCGCGCCGACGGCCGTTGCGGAGTTCCAAAGCACCGCGACGGCGGCGGTGCAGCGGCTTGCCAGCAGCGGGATTGTGCTCTCGGCGGTGCTGATGGTGCTCGTCGTCTTCTTCGTGATGCTGCTCGTGGTGCGCGAGCGAGCGCGGGAGATCGGCACGCTCAAGGCGATCGGCGCATCCGATTCGGGAATCGTCGCCGGTTTCCTGACCGAGGCGGTGCTGCTTTGTGCCGTGGGGGCCATCGCCGGCGCACTGCTTTTCGCGGTTTGGGGCGGAGCGCTGGCGCAACTGGTTTTCGGCTTGGGCGTCGGTCCGTTCCTCCCCGGGCAATACGGCAGCCTCGCGGCCACCCTGTCCTTCGCGCCGCGATTCGGCACCACAACCCTCGCGGTCCTGATCGGAGCCAGCGTGGTCGCGGCGCTCGGGGGCAGCGCGTGGGGCATCCGGCAGATCATAAGACTCTCGCCCATGGAGGCCATGCGCAATGAGTGACCGCAACGAGTTGATCCTGCTCCGCAGGATCGGCAAGATCTACCGCAAGGGCAATCAACGCGTCGTTGCCCTCGACGGCATCGATCTCACCCTTCCGGAGCGCGGCATGTTCGCCGTCGTCGGGCCCAGCGGCAGCGGCAAGTCCTCGCTGCTGCACATCCTGGGCGCGATGGATCGTCCGACGGACGGGGAAGTCGTGGTCGCTGGTCAGTCCTTGAACACGCTTCCCGAAACCGGACTGACGCGCTTCCGGCGCAAGACCGTCGGCTTCGTGTTTCAGAACTTCAATCTCATACCCAACCTGAATGCCCTGGAAAACGTCATGCTGCCGATGGAATTCGATGGCGTCCCGGCCGCCGAAGGCAGGCACCGCGCATCCGCGCTGCTGGAGCGGGTGGGCCTCGCCGCGCGAGTTGCCCATAGGCCGGGCGAACTCTCCGGCGGCGAGCAGCAGCGGGTGGCCATCGCCCGGGCCCTGGCCAACAATCCGCCGCTCATCATGGCCGACGAGCCTACGGGAAACCTGGATTCCAGGATCGGCGGATTGATCTACGACCTGTTGAAGGAAATTTCCCGCGAGCGGACCGTGGTCGTGGTGACCCATGCGGAAGCCCTGGCCGCCCTGGCCGACGGCATCCTGCATTTGACGGACGGCCGCCTCGCCGCGGACAACCTTGGGAGAACGAGCCATGTCTAAGTTTATAGGCGTGGTCCCGACCGCCAAAAGGGTCGGGAAGACGGGCGGGGAAACGGCCCGCGCCCTGCGCCATGGACGTGAAGGCAGCGAAACCATGAAACGGAATTTGCCACCCGGATTCGGTGCGCCGACGGACATGCTCACCGTCGGCAAAGTGGCCAAGTCCGCTGCGGTCAGCGCCGACACCGTGCGCTTCTACGAGAAGGAAGGACTGCTGGCGCCGGCCCGCAAGAGCGCGGCGGGCTATCGCCTCTATGGGCCGGACACGGTGCGCCGGCTGCACTTCATCAAGCACGCCCAGGACTGCGGCTTCTCCCTCGCCGAGGTGCGCGAGCTGCTGACGCTGCGCGGCACCGGGGATGCCTGCTGCACCGACGTGCGCAGCGTCGCCGTGCACAAGAAGCTGCTCATCGAGGGCAAGATCAGGACGCTGCGGGCCATGTCGCAGGCCTTGAGCGAGCTGATCGCGCGCTGCGACGGCGGGCAGTTGCCCCTGGACGCCTGCCCCATCCTCGCCGCCCTCGATGCCGGCGCACCGCGGCGGCACGCACCCAGGGAGGCGCAGCCATGATCCTCGTGGAGATCTTCTCGACGCCGGGCTGCGGCAAATGCGCCCAGGGGCGCGAGGCGCTGAAGGCGATCGCCGCCGGCCTGGAGGCGGTGCGCTGGCGCGAGGTGGATATCCTCGCCGAGCTCGACTACGCGGTCGAACTGGGCGTGCTGAGCCCGCCGGCCATCGCCATCGACGGCGAGCTGGTTTTCCCGACCCTGCCGGGGGCGGAACGCCTGCGTGAGGAACTCATCCGGCGGCTCGCGAGGAAACCCTGATGGACATCGAAAGCCTGCGCCAGACCCTGGAACAAGCGAGCCTCGCTTCCCTCGCGGCGGGATTCGCGATCGGCTTCGTGTTCAGTTTCAATCCGGTCGCCCTGGCCGCCATCCCCGTGTCGCTCGCCTACGTCACCAAGGCGCGCGCGCCCGGCAAGGCCGTGCTCTACGGCGGCATGTTCATCCTGGGCATGCTCGTCGTCCACGTCGGCCTCGGGCTGGCCGCCGGCCTCGGCGGCAATGGGCTGGAACGCCTCATGGGACGGGAATGGGGCCTCGTGCTGGGTCCCCTGCTCATCCTGCTCGGGCTCCTTTGGCCCGGCTGGATCCGGCTGCCGCTGCCGACGATCAACCTGCGCGCGAGGCGGGCGGCGACCGCCTGGGGCGCGTTCGCCCTCGGCGCGCCGTTCTCCGTGGCGCTCTGCCCCTTCTGCACGCCGGCGCTCGTGGTGCTGCTCGGCATCGCGGCCGGCATCGGCTCCGCCGGGTTCGGCGCGATGCTGCTGCTCGCCTTCGCCCTTGGGCGCGCCGTGCCCATCGTCCTCGGCGCCTGCGCGGTGGGCTGGCTGGAGAGCCTGAAGCGCCTCTCCGCCCACCAGAAGGCCTTCGAGATCG
>CAYZLI010000169.1:0-8142 GCA_964479195.1 uncultured Rhodocyclaceae bacterium
GATGATCGCGAACAGGGGGAAGATGATGGCGAGGATGCGCAGGAGCATGGGCGAGACAATGTTAGTGCCGTAGGGCGCATTAGGCGAAGCCGTAATGCGCCGGATGGGCGAGGCCTCCGGGGCGCACTGCGCTTCGCCCTTCGACAGGCTCAGGACAGGCTTATTGCGCCCTACGGCCGACTCAGGCGTTACGGCCGCTTCGCGTGTAGGTTACAACACGTAGCGCGCCAAATCCTCGCTCTGCGCCAGCTCCTTCAGCCGCGCATCCACGTAGGCCGCATCGACGGTGAGCTGGCGCGCGCCGTGGCTGCCGGCCTCGAAGGCCACGTCCTCCAGGAGCTTTTCCATCACCGTGTAGAGGCGGCGGGCGCCGATGTTCTCCGTCTTCTCGTTCACCGCGAAGGCGATCTCGGCCAGCCGGCGGATGCCGTCCGGCAGGAATTCCACCGCGATGCTCTCGGTGGCGAGCAGGGCCTCGTACTGGCGCGTGAGGCAGGCGTCGGTGGCGGTGAGGATGCGCTCGAAGTCCTCCACGGAGAGCGAACCCAGCTCGACGCGGATGGGGAAGCGGCCCTGCAGCTCGGGGATCAGGTCCGAGGGCTTGGAGAGATGGAAGGCGCCGCTGCCGATGAACAGGATGTGGTCGGTCTTCACCATGCCGTACTTGGTGGCGATGGTCGTGCCCTCCACCAGGGGCAGCAGGTCGCGCTGCACGCCCTGGCGGGAGACGTCGGCGCCGTGCATGTCGCTGCGCGAGGCGATCTTGTCGATCTCGTCGAGGAAGACGATGCCGTTCTGCTCGACGGCCTGGAGCGCCTTGAGCTTGATCTCCTCGTCGTTCACCAGCCGCGCGGCCTCCTCGTCGGCGATGACCTTGAGCGCTTCCTCGATGGGCAGGCGCCGGGTCTTGCGCTTGCCGCCGCCGAGGTTCTGGAACATGCTCTGGATCTGGGAGGTGAGGTCCTCCATGCCGGGCGGGGCGAGGATCTCCATCTGCGCCGTGGGCGTGGCGACCTCGATCTCGATCTCCCGCTCGTCCAGCTCGCCCTCGCGCAGCTTCTTGCGGAATTTCTGGCGCGTCCCCGACTCCTCGGCGCTTTCCGCGTCGCCGTGGAAGCCGAGGCTGCGCGCCGGGGGCAGCAGCACATCGAGGATGCGGTCCTCGGCGGCATCCATGGCCCGGGCGCGCACGGCACGCTTGGCCGTCTCGCGGCCGTCCTTGATGGCGATCTCCACCAGGTCGCGCACGATGGTGTCCACGTCGCGGCCGACATAGCCCACCTCGGTGAACTTGGTCGCCTCGATCTTGATGAAGGGCGCGTTGGCCAGCCGCGCCAGGCGCCGGGCGATCTCCGTCTTGCCCACGCCCGTGGGGCCGATCAAGAGGATGTTCTTGGGCGTGATCTCGCTGCGCAGCGGCTCGGCCACCTGGGCGCGCCGCCAGCGGTTCCTGAGGGCGATGGCCACGGCGCGCTTGGCCTGGGCCTGGCCGACGATGTGCTTGTCCAGTTCATGGACGATCTCTTGCGGGGTCATGGAGGACATGGGCTATTCCAGCGTCTCGATGACGTGGCTCTGGTTGGTGTAGATGCACAGGTCGCCGGCGATGGTCAGCGCCTTCTTGACGATCTCCGCGGCCGGCAGCTCGCTGTTCTCCAGGAGCGCCCGCGCCGCCGCCTGGGCGTAGGGGCCGCCGCTGCCGATGGCGACGATGCCCAGCTCGGGCTCCAGCACGTCGCCGTTGCCGGTGATGACCAGCGAGGACTGGCGGTCGGCCACGGCCAGCATGGCTTCCAGGCGGCGCAGCATGCGGTCGGTGCGCCAGTCCTTGGCCAGTTCGACGGCGCTGCGCAGCAGGTTGCCCTGGTGCTTTTCCAGCTTGGCCTCGAAGCGCTCGAACAGGGTGAAGGCATCGGCCGTGCCGCCGGCGAAGCCGGCCAGGATCTTTTCCTGGTAGAGCCGCCGCACCTTGCGCGCGGTCGCCTTGACGACGATGTTGCCCAGGGTCACCTGGCCGTCGCCGCCGAGGGCCACGGTCGCGCCGCGGCGCACGGAGAGGATGGTGGTGCCGTGGTACTGGGGCAGGGAGTGGCTCGAGTCGGTCATGGGATGGGATCTCCGGCGGGCAACCGTCCCTACATGGGGGCGGGGCGGCACGATTCAATCAGATCTTGCGCCGCTCGATCTGGGCCACCTGGTTGATGCCGAGCACGCCGAACAGGGCGCACAGGAGCTGGTTGGCGCCGCGCACCAGCACCGTCTTGCCCGCCCGCTGCAGGCTGGTCAGGGTATTGAGGAACATGCCGGCGGCGACGAAATCCATGCGCCTGAGGCCGGCGCAGTCGATCAGGACTTCCGGGCGGTTGGCGGCGTATTCCAGCAGGCGCTGGAAGGCGTCCGAGCCCGCGCCGTACATCTCACCCCGCAGGGGGAAGGTGTCCGTCGCGAGCTCCGCCGGCGGCGGCGCGGGCTTCTTCTTCGGCCGCTCGGCTTCCCAGGCCGGCGGCGAGACCTCGAAGGTGATGGCGTAGTTCAGCGCCCACTCCTCGTACGGCTCCTGTCGGCGCATGTGCTGGTAGAGCTCCAGCAGCAGCAGCCAGAGCTCCCCGTCCTCGCGCCGGCCCGTCTCGAGCTTGCCCGCGAGCAATTGGGCGAATTTCTCGGCCCCGCCCAGGACCAGTTCGCAGCCGGTCCGGCGCGCCGCCTGCATCACTTTGCGCAGCGGGGCCGCCCCGAGCACGTCCGCATGCTGCAGCCGGCCGAGTTCCACGCGCGCCATGGGGCTGCGGGCGACGATCCGCTCCAACTGCTTGATCTGCCTGTCGGCGGCCTCGCCGAGGGTGCCGGTGAAGGCGATGTAGGCGTGCCCGCCCGTGGCCAGCGCCGGGTTGACCGGCTCCCGCTCGGGTTCGACCCAGGTCGGCGGCGATTTCTCGAACCGCAGCGAGTATTCCAAGGCGCGGCTCTCGAACGCCTCGCCCTTGTCCATGAGCTGGTAGAGGTCGAACAGCATGGCCCAGGCCTGGTCGGCGGCCGGGCCCAGGGTGTTGCCCGCCACCGCCGCCTCCAGCGAGGTCAGGGCCACCTCGTCCTGGCAGTTGGCGTAAAGGATGGCGGCCTCCTCGATCACCGGATGGCTCACCGCGCTTTCGCGGATCTCGATGCTGGCCGGCTCCTCCGCCCGGAGGGCATCGGGGACGGTGAAATCGAGGGCTTGCGAGGCCGCGGCGGGCGCGGGTTCCGGTGCTGCCGGCCGCGGTTTCGCCGCGAGCGGCGCCGGGCGGACCGCCTTGCGCGCAGGCGCCTTCCCGGCCGGTTGGGACGGGGGTTTCTTGCCGAAAAGGGAAAAAGCCACGATGGATACGTCCGGTGTGGGCGACGGATGCCGCCCGGTAGGGCCAGCGCGGGGGTAGAACATCACTTCTAGCACATCGGCCCCAGGCCCGCAACGTCCCGGGCTCAGGACCGATTACCCACGAGCCGGCGCGCCGGCACGAGGGCCAGCCCGGCGGCGGCGAGAGCCCAGACGCAGGCCGCCCCGGCCGGCAGGTCGAAGAGGGCGGCCAGGGCGAGCCCCGCCCCGTAGCCCACCGTGCCCACGCCGTAGCCCAGGGCCAGGCGCGCCCGGGCCATGCCGTAGGTCGCCAGGGCCGGCACGATGAGGCTGGCAAAGACCAGGTAGACCCCCACGAGCTGCACCGAGACGGTCACCGCCACGGCGAACACCAGGTAGAAGACGGCATGGCCCGCCCGCCGGGCCAGCGCGGCGGAGAGCGCCAGCAGCGCCGCGCTGACCCCGGCGGCGGCGCCGAGCTGCGCCGGCGACACCCACAGCATCTGCCCCACCAGCAAGTCGCGCAGATGCTCGCCGCCGTGGACGTCGCGCGAGAGCAGGAGCACCGTGCCGCTGGCGGCGAGCACGAAGAGCAGGCCGATCAAGGCCTCCTGCAGGCGCGGCAGGCGCTTTTCGGTCCAGGTGAGCAGGGCCGCGGCAGCGAGCGCCGCGCCCACCGCCGCCCCCTGCACCACCCAGGCCTGCTCCTCCCAGCCGGCCAGGTAGGCCGCCAGGGCGCCCAGGCCGGCCACCTGGGCCACCGCCAGATCGATGAAGATGATGCCGCGGGCGAGCACGGCCATGCCCAGGGGCACGTGGGTGGCCAGCACGATAAGCCCCGCGGCAAAGGCCGGGAGGAGCAGCTCGAACTGCTCGGCAAGTCCGCTCACAGGGCCCCTCTCAGCCGCGCGAGCGTGTCGTCGAAGAGGCCGAACAAGTCCTTCGCCCGTTCGCTGCCGCCCACGGTGAACGGCAGCGTCACCGCCGGAATTTTCGTGCGCTCCGCCAGCCACTCGGGCGCCCGCGGCGAATCGTAGGCGGCGCGCAGGATGAGGCGCGGCGGCTGCGCCCTGATCTGCTCCAGGACCTCGGCCAGGTGGGCGCTGGAGGGCTCCAGGCCCGGCTTGGGCTCGAGGGTCGCCGCCTCGACCATGCCCAGCCAGTGCAGCAGGTAGCCGAGGTTCTTGTGCTTGGTCACCACCCGCAGGCCCTTGAGCGGCGCCGCCTCCTGCTCCCAGCGCGCGATGGCCTCGCGCAGGCGCGCGGCGAAGGCCTGGTGGCGCGCCGCGTAGTGCGCCGCGTTGAGCGCATCCAGGTCCGCCAGGCGCTTGGCGAGGGGGGCCGCCACCGCCAGCAGGTTGCGCGGATCGAGCTGGATGTGGGGATTGCCGGCGGCATGCACGTCGCCCTCGGCGCGGTCGAGCCGGGCGGGCACGTCCAGGCGCGTCACCTGCTGGGCGGCCTCGAAGTGGCCGGGCTGGCCCGGCTGGATGCGGGGGTTGGCCGATTCGCGCAGGACGGGCGGCAGCCAGCCCGCCTCCAGCTCGGCGCCGGTGCAGACCAGGATCTGCGCGGCGCGCGCCCTGGCGATGAGCGAGGGCCGCGCCTCGATGCGGTGCGGGTCCTGCAGGGCATGGGTGGCGGCATATACGCTCACTTTGTCCCCGCCCAGCTCCTGCACCAGCGCCGCCCATTCCGGTTCGCAGGCGAACACCGCCAGGGTGGCGCGCGCCGGTAGCGCAGCGAGGGCCAGCAACCCTAACAATACGACGATCAGACGTCTCATCATCCTTCCCCCTCAGAACTTGTGCGCGCCGTGGGCGCCGAGGTTGACGATGTACTGCAGCCAGAGCTGGTTATCCTTCTGGCCGAGCCCCGCCTCGTCGCGGGCGAACTGCAGGCGCAGGCGGGAGAACTCGCTCGGGCTCCAGTCGATCATCGCCGTGTTGCGCCGCGGGTCGTGCCGCGCCAGCAGCGGCAGATCGGCGGCGGCGACCGTGCCGCTGGTCACCAGTCCGATGTCCACCGAGCCGTAGTCCAGGCGGTCGTGGCGCAGGCCCACGCGCCAGCGGGGCGCGAACTGGTACACACCCTGCAGGTACCAGCCCGCTTGCGTGGCGCGGTAAGCGTCGCTCACGGCGCCATGGACGGCGCTGCCGGCCGAGTCGTCGACGGCCAGCGTGCCGCTCTCCCGGCGGCGGAAGTATTCCCCCTGCAGCTTGAGGCTGGTGCGCGAAGCGTCGCCCACGGGCGCCCATTTCCAGATGAAATCGGCCATGGCCGTACGGCTCTTGCCGGAGAAGCTGTTCGCCGTCGTGCCGCCCAGGGCATCCGTGTCCTCGAACCGGCGGTCCCGGGGCGAAGCCGCCACATAGGACAGGCCGGCGCGCCAGCTCTGGGACAGGCCGATATCGCCGCCGGCGTGGGCGAACACCGCGCCCAGGGTATTGCCGTTCTTGTTCCGGTCGGTGGAGGGGAAGGCCCCGCCGCGCGCCGCCTCGGCGCCGAACTCCAGGAAGGTCTCGGTGGGGGCGAGCCATTTCACCTGCAGGCCGTCGTCGGCGAGCTGGTTGGCGAAGAAGGCCTTGTAGGCGAGGGGCGCGTCGGCGAAGTCCCAGACATGGGCGTGCTGCTCGTTCAGGTAGCCGATGCCGGAGAAGAAGCGCCCGGCCTTGGCGGTGAGCCCCTGGCCCAGGGCCAGGGTCTGGATGAAGGCCTCCTCCACTTCCGCGCCGCCCTCCGGCGGGATGGCCGCAGTGAACTGGCCGCGGAAGAGCGGATCGATGTTGGCGGCCAGGGTCAGCTCGGATTCGCCCAGGCTGAAGCTCTTCGGCGGCGGGCTCACTTCGCCCAGGGAAGGGGCGAAGCCGGTGATGCGGTAGGACTCCGGATCGCGGGAGAGCCGGGTGTAATTGCCGGCCAGGATGAGGGAGACGGCCGGGTTGAAGGCGCTCTCGCCCGCCGGCCGCGACGACGCGGCCGGTGCGACGGTCCGGGGCGGCACGGCTTTCACCTCGGCTTGCGCCAGGCGGCTCTCCAGGGCCGCGATGCGCTTCTCGTAGCTGTCCTTCAGTTGCCTGAGCTGCTCACGCAGCTCGCGGATGTCTTGATCTTGGGCGGCGGTTGCCGCGAGCGGCAGCAGCGCGAGCGCCGCCGCGAGGAATTTGATGCGCACGATTTCTCCAAAGCACTTCGCGAGACGCACGCAACGGCGTCTCGAAGATCCTGGGGAGCGAGCTTGCTCGCGATATCGCGGCCAAGGCCGCTCCCACACCGGTTCAAAGGATGCTTAGAGGAGAGTGGGCGGAGCGCGGGGGTCGAAATGCCGCGCGACGCGGAAAAGCGCGGCCCGCAGCGCGCCGGCAGGGAGGGCTTCGGCGCGAGCCTGCGGAAGCGGCGGCACACCCGCCGCCGGCAGGGCCGCATCGAGGCCGGAAAAAGCGACGCAGCCCTTGCAGAGCTGGGTGAGCGTGGTCGCGGCGGCATGATTGCCGTCCGGCGCCTCGATGCCGGCCTCGGCGGGTGCGCCCAGGTGCGCCGCCCAGTGGGCGAAGGCCGCCTGCTGCGCCCCGGTGAGGCACAGCACGGCGAGGACGGCGATCAGCTTGCGGACGCAGCTCATGGGAGGGCGATCATACCACCTGGCAAAGCAGGCCCTTGAGGTACTCCCCTTCGGGAAAGGCGAGCGCCACCGGATGGTCGGCGGACGCGGTCAGCCGGCGCAGGATGCGCGCCTCCGCCCCGGCATCGAGCGCGGCGCCGGCGACGATCTTCTGGAACAGTTCCGCGCTCACGCCGCCGGAGCAGGAATAGGTCATGAGCAGCCCGCCCGGGCGCAGCAGCTTGAAGCCCAGGAGGTTGATGTCCTTGTAGGCGCGGGCCGCCTTTTCGGCATGGGCCGCGGTGGGCGCGAATTTCGGCGGATCGAGCACAACGAGGTCGAAGCGCCGGCCCTGGTCGCGCAGTTTACGCAGGGCCGCGAAGACGTCCGCCTCCAGCCATTCGGCCTGGGCCGCCCCGAAGCCGTTCAGCCCGAGGTTGTGCCGCGCCAGGGTCAGGGCCTCGCCGGAGCTGTCGATGGAGAGGACGGCGCGCGCCCCGCCGGCGAGGGCGGCCAGGGAGAAGCCACCCGTGTAGCAGAAGCAGTTGAGCACCTCGCCCCCGCCGGCCAAGGCTTCGCACAGGCGGCGACTCAGTTGCCGGTTCTCGCGCTGGTCGAGATAGAAGCCGGTCTTGTGGCCGCGGGCGATGTCCACCGCGTAGCGCAGGCCGTGCTCCTCGATCTCGATCAGCGTGGGCTCGCCCGCCCCGCGCAGGGGCCCGGCGCGCGACCCCAGGCCCTCCAGCCCGCGCACGTCCGCATCCGAGCGCTCGTAGAGGCGCGCGCAGCCGGTCGCCGCCAGCAGGGCATCGGCGATGGTCTCGCGCCAGGCCTCGGCGCCCGCGGCGAGGAACTGGGCCACCAGCGTGTCCCCGTAGCGATCGACCACCAGCCCCGGCAGGCCGTCGGATTCGCCATGCACCAGGCGCAGGGCCTGCGCCCCCCGCAATTCGGGCAGCACCCGGCGCGCCGCGACGGCGGTGCAGAGGCGGCGTCGAAAGAAATCGGCGTCGATGCGCTCGCCCTCGTGGAAGCTCCAGACGCGGGCGCGGATTTGCGACTGGAGACTGAAGGCGGCATGGGCGAGAAAACCGCCCTGGGCCGAGTGCACCGCCACCGTCGCGCCGGATTCCGGCTGGCCGACGACCCGGTCGATGGCGCCGGAGAACACCCAGGGATGGCGGCGCAGGAGGGACTTCTCCTTGCC
>CAYZLI010000170.1:0-8071 GCA_964479195.1 uncultured Rhodocyclaceae bacterium
GGCGGCCACAAGCCGCCCGCAGCAACGACGGCCCCGACGACCTCGGGGCCGTTTTTCATTATTGGCTTCCGCCGGACAACAAGATGTAGCATAATTGTCTTTCCACGAGAGACAATAACGCCATGGACAACATCCTCGAACAGGTCATCGGCGATTTCCGGGAGCGCCCCCTCCCCAAACTGACGCGGCGCGACGTGCCGCTGCCCGCCCTTGCGGGCAAGATCGACACCCTGATCGGCATGCGCCGCACGGGCAAGAGCTGCCGCATCTACCAGGCCATGAGCGACCTGCTGGCCGCCGGCACGCCCAAGGAGAGCCTGCTCTACATCAACCTGGACGACGAGCGCCTCCATCCGCTGGCGGCGGCCGACCTGCAACGCATCCCGGAGACCTTTTTCCGCCTCACCCCGGAGAACAAGCAGCGGCGCTGCCATTTCTTCTTCGACGAAATCCAGAACGTCTCCGGCTGGGAGCGCTTCGTTCGCCGCCTGCTCGATACCGAAAACGCGCAGATCACGCTCACCGGCTCCTCGGCCAAGCTCTTGAGCCGGGAGATCGCCACCACGCTGCGCGGGCGCTCCCTCGCCACCGAGATCTTCCCCTTCAGCTTCGGTGAGGCGCTGCGCCACCAGGGCGAAAGCGACAGCGTCGCCAAGGCCGTGGGCAGCGCCCGCCGCGCCCTGCTGTCGAACCGCCTGCGCGGCTATCTCGAGTGCGGCGGCTTCCCGGAAGTGCAGGGCATCGAAGCGCCCTACCGCATCCGCATTCTTCAGGAGTATGTGGACGTGGTGATCCTGCGCGACGTGGTGGAGCGTCACGGCATCGGCAACCTCGCGCCCCTGCGCACCCTGATCCGCCACCTGCTCGGCTCGCCGGCCTGCGCCTTCAGCGTGAACCGCTTCCACAACGACCTCAAGTCCCAGGGCATCGCCTGCGGCAAGAACAGCCTGCACGACTACCTGGCCTACCTGGAGGACGCCTACCTGGTGCAGACCGTCAGCCTCGATTCGCGCTCGGCGCGCCAGCGGCAGGTCAATCCGCGCAAGGTCTATCCCATTGACACGGGACTGGCCCAGGCCTTCCGCCACGGACCGGACGCGGACCGGGGCCGCCTGCTGGAAACCCTGGTCTTTCTCGACCTGCGCCGCCGCGGCCTGGACATTGCCTACTTCCGCGCCGAAGAGGGCTACGAGGTCGACTTCCTCGCCCGATCCGCCGACGGTGAACCCTTGGCCATCCAGGTGGCGGAAAGCATCGCCGACCCGAAGACGCGGCAACGGGAACTACGTGCCCTGCAAGCCGCCATGGCCGAGCGCAAGCTGGCGTGGGGAACGCTGGTCACGCTCGACGAAGAGGAACACATCGAAACGCCGGCCGGGCCGGTGGAGGTCACGCCCGCCTGGCGCTGGCTGCTGCGCTGACGCCGATCGCCGTCCCGCCAGCCCCGACTGCAAGCCAGGTCCACCACAAACCCCAACGCAGTTGTTCGTTGCCGGTGGATCGTCATCCTTTGTCACGACCTCGGGGCCGTTTTCTTTCTCCAGGCTGTTGCAGTGCAATAGATCTACCCGATGACGGGTATTGCCATACCGGGTTTCCCTTCGATACCATCACGGCGCAACCTTGCGCCTGGGATATGCCTCCGTGGTCGGACCTCCGTCCGGCACGGATGCGCCGGCGCCGGGAACCGGGGCTCCTGATACGCTGAAACGCGGCACCGCGTTCAGCGGCGCGGCGGGCTCTGCCAGCAGGCATGCGAACAGCCGGGAGGCGATGGCCGCGTGGCACGTCAACGCATCGCGATGCACCAGTTGCGCGTCGGCGCGCCCCTGCCCTTCGACACCTACGATGCGGACGGCAAGCTCCTGCTGGTACGTGGCTACGTGATCGAATCCCGGGACCAGCTCGAACGGCTGGTCGAGCGCGGCCTGTACTCCGACTTCATGGGGCGCGGCCCCTCTGCCGGCCCGGGGCCGGAACCCGACGAGCCACAGGCGGGGGCGTCCCTCAGCAGGGGCCGGCTGGTCTCCGTGTTCGAACTGCTCGCCGCCCAGCGCCGGCTTCTCGACGAGACGCTGCGCGCACCGCCCGAGTCCGGTTTCCCCGCCGCCATCGCCTCAATTGCCCGCGAACTGCTGGAAGCCTGCGCCGTGGATGGCGACGCGGCGCTGGGCGCCATCATGATGGCGAGGCGGGAGCGTTACACGGTCCGCCATGCGGTCGACGTGGTGATCCTGGCGGATATCCTGCTGCGCCACCTGGAGCAGCCCGAAGGAGTCCGGATGGGAGCGGCGTGCGCGGCGCTGACCATGAACATCGCCGTCGCCGAGCTTCAGGATATGCTCTACGGACAGGAGGCGCCTCTCGATGAGGAGCAGAAGCGGCGCATCCGGGCGCATCCGAACGATGGCGAGGCGCGGCTGCGCGAACTGGGCGTGGCGGACCCGGAATGGCTGCGGGCCGTGCGCGAGCACCACGAAGCCTTCGACGGCACGGGCTACGCGGCGCAGCTCGCCGGCGACGCGATCGGACTGCCGGCGCAGGTGGTCGGCCTGGCCGACCGCTATTGCGCCAAGGTGTCCGAGCGGGTGCATCGCCCCGCCAGCCTGCCCAACCTGGCGCTGCGGGAAGTCTACGCGGCCTGGGGAGGCAAATCCGTCCACCCGCGGCTGGTCAGGCTGCTCGTGCAGGCGACCGGCGTCTATCCGCCCGGCACCATCGTGCAACTCGCCAACGGCGAGACGGCGGTGGCCGTCAAGCGCAGCCCGGACGCCCGCCATCCCGTCGTGCGGGTAGTCCGGGACGCCAAGGGCACGCCCCTGACGGAGTACCACAAGCGCCTGACCAGCGATCCCGCCTACGCCGTCACGGGCGTGCTGCCGTTCGCCAAGCTCACCGAAACCATCGACCGCCGCAAGCTCTGGCCACCCCTGCGCATCGTGTAGGGAGTGTAGGGGGGTCGCCCCAAAACGGTGCCCGAAAGCCTGTTTGTCCCCGTTACCCGTTTGTCCCCGTTACCCTTTCCTGGCGGTGGACGGATCGCGTGCTACCCTTTAAATGTCAAGGAACACCGGGGAAAGACCATGAGAAAGCCTCATAAGGATCAGGGGCAATCGCGCAAAGTTCAGGCGGAGGCGCCCGCACCGGAGCCGGGCGACGGCAGCGCCGGGCCCTTGTCCGCCTGGCCCTGGTCCGGCTGGAACGGCGGGCTTCAGTTCTTCGAGGCCTGGCTGCAGGCCTGGCAGTCCTTCGCCGGCAGCGAAAGCCGCGGCGCGCGCTACGACGACTCGGCGGGCGACGCGGACGACCGGCGGCGGGTTCCCGCCGCATCGTGGCTGCCGCGGGTTGAGGCGACCGTGATTCCGCTGCGGCGCCAAACCGACCCGCCGGGGGCCGAAGCGACGCGCATCTCCATGCACTTCATGGTGCCGCCGATGCCCTGGAGCGGCCTGGGCGGGAACGTGATCTCCGTGGATGCGCTGTTGGCGCGGCGAACGGCCAATGACGCGGAACGCTCCGTTGCGAACCGGCCGGCACCCGCCCCGCCGCCGGAAAAGGATGAAAGCTAGCCGAGAGCTGCGGAGAGCCGCATATGGATGCGCGGGCGACCGTTCTCATCGCCGAGGATGATCCTCTGAGCCGCCACATCCTGGAGCGCCTGCTCGCCCCGGACGGCTATCGGGTCGCCATCGCCCCGGACGGACCGGCGGCGCTCGAGGAAGCGCAGAAGATCCTGCCGGACGTGATCCTGCTCGACGTCATGATGCCGGGCCTGGATGGCTTCGAAGTGTGCCGCCGGCTGCGGAGCGATGCCCGCCTGGCCGAGGTGCCGGTGCTCATGGTGACCTCCCTCAGCCAGCCGGGCTCCCGCCTCGCCGGCATCGAGGCGGGCGCCGACGACTTCATCACCAAGCCCTACGATCCCATCGAGTTGCGGGCGCGGGTGCGCACCATCACGCGCCTGAACCGCTTCCGCCGGCTGGTGCGCGAGCAGGAGCGCTATGCGCGGCTGGCCGAACTCTCCCCCTACGGCATCCTCGTCACCGACAGCGAGGGCACGATCTGGATGGCGAACCAGGCGTTCCTGCGGCTGGTCGACGCCGCGGGACCGGAGCAGGTCGTCGGCAAGAACATCGAAACCTTCGTCGTGCGCGAGGAGCGGGAACGCTGCGCGGCCCTGTGGGCATCGGTGCTCGCCGGCCGCACCGCCTCGGCCGCAAGCGAAACCGAGTTCCTCAAACTGGGCGGGGCTCACGTGCCGGTGGTGCTGGACGTGGGCCGGCTGGGCCGCGGCGGTTCGGAGGCGGCCCAGTTCATCGTGCGCGACATCAGCGAACGCAAGCGCTACCAGGCGCAACTGGAGCGCAGCGCCAACTACGACGACCTCACGGGGATTCCCAACCGCAACCTCCTGCGCGACCGCCTGGCCCGCGCCCTGTCGGTGGCGCACAAGTCGGACGGGATGGTGGCGGTGGCGCTGCTCAACCTCGACCGCTTCCGGCTGGTCAACGAGAGCCTGGGCCATGTCGCCGGCGACACCCTGCTCAAGGCGGCGGCGCTGCGGCTGGGCGAGAGCCTGAACGCGGCCGACACCCTGGCGCGCTTCGGCGCCAACGTCTTCGCCATCGTGCACCCGGAAATCATCAGCCGCAACGAGGCCGCTTTCTTCGCCCGGTCCGTGCTCGATGGGCTGCGCCCCCCCTTCCACGTGGACGGCAAGGAGATCTTCGTCACCGGCAGCATGGGCGTGAGCCTCTATCCGAGGGACGCGGAGTATCCGGAAAGCCTGCTGAAAAACGCCGAGGCGGCCATGTTTCGCGCCCGGGAAGCCGGCGGCGACCGCTTCGGCTTCTACGCCCGCGAGATGCAGGCCCAGGCGCTGTCGCTCCTGGAAACCGAATCCGCCCTGCGGCGCGCGCTGGAGCGGGACGAGCTGGTGCTCCACTACCAGCCCAAGGTGGACCTGGCCACCGGCCGGATCGTCGGCGCGGAATGCCTGATCCGCTGGCAGCGGACGCCCGACGAGCTGATCTCGCCCGCCCAGTTCATTCCGCTGGCCGAACAGACCGGGCTCATCGTGCCCATCGGCGAATGGACCCTGCGCACGGCCTGCCGCCAGTACAAGGCCTGGCAGGACGCCGGGCTTCCCGTCGGCGCGGTGTCCGTCAACGTTTCGGCACGCCAGTTCCGCGAGCCCGACCTGCCCGACATGGCCGCCCGGGTCCTGGCGGAAACGGGATTCGAGCCGCGCGCGCTGGAACTGGAACTGACTGAGAGCACCATGATGCACGATCCCCAAGGCGCCGCCGACACCCTGCGGGCGATCAAGGCCCTCGGACCGAGCGTTTCCCTGGACGATTTCGGCACGGGCTATTCCAGCCTGAGCTATCTGCGCGACTTCCGGGTGGACACCCTGAAGATCGACCAGTCCTTCGTGCGCAACGTGACGAACAGCCGCAATCACGCCGCCATCGCCCTGACCATCATCCGTGTGGCCAAGGCCCTCGGCCACAAGGTCGTGGCCGAGGGTGGGGAAACCTGGGAGCAGATGAGCTTCCTGCGCGCCAACGACTGCGACCAGATGCAGGGCTATTACTTCAGCAAGCCGCTGCCGGCGGCCGAGTTCGAGGCCTTCGTGCGCAGCGGGCCGCAGCTTTCCCTGGTGGCGGCGTAAGCGACCGAGAACGGACCATGGACCAAGCCAGACGCGAGCCGCAGGAGCAGGCGCTTTCCGCCATCCAGCTCGACGGCATCCTCAGCATCGCCGATGACGCCATCATCTGCGTGGACGCCCGACAGTGCGTCATCCTGTTCAACAAGGGCGCCGAGCGCATCTTCGGCTATGCGGCCGGGGAAGTCCTGGGGCAGCCGCTCGATCTCCTGCTGCCCGAGCGCCTGCGTCCCGCCCACGGCGGCCACGTGGCCAGCTTCGCCGGCGCACCGCAGACGGCCAAGCGCATGGGCGAGCGCTCGGAAATCATGGGCCGCAGGAAGGACGGCACGGAGTTCCCGGCGGAAGCCTCGATCTCCAAGCTGGGCAGCGGGCCGGCCATGATCTTCACGGCCATCCTGCGCGACGTCACCAAGGCCAAGGAGCAGAGCGAGACCCTGCGCCAGGCGAAAGAGGCGGCGGAGGCGGCCGACTACGCCAAGAGCATGTTCCTGGCGAACATGAGCCACGAGATCCGCACGCCGCTCAACGCCGTCATCGGCATGACCAGCCTGCTGCTCGACACGCCGCTCAGCCCCGACCAGAAGGATTACGCGGAAACCATCCGCGCCAGCGGCGAGGCCCTGCTCAGCGTCATCAACGACATCCTGGACTACTCCCGCATCGACATCGGCAAGCTGGAGCTGGAGAGCCAGCCCTTCGACCTGCGCCGCTGCGTGGAGGAATCCCTGGACCTGCTGGCGCCCTCGGCGGGAGAAAAGGCGCTCAACCTCGCCTACCTCATCGACGACGAGGTGCCGGCCGTGCTGGTGAGCGACATGACGCGGCTGCGGCAGATCCTGGTGAACCTGCTCGGCAACGCCGTCAAGTTCACCCACGAGGGGGAAATCCTGCTCTCCATCGACAGCCAGGCCCTGCCCTCGGGGCGCCACGAAGTGCACTTCGCCGTGCGCGACACGGGCATCGGCATCCCGCCGGAGCGCATGGGGCTGCTCTTCCAGTCCTTCAGCCAACTGGACCCGTCCACCACCCGCAAGTACGGCGGCTCCGGCCTGGGCCTGGCCATCAGCAAGCGGCTGGCCGAGATGATGGGCGGGCGCATGTGGGTGGAGAGCGAGCTGGCCCGCGGCTCCACCTTCCACTTCACGATCGAGGCGGCGCCGGGCGGGGCGGGCTTCGCCCGCACCTACCTGCAGGAGCGTTCCTCGGCGGTGACGGGCAAGCGCATCCTTATCGTGGACGACAACACGACGAACCGCCGCATCCTGGTCAAGCAGGCGCTCCTCTGGGGCATGCTGCCCAGCGCCGCGGCCTCCGGCGTCGAGGCCATCGACCTGGTGCGCACCAGCCACGCCTTCGACATCGGCATCCTCGACATGGCCATGCCGGAAATGGACGGGCTGGAGCTGGCCCGGGAAGTGCGCAAGTTCCGCGGCCCGGACGATCTGCCCCTGGTCATGCTGACCTCCATGTCGCACCGGCCCAAGACGGAACTGCTGGAAGAGGTCCGCTTCGCGGCCTTCCTGACCAAGCCGATCAAGGCCAGCCAGCTCTTCGATGTCCTCACCAACGCCCTGGGCATCGTCGAGGCAGCCCCGCCCAGGCTCGAGGTGGCGGGCGAATACGACCCGGGCCTGGCCCGGCGGCTGCCCCTGTCCATCCTCGTCGCCGAGGACAACGCCATCAATCAGAAGGTGATCCTGCGCCTGCTCGAGCGCTTCGGCTACCGGGCCGACGCCGTCGCCGACGGCGTGGAGGTGCTCGCCGCCCTGGACCGGCAGCGATACGACCTCATCCTGATGGACGTGCAGATGCCGGAAATGGACGGGCTGGAAGCCACGCGCCGCATCCTGCGGCGCTTTCCCCAGAAGCGCCCCCGCATCGTCGCCATGACGGCCAACGCGCTGGCCGGGGACCGCGACGAGTGTCTGGCCGCGGGCATGGACGGCTACATCGCCAAGCCGGTCGAGCTGAGGCAGTTGCGGGCCGTGCTGGAGGGCATAGGCGGGCCAAGCCCTCGGCTCATCCAACCGCTGCCCGAGGGCAGCCGGGAAGACCTGGATCGCGAGAGGATCGAGGAGCTGCGCCAACTGCAAGGTGAGAGCGGTCCCGGTCTCCTGGTCACGCTCATCGACATGTTCGGCGCCGAGGCGCCCCGACTGATCGAGGCCATCGAGGGCGCGGCCCGGGACGCGGCACCCACGGAACTGGAGCACTTGGCCCACCGCTTCCTGTCCAGCCTGACGAACCTCGGTCTCACCCGCATGTCCGCCCTGTGCACCGAACTCGAGCGCATCGGCCGCTCCGGCACCGTGGAAGGGGCGCAGCCCCTGGTCGAAGAATTGAAGGAAGCCTACCGCAGCGGCATCGCCGCGTTGCTGGCGGAAAAGGAAGTGGGGG